>NZ_AP019400.1:587500-929166 GCF_004295585.1 Cohnella abietis | reverse complement strand
ATTACTCTTCTCTCGCTGGATCATCCACTTCTCCATGAGAACGTATTGAAGCGCGTTGTAGCCTACGAACAGCATCGTAAGCAAAACAGCCGACCCTAAGGTCAGCTTGAGTTTAACTGGCATGCGGGAGTAGAAGCCCATCCATCGCTTTAAGCTCATTTTCTCATCACGTATCCGATGCCCCTTAAAGTTTGTATGTAGCCATTCTCGCTGGAAACATCGATTTTGCGGCGTAGGTAGCGGACATACACATCCACTACGTTCGTATCTACGACTGCTTCGAAGCCCCATACCTTATCCAACAAAGTTTCCCGATCCAGCACACGATTTGCATTGCTCAAGAATACGGCTAACAAGTCATATTCCCGTTTGGTCAGTTCGATTGGCTTACCAGCCCGAAGAACGATTCTCGTGTTCGGATCCAGGCTTAAATCTTGAAAGACAAGTACGGGGAGCCTGTCCCCCTGAATTTCCTGTTGCCTTCTGAGCACTACTCGCATTCGCGCTAGCAGCTCCTCAATGGCAAAGGGCTTCGGAAGATAGTCGTCAGCACCGCAGTCTAACCCCGATACTCTGTCTGTTACACTGTCCCTTGCACTGAGCATAATGATCGGTGTGTACTTCACAGAGCGAATCTGCTTGCATATTTCAAGACCATCTATTCCTGGCAGCATGAGATCTAGTAGAATAATATCCCAGTCCTCCGCTAATGCGATTTGGAGCCCTGAATTCCCCTCTGATGCGACAGTCACAGCAAAGGATTCGTGGCTAAGCTCCAGCTCGATAAAGCGTGACATATTTCTCTCGTCTTCAATGAGCAGTATCTTTTTCATGCTATCCCTTCCTTCCGCATGACCCATGCTTAATTGTAAGGCCGGAAGAACCATAACAAATGGGACGCACTTAATTGATAATGATTATCATTATAAGTCCCATTCTATTGCAAATTTACAGCGTTTTCAATCCTTGTTTTGAAAAAAGCCTTTGTTTCTTTCCCGCACAGAGCGGAGCAGTCCAACATCGAGCCCCTGATTTTCCGATTGATGAATCATTGCATTCAAGTCCTTAGGCAAGCATTTGCCCGAAAAACCACGATTGTCCTCGTAGACGAAGGTATGGCTTCTTCCTATTCTCGGATCTTCAAGCCATACCTCTCGCAATTCGTTGTAATCGACATTAAAGGCTTCGGCAATATTGTAAAATTCATTGCAGAACGTAACTTTTAACGCTAAATAGCAGTTTTCCATATACTTAGCTAGCTCTGCTGTACGTGCATCCGTTAGGACAAACTTCACCTCGGCATTGCAGATGCTTTGATAAGCTTTCACTGCTAGCTTGACGTCTTGAGTAGCTCCGCCGAAGGTTAACCATGAACGAGAGGCAAGCTCTGCAAAAGGATGCGCTGCGGTCTCTCCATAATATTCTGGCTGGAAAACGATACGCTTGCCCGTCGCTGCTACTAAACGCTCTGTGAAGCCTACTGAAACAGTTGAACGAATAATGATGACCTTGGCTTCAAGCCAATCGATTACTTCCTCGACAAGTGATGTATCGCAGCTTCCATCTGAAGCCTCAGGGGTAGGCACACAGACGAATGCCGCATCTACCTCGCTCATATCCGAACGGCTTCCCAGCTCAAGAGGTTCATCGTAAATGGCTGCTTCGGGAAACAGCTTAAACATCGCCTTACCCACATGGCCGAAGCCTATAATTCCTATTTTCAATTGTAGTTCCCTCCTCAAGATGACTGATGACTGATGTGTGATTCTCGCTTGTTTTGCTTATGCCGCATCTTGATTAAGCTCTTGGTTCACCTTCTCGTGACGCTTCTTCTGCATGCCCAGAAGAATAAGAATAACGAGATAAAAAGCCCAATATAGAACAAATTCCTCTACCGATGGATTCTGCGTGTAGCCTAAAAATGCTTTGAAGAAAATGCCTACCTGTCCGTTAATGAGTGGCTGATTACCAGTATCACGTAAGTACTGCACCTCATCCAAGGGATGCTCAGGCATAATAGCCGTCAGATTATACAGCTCGCCGACCTCTCCGCCGGGTGTCTTGTAAACCGTCCCCATCATGCCAATATCCTGCATAATTCCGACAGCTTGGACGAGGAGCCCTCCAGCGATCATCATGAGGAAAATGCTTGTTATTCGGAAGAAAGTTTTTAATTGAATCTTCTTCGTGCTCTTGAAAAATAACCAGCCGATAACGATTGCGAGCAGCAATCCGAACAATGCGCCCCAGCTTTGCAGAGCCTTCTGGATATCCCCGCCCGTTATAGCTGCAAAGAAAAATACAGTCTCCACACCTTCCCTAACGACAACAAGAAAGGAATGGGCAATCATGTTAAGCGCCCCACCGACCGTGAGGATCGCTGTAATTTTATTTTCCACCTTACCTTGCAAATTCCGACTTTGCTGGCTCATGAACAGAACCATATGCGACAGCAGCACGCAGGAAACAAGCATTATTCCGATCTTCAAATAATTCTGACTGCCCATTGTGGCAAATCCCGTAAGGACAGTTTGAAATACGAGTGCCACACCGTAGCTCGCGATTAAAGCAAGAACAACCCCTACCCATACCCACTTATTCCATTGTTTTTGCTCGATTTTTTTCAAGTAAGTTAAGATTACGCCAACAATCAGGATCGCTTCGAGCGCTTCCCGAAAGGTAATCAGAAAAGACTGTAAATCCATTTCATATCTCCCCTCATCATCATGTGAAATAATACCCGGAAGACACTTGCGCAATAAGCGCAAGCGTCCCGGATAGGAGCTAGATTATCTCAATATGATAATTTCTTTCTTGTCATTGAACACTCTTTTGCCGAAGAGCTCAGCGACAGCGCGGAGTGGAATGAATGCACTGCCATTATCGAGAACAACTGGTTGATCCAGCTTAACGGTTTCATTAGCCTTGCCATCCTGAACGATTACATCAGAGCCGACCTTCAGCTCAGTTGTTTTGCCGTCTTTGACGATTTTTACTGTTTTCGTAGCGCCTACGTAGCTTACTTCCGCATTAATTGCATCTGCAATCAAACGAACAGGAACGAGCGTACGGTAAGTTTTGCTAGTAATATAAGGTGCACTTGTCGCTGTGCGGGCTTGACCATCAACCGAATAGGATTTCTCACCGATCGTTAATTGAATACCGTCTTTAACGACGAGGTATTTCAGCATTTGATAGGAAGCTGATTTTGCTGCTGCCAGATTGGAGTTATCAACCGCAGTAGCAAACTGTTGTGCGTAATTCGCAGCGGAAGCGTAATCCTCTTTGGAGAAAAATACTTCTTGAGTAGATAAGAACATGTTGCCTTCCATAGCGTAGCCGCGAGCTCCTTGCAGGTCACCAGCCGCCAACTTCACATAAGCATTCGTTACATATTCGGATACCTTACCGATCATTGTGCGCTGAAGGGCCGCTTGGATTTTATCCGGATCTACCTTACTGGCGTCTCCAGAAGCAAATGTATTTAGAACATAGTTTGCATCGTCCGGGCTGCCTCCTCTTAAGTAGGTATAAACCGGAAGAAATAAGAAGTAGCCTTCAGTTACTGCAGTTGGTTGATCAGCAGCTGGTTTCTTCGGAATGTTGGTCGCATAAGTAAACGTTGCTAGCGCGTAGGTTTTGATAATCGTTTTGTCTAGCACCTGGCGATGTACGTTGAAATCATTCGCGTTCTTATCTGCGATATCCTTAAGCAATTGATCGATCGTTCCCTTGAGAATTCCGACCATATCTAAGCTATAAGTACCGTCCCGTTTCGTAACCGTGCTTTGAATAACGCCCTCGTAGATTTGAACGACTTTATCGAACTCTACTTTAGCTGTAGTGAAATCTTCTTTAGCTATTGCAGGTCTAACTTTATTGCTAATCAAATCACGCAGTGCAAAATAGAAGTACCACTGAAGCCCTTTGTCTACGGCTTGCTTGGCTTGGTTTGCGTTCAGTGTTCCTTTAATCGCATTATTGAGTACGAATAAAATGTTCTCGTCGATCTTCGGATCATCAGCTTTGATCGTGGCATCAATTCGTTTGGTTTCTGCTTGGAAATGGCTCTCATAGAATGCTTTTACTGCTGCAAGATCCGTCTTGTCAGTGAACAGTTCTTTAATTTCTGCGAACGCTTTAATGCGAGCTGCAAGCTCCGCATCCTCAGTAATCTTGAACTTGGATTCGGCGCTAACGACCGAAGCTAACATGAACACAGTTGATAGAGCAAGGGTAAGACTAAGTACGGTAGACAATAATTTACGCAATGAAATCTCTCCTCTTATAGTTAAAATAAAATTAAATGAATCCTTTTTTACGGATAAACCAGAACACTCCACCACCGAGCACGATTACTCCACCAATTACGAGCACCGTTACACCCGTGTTCGTCTTGTCGGCCCGCTCCATTGGAGCATGCTCGGCATCACTTGGTGTCTCACTGGGTTCAGGTTCAGACGGCGTTGGCTCGGCGAGTTCTTCACTAGGGGAAGCTGAAGCAGATTCTGAAGCTGTTTCCTCTGGACTCGAGGGAACCTCTTCCTGAGGCTCTTCGCTAGGGCTAGGGCTTGGAGTTGCGCTAGCGCTAGGAGTTGCCGGCGCTTCGGGTGTTGCGACTACTTCCTCCACAACAGGCTCTTTGTCAGGAGATGGCTGAATAGATGCTACAGGCTCTTTGCTCGGTGTAGGCTTTTCCTGTGGCTTAACCGGTAGCTTTTCCTGTTCCTTCACCTCTGGCGCTGGTTTAACATACGCCTTATATGGAAACAGCGGCTTAACCTTCTTATGGATGAAGCCTACTCTTTCCTTGAAGGTTTCAGGATCTACCTCCTTCTTCCCTACTCCGAACAAGCCGGGATTTCCAAGTGCATCTAACGCATCGTCAAACGCTTTATTGATCTCATCTGTACCAGAAGAGATGTAAGGAGCTAGCGTATCGAAGGTCGCCTTGGCTTTAGCTAGTAGAAGCTTTGCCCCGGCATAGTCCTTCACATCCTTCGAGGCATAGGTGAACCGACGATCCAGATTTAAAACAAGCACAGCCTTGAAATTGGCCGTCAGAAGCTCGGCTTCCTTTGCTTCTATGTTCTTATCAAGCGTTATTGCAACTGCTTCACCGAAGTGGGACTTAATTTCCGACCGGCGTGTCTTATATGCTTCTCTTACCGTTTTCCAATTCGGTGAAGCCCCACTTAATGAAGCTTCAATGAGCTTAAAGGTTTCGGCGATATCCTCCGTGTTGGCATCCCCGTAGGAATAAGCCGATACTTGGACTGGAGCGACCCATAAGAGTAGAAGCATAGCGACCAGTCCGAGTCTAATCCATTTAGACACTTGAACACTCTCCCTTGCCTATGTAGCTTATCTTGAAATCTAATTGTGCTTTTTCCATTCGTACAATGTGATTTGGGAGTATACCGGGTCAAATAAAGAGCTCGAGCTAAATTGTGCGATGGGATCAACATAGTCTCGAATGCTGGCATTCTGAAGGTAGAAGCCCTCCAGCACATGATCAGTAAGAAGCACTTTACGTTCGGGATTAGCATCTGCTAGCGCATTGAAATAATTAAAGGTCAGAATTCTGCGGTGCTCGTAATCGGCATGCAAGTACTGAAGCACGCGGGTTTCTTCCCAGGTGTATACAATGAGCGGCTGCTTCAGTTCATCCATATACTCATGCATCTGGTAAACTGCTGGTTTCTCATTAGCCTGCATTTTAAGTAAATTTGCCCCATGCACGATTTGAGAGATTACGACCGCCGCCAATGTAAAGCAAATTCCCCTACCAACAGCAATGAACAAGTATTTACTTCGGGTAGCTGTTACCGATTGGGTCAAAGATTGGGATGTTCTAATAGCCAGAATATAGAACGCTAACATTAATGGCCCTGCAATCGGTGCGATATGACGTGGCTTCTCAATATTCTGACCAAGTAGCGCCCACAACACATAAGCTGCAACACAAATGCCGAGCCATAGGCCGTACCTTAGTTCCGCGCCACTTTCCGGTTTTTTTTCTCGCAGCAAACCTAATCCCCAAACAATCAATAAGAGCAGCACAAAACAGAAAGCTCCGATAACAATAGAACGGCTAAGCAGCACATCCGTAATGAGATTGCTTGCAATAAGCTTAACTATTCTTGCTGGGAGGGACATTTCAGCCGCAGTAATACCCCCTCCCCACTCCGAGAAGTGGCCCGCAACGAAGGCATTCGACAGCTTCCAGAAGCCGCCTAATGTCCCTTCAGACATGACAAGTCCTGACACCCAGATCAACTGAGCACCTATCGCGGAGACAATCGAGAGAATTAACCGGGCAATTCGTGCCCTATAACCAGCGAAGCTTCTATATTGATGTAGCCAGAGTAATACTAGACCTATACCGAATGGGAAGAACGATAGCCGAATCCCCATTAGTAGACTAAATAACAGCAAAGCGACGGCATGACGCCAGGTCGAACGCGGTTTCTCTGCTGCCTCCCTTACACTCCACAGAAACCACCACAGCACAGCTATTCCGGCGCATTCAGACATCGGCCTTGAGCCCATGAGCCATAAATAAGGCATCGTGAGTATCCATACAGAAGCCCAAGCTGCAGTCTGGAGCCTCATATATCTCTTAGCCAACAAAGCAATGGGGATAGCCGAGCTTAGTGCAAGTAATGCATTTAATGTAATTAATGCTTTTACCGGATCTGAAATCCATTGATGAAGGATTGTCGCCCCAGCAATAAAATACGGATATCCGGGAAAATGGGGCTGCATAGCAAGTAAATCGTAACGGTCCAGCGCGAATACGAAGTCAACCTCATCCCATGAACGTACGAACGGACTGGCCAACGTCAAATTCGCTAGAAACAATCCAATGAGGACGGCTACGGCAGCGAATAACATGATACCCCGAACGAATCGATGAGACATTCCTTGCCCCTCCCGCTAAGCTAAGCATCTCTTACAACTCCTTACATCAGATTCTCTTGCACTTTCCTTCTTATTTCAGGTGCTGGCACTCGTTTAACAGGCCGTCTCATTTCCTTGTAGATGGCTGGCAAAACAGAGATCACGTACTTATGAAATCGAATAAAAGACTGCCCTTTCGTCCTTACCTGGTAATGAATAGGAACCTCTTGCAGCCGAAAGCCTTGTCTCAACAAATTTAAGGTTATTACCTGCGCATAGTTGTAATCATGAATAATGTCTGCCTTTTCCATTGCCTCCCGGGAAAAACCACGCATACCCGATTGCCCATCCGTAATCCACTTTCTCAACAATAATGACTGCAGCAGCGTAAACGCATAATTCCCTAATCTCCGGTGAAGCTTCATCCCCTTAATCCGGCCTTTGAACCTTGAGCCAAAGGTGTAGTCAGCACTTCCCTCCATGATAGGAGCGACGACCTCAGGAATTTGCTCCGGGGGATACTCATTGTCTGCATCGATCATCAGTCCAATATCCGCATCCATTAGACAGCATTGAGCTAACCCCTCTCTAACTGCTGCTCCCAGCCCCCTATTCTCCTTGAAGGAGATAATACGATCGGCTCCCGCCTGCTTAGCTACAGTTACCGTCTGATCCGAAGACCCGTCATCGATAACAACGACCTCTACTTTATAATCCGGGTGAAAATTTCGAGGAATACGGGAGATGACCTCACCGATGTCGCCTTCCTCGTTATGCGCTGGAATGAATACGACTAATTTCTTGTGTTCCTTTACTTTCATTACTTGTCTCCTTTCCCCCGCTCCCCGATTTCGATTGCGGCTTGAATGCATCTGATAAAACCCGTCCACGACTTCCATTCGGGTAAGGTGCACCCAGCAAGAAAGAAAGTGTAGGAGCCATTGAAATTAAAGAATGTCTTTCGTCTACCCGGTGGCCTTGCTTAATGGTTGGTCCATTAAGGAAAAAAGGTACGAATCTCTCCCCTTCATCTAGATGTCCATGCCCCCCGATCCCATCGGCTTGCCCATGATCCGCACATAGGATTAGCGTCGTATTACGCATCATCCCCTGTTCATTCAGCCAGCCTACATATTCCTCGATCAGCCTATCGGCCTCTGCAATCTTTTGTAAATATTCGTCGTACAGCACACCTCTACTATGACCGGTTTGATCGACCCCGATTAGCTGAACAACAAGCAGATCAGGATCCTGCTCGGCCATGATTTTCTTGGCACGCTCAATAATATTGCGGTCAGCTCGATCATTGTGCATGACTGCGGTCACGCTCTCCACATCGTCGCCCATTGAGTCGATCAGGTGGGCAATACCGAGCAGTCTTCCTTTCTTATTCACCTTGCGCAGCGAATCAAAGATGCTCTCAACTCTAATGCCAAGCCTCCATACCATATTCGAGCGGATTCCATGCTCCTTCGGATAAGCTCCGGTGAACATGGATGAGAAGCATACGACCGTCCGAGCAGGATAAACCGTTTCCATCTGTGTATATTCCGTTCCTTCTGCCCTAAGCTTCTTTAAGAATGGGGCATCAGCCTCTTCAAACCGCTCTTTACGCATCCCATCTACCACAATGACAATGACCTTCTCATTGACCGCTTTGCCTGTAGCATCCGGACTTTCCGTCAATGGTGCTGTTTCCTTCGGCTTCCAATCAAACAAATTAGCATGGAGAATCCAGGCAAACAGCAGAATACAACCAATGAACAAATATAGAGGGACGACAGCTTCCGAGAAATGAGTGGACGACAAATACCCTTCACCAGTTAAATCGATGCCTATGTAAAGATGATTCCATAGAAACAGCAGCAACAGCAGCTTCGGTAGCTGTTCCTGTGCATTGCCGCTTGTCGAATCACTGTTCTTGAGCACAAGCTTCCAGAACCGCTTAAAGTTCCACAAGGTTGTGCCAATTCGCAATCGATAATACAGGGTTCCCCAGAAGAAAACGGTAAAGAAGAAATATAAACCAATGGCAGTCGCATAAAGAGATAGATTATGCGGAGGCTCCCATACGAGCAAAGCTGCTACAACCGGCAACCATAAGTAGTTTCGCAGTAACAATGGAAAATCAAAATAATAATAGATAGCGAACAACGGCAGCAGCAGCAACAGGCTTAAGCCCGCCGCTAGCCAGAAATCACCGTTCGTCCATTGATCGAGCCGGAAAAGGGCAAACGTTCCAACAACGAAGATCGGTGTGAACGGCTTACCTTCGTTGAGCAAATTCCAGCATCTTGCCGCCACGATTTCAAAGGATGAAGCTTTTTTCATACGAATGTCCTTTCCTTAGTGCCATTAGAATTAAACTGAGTTAACAATGCTAGCCCGTGACTCGAACCTACATCTGGATTACATTTCAGCCACTCGCGCCTTTCTTTGAGCGCTGCCCTCAACACTCGGGCTCCAGACAGCGTTATGACGAGCAGATCACTATCTTCCTCAGCTCTTTCAACTAAGCCACTTATCATTAAGCCATGGATAACTTTTCGTACGGACAAGGAGTTATTGGGCAGAAGCTCTGTGAGTTCTAGTACGGTTAAGCTTTCTGTCTCACCTAACAGCTCCAGAATTAAATACTTCATTCGGAGTGATCTATGCTTCCACCTTGGATTACGTTTGCGAAGGTTATGCCTAATCACATGCATGGATCGCAGTTCCATAACCGCACCACCTTCCGCTCATTAGTCACACAATCATTGATTGTTGCATGATGAGAATGATAATCATTACAGGTCTACGCTAATTATAGCGAGCGAAAATGAGAGAATGATGTGAAAAGCATATTTATTATTAAAAACAACAGACCCAACCTAATCCTCCAAAAAAGTATGTGTCGTAATCTGTCATCTAGAAGTGTTATACTACTAGGAAAAAAATACTAATTGAGGTGCGCAATGACAATCATTAAACTCTGCACAACTCTACTTCTCACGGCACTTATTCTCTCCGGCTGTTCAACCGGCAATAATTCTTCAGAGGACTTGGATCAAATACAAAAGGAATTGAAAACGATCAAAGAGGAAAACGACAAGCTGAGGAACGAAATAGAAGCTTATGATGACATAGAAGCGGAGCTAGATGCGGATATAGATGCCGAGTTAGAATTGGAATTAGAAGCGGAGTTAGATCTTGATATAGACCTCGATATAGAAGCTGAGATATCTGTAACTCCAAACTAGCCAGCAGGACGCTAGTATTGAACTATTTAACGAGTCAACCTATGAATACAAAATTCGGTAAAATTCTTGTTATAGCCGACATATAATTGTTTGATTGGACGAATGCAGCTTAATGGGTTAGTTTGGAACTAGCAAACGGAAGGAGGGTAATCACATGAGCATTGCCTACTTAAATGGTGTTTTTCTAGCATTGGATGAGCCAGCTCTCCCTATTGAGGAAAGAGGACATCAATTCGGAGATGGAGTATATGAGGTTATTAGAATATATGGCGGGAAGCCCTTTATGCTTGATGAGCATTTGGACAGATTGTATCGCAGCGCAGAGGCAATCCGACTTCAGTTGGATTCAGACAGGGCGTTCTTCCAGACCATCATTCATCAACTAATAGATAGAAGCGGTCTTGCTGATCTCGATATTTATTTACAGGTGACCAGGGGCATCGCCCCTAGAAATCATACTTTTCCTAATTGTCCTGTTTCTATTTCAATGACAGCCAAGCCTTCTCGTGCCACTCCAGTCGAATTGAAGGAGAACGGTGCAGCGGTATGGATGCACCCTGATGAACGCTGGTTGAATTGTCATATTAAATCTCTAAATCTGCTCCCGAACATTTTGGCTAAACAAGTAGCAGCAGATAATGATTGTTTAGAAGCCGTTCTTGTGCGGGACGGATATGTTACCGAAGGCTCCAGCTCCAATATCTACATTGTTGAGAAAGGAGCTATCCGCACCGCACCACTCACCAATCAAATTTTGGCAGGGATTACACGGATAGCTGTCAAAAGAATTGCCCAAGAGCTCGATATCCCCTTTCACGAGCAGCCGTTTACTCCTGAGGAGCTTCGCAATGCGGATGAGGCTTTCCTGACGAGTACGACTTTGGAGGTTATGCCTGTCGTCCGATATCATGACGACACAGTCATTGGGAGCGGTAAACCAGGAACCATAACTCAGGCGTTGTCAGAACGTTTAAGTGCTTTAACGCTTTGAGCATCGTAATAAGTGCACTCAGCATAAACAGAAATGCCGCGCTAATCTTCCCTTCACGGGGGAGGTTAGCGCGGCATTTGCTTTAATATCTATTAATCAGGGCCATCTAGCCAAAGCAAAAGTCAGCTCATCGGTCAACACTTCTACCATTTCGGTCAATGTTCCAGTGTGCGGAATCAACTGCCACTCCCCTCGAGGGTCAGCAATGCTTAGAAGAAATTCATCTCCACTAAACTGGGTCAGAATAGCCCTTATAGCCTCTTCATCCTGTTCCATTGAGAAAATAACTAGACTCTTGCTCTGAGTACGAACATAAAGGTGTGACATTTCAATTGCCTGCAGCTTGTTCTGGATGAATATCTCAGCTAATTCCAGATCCAAAGCCAAAAATAGCAGCCTCCTTCTATCACGACATTACCCTTTATAATCAATAATCGGCTTAATCACATTTGCGATCAGCTTAATTTTTTCCGGTGAGCAGCCTTCCAGCATATCTATAATTTCATTCCGCATATATTCATCGTTAGTCGTACTCGTTCCACGCAAAATATAATCCGTAGTCGTCTCGAGAACGGTACATATTTTATCCAAATTATCGAGATTAACTGGTGTTCGGCCTCTTTCAATCTTGCTTATATAAGCATTGGACACGTCCATAGACTCAGCTAGAGTTTCTTGCGTAATCCCTTTGTCTTCCCTAGCTTTCTTAATTCGATAACCAATTATAGAATAATCAAAGCTCAATGTTCATCACCCAATCAGACTATAACAATCCTCCACCTCCTCTTACATACACATAAATTCAATTTCGACCTATAGGTTAAACTCGTGTGGAAAATGAGCAGATAAGCGACGAATAATATCAAAAAAGAGCATCACAATGTGATGCTCTCCGATGCAACGACTAGTTGAGGCGTAAATCTGCTCAGAAACCCACCACTTGCTACTCTCTCCGGCGATACCATGGAAGGCGGGAAAGTGGAGCTTCGACGCTGCGTGTGCAAGGTCCGGCTACAATGCTCCCATCGTCTCCCTGCCATTCCGCACCAGGGAAAGAGATTGTACGGCTACGCGTTCCCTTCATAATAACAGGAGCAACAAGAATATCATCACCAACTAAAAACTGATCAGTTACCTCTTCAAAGCCTCCATCCGGAAATACGTAAGCCATATGCCGCATGATTGGCTCTCCGGTCTGCGATGAATGGTGTGCTAGTTCAAGAAAGGTGTCTCCCAGCTCCGAGTGAAGCCTAGCTGTAGCCTTACAATATTCAAGATGCTCCTGATCCAATACACGCCATGGTGCTGTTGAGAACTGCATCATTGGAAATAATGCCGAACACTGCGCATAACGAACAAACAATTCTTGATCAACGCGAAAATCCGGGTTATTTTCGACGTCACCAAGCATTCCACCGCCAATCATATCTGGGCAAATATAAGCATAGCCTGTAAGTCCTTGTGCCAGACCGTTCGGAATAAGCGAGGCTAATCCGTTCTCATCCCACGTATGATTCTTATCCCTCAGTCTCTGCACCAATGGCTGCCCCGCTTGCTTCCAGCAGGCTCTGTACTCATTAAAGGAATAACGAAGCCCCACAATAGCCCAAGCCTCACAATGCTCATTCGGATGAAGGGGCACTGCACTTCGGTCCGAAGCTCTGTAATATTCAGGGTCTCCTGCGTCCAGCTTAAAGCCATCAATTCCATAGTCGTCGATTAATTGCCCTAGCTGCCCACAATACCAATCAACGGCATCCTTATTCGTGCAGTCCAGCACAGCGCTATAGCCGTTCCACCATCTGCGAATGGCCACTTCCCCATGCTCATCCTGAAGCAGAAAGCCCTCCCTCTCCAGCATCCGGAAATTCGCCGCATTATCCGGACTGACGAATGGACATGTCCATAGCATGACTTGGAATCCCATCTCATGCAGCTTATCTGTCATTGCTTTCGGATCGGGAAAACGGTCGGAACGGAACTTCCAAACCCCGTAATCCTCCATCCAATTATCATCAATCATAATGACTCCAGGTGGAAAACCATTTGCCAGCACACTCTCGGCATATTCGATCGTCTTATCCTGTGTCGGCTCGTATTGAAGCTCAATCCACAAATTGTACTGCGGCACTGTGAAAAAGCGTGCGTCAGGCAGTGTTCCCGTGGAAGGAAAATGGTTCTTGGCCGATGCAAGAAATGCGCTACGCAGATCAGTCCCACGATCCTCCAACACAACTTCACCCGCATCACAGGCTACAGTTAGAGCACCGTTTGCGAAGCTATATCGAATGGGATGCTCGGACCATACATAACGACCATGGCTCGAAACAAGAAGCGGAGCAGCCTGATTACCGGATATACCAATCGTCAAGTCTCTTTCAAAGGGTTTTCTACCGAAAGGCATATGTATTCCATCCGTAACATCGCCACCCCACCAAGCTTCCCCCTCTTTCAATTGAATGTGTAGCTGCTGGCTCCCCATGTTCCTCAATTCCTTCCCTCTTTATATTGCTTTCATCATAGGGTACAATCGAGACACAATCTACGGATAACAATGCTATATTTTTACACAATCTTGCGCATATAGAGGCGATGCCGATGAGTGCTTCCGGTTCAAACCAATACATGTCAATGCTAGACGATACATATCCGTTCAATTTGTTCGAGCCTGAATGCGATGGCGTAACGATTTTCTCTCCCCATTGGCATAACGATTGTTTAGAGCTCATTTTTATTACTGAAGGTCAAATAGAGCTACATATTGGTGGTAAATCATTGTTTGGTACGAAAGGTGATCTTTTTCTAATTGGGGAAGGTGTCATTCATAGTGGTTATGTCGTCGACAAACCTCCTATGTATTACACGATATTGCTCGATCGGAGTCGTCTGGCAAGCTCTGATTTCATGAATGTAGCTTCACGTTCCCTCCTAACGGGAAAGATGATGCTTCCAGTTCTCATTAAACCCGGAGATACAATATATGATGCCAGTACAGCCGTAATCCGCTCTATTATTCATGAATTCACACGTAAAAAAGAGGGATACGAGGTTGCCATCAAGTCCTATCTGCACGTATTACTACTTGAGCTGTCCCGTGAGTATGGTGTAACATCAACCGGAAGCAATTCGCGGGACCTGTCAGCCCTACAACGAGCGGAGAGGTTAAAGGAAGTGATTTCCCATATTGAATCCCATTACGCGGAAAGGCTGCTAGTGAGCGATGCTGCAAAAATTGCCTGCATGAGTCCGTATCATTTCTGTCGCGTATTTAAGCATACCGTTGGGAGAACCTTTACAGAATATATCCACCTCTATCGAATTAGCAAAGCAGAAGCGCTTATACGTGACAGCAATCTGTCCATCACCTTAATCGCCGAACAAACTGGCTTTGGCACCATTCAATATTTAGACGAGCTATTCAAGCGATACCGAGGATGTACCCCTGTCCAGTTCCGTAAGCGGACATAGTGTGCAGCTTACCTGGTTATAGATGGAAATCGGGATATGTTTGTGATACTGTTTTAAAGTAACTCTACTCATGGGGGTAACCAACAGAAATGAAAAAAAATAGTATCGTCATAAAGCACTCAAATGATGACAGTGCAGCTATCTGGAGCACAATCGATCCGCTTATTCTTGATCATCACCTATGGCCGGACAATGATTACAAGCCTGAAGTAAAGGCTCGTATCTATTACTCTAGCGATTCACTTCATATCCAATTCCAGACGTACGAGGATGACCCTACCATAACGTATTTTAAGTCGAATGATCCCGTGTGCAGGGACAGCTGCGTGGAGTTTTTCTTCCAACCGGTTCCCGCTCTCGATCAGCGCTATCTAAACTTTGAATTAAATGCAGCAGGCACGCTACTGCTTGGTCTTGGGACCGGAAGAAATGATCTTACTCAAGTAGCCGACATGACTACCGAAATATTTCAGATTAAACCAGCAACCGGATTAACAGATTCGGAATTTGGCAGGCGCTATTGGGAGTTGGAGTTCCGTATTCCTTTCACATTTATTAGCAGCCTCTTTCCTGATTTTGAAGCGGTATCCGGGGCCGTTATGAGTGGGAATTTCTACAAATGTGGTGATGACACGCCTGCTCCCCATTACCTCAGCTGGAATCTCGTAACGTCTGAGACACCTGATTTCCATCGCAGCTCCGATTTTGGACAAATCATATTTGGTGCGTCATCTTAATATCCTTTACGCCTCATATAGAAAAATGGCCGCTTCCGGTTAATACCGAGAAGCGGCCATTTCTATCCTCTTAACTAAATAACCTTTCATCTGCAAACCGAGCTCGATTTCCACCTGCTATTTCCCTATTTTCTCAATGCAAGCAATTTGATTATTAACGGTTACTACAATTAACTTATCGCTAATAGCTACAATGTCGGGAAAGGCAATGATCCCGTTTCTCATCTTAATAGTGAATCTTGGTTTGCCTTTGTTATCTAAAGAATAGACGGTACCTACATTACTTCCGAAATAGGCATTCCCCTGAGAGTCTGTAGTCAGAGAACCGTTATACAATTCATGTCCGCCCTGCTTCTCCGACTTCGTTAGACCATATACCCATTTGGCATTTCCCTTAAAATAATCTAGATTTGTGAGCTCATTCGTATTGTCTTCTAACTGATACAATCCGCCGTTCTTGTCCGAGTTGTTAAGCTCCTTGTTAATGACAGAAACATCCTTCACGGCAATTAATCCTTTACTCGTGATGCTGTATAATTTCGGAGTATAAGCTTGAGAGTTTACTTCATGGATGACCTCAAGAAAGTAACCGTTTTGCGTTATAGAATAGACTCCCTTATTATTGTTAAGCTTGTAAGGGCGTACCCAATTCACCTTACCATCCGCATTAATAGAAGCGAGCTCTTTCTCAAACTTAATCACAATATTCCCTTTGTTATCTGCGTATATATCCTTCAAGTCCATTAGATTCAGCTTACCCTTGACCGTATTTAGGCTACTTAGCAACCATTTCTTAGAGCCGTTCGGCTTCAAGGAAAGCAGTCCTTTGTCCGTAAGAATAGTGAAATCGCCATTGGAGTTGGCTGCATGGATCGTTTGGGAATAGTGAGACCACTGAACCCCATTCGGCGAACTTGCTTTAATATTCTTGAAGGTTGTAACTACTCCCTCAGAGCTATAGCGAGTTATATTTAATTGGATCGTTTTACTATTTATTTTCTTGCTATTCCCGTAGTCAAATTTATACACGCTACCATCAAGCCCGACTTCATTCTGATTTGATCCCTTCCATTCCGAGCTCTTCTTCCACACTGTCTCTCCTGTGCTCGAGTCAATCGCAGAGAGATGATTGAAGCTTTGAACGTATACCAGCCCATTCGGTCCCTTGTCTAATTCAAACTTTTGGTAAGGACTATCGTCTTGTATAGACCATTTGAGGTCAAATTCTTTGGCATTCTTAAGAACCCAATTACCTCCCCGATCGTCCAGCAGGGGCAAGTCTTTAGTCACATTCATGTTAGCATTTGATGCCGCGATGCAGAAAACTAGCGTTAAGCTAAGTAGGAGTACTTTTGTGAGGTACTTTTTCATTTTGGACCACCTTGGGTTGGGTTGATTATGTAGTGCTTTGGTTTTGTTGGCTATCTGGATTATAAGTTCGATCTTAGTTAGTTTATTTCCTGCTATATTAAAGTCAAAAAAAACCCTTCATAATGATAGGGATTTCTATCCCCTACCCCTCAAAAACATAAAGCTTCCCGTTAGTTGGGTATCCGAGCTTAGGGCCGTGGAAGCCTCGCTTGATTAGCTCTCTGCTCATGTACATCATTAATGCTGCATGACTTACGATCAGTACATTTTCTAAGTCAGATGCGACCGCCTCATCGAGTACCTTATTGATGCGCTCCTTCGCAATTTTGATATCCTGACGGGTCTGACGATTCATTAGTACGGAGAGCCGTATTAATATTAGCCACCCTAAGAACGGCAGCTTAAGCTTCGTAGTAAACTTAGGTGCAGGAATTTCCCTTAGATCGGCTTTTACGAGTATGGTTCCCTCGAATATTTTCTCCGCAGTTATTCTTGCTCTCGTCATATCACTTACGAGACATTGATTCCACTCAATCCCGCATAAGTCGGTGCTTCCCTCTTCGATCTCAGCGAGATCGTATTCTTGAAACCATTGCGTCACGTCACTTGCGCTATATCGTTTCCCCTTAGGGTAATCTTTCATCACCTTAAAATGTCTAACCAAACCGATTTTCAATGTCCTTCACCTTTCTTTCTTAAAGCTCAACATCTTACTTGTCCCATAATAGCATTCATCCCAACTAAAATTTAATAAATTCCTATAATCGGCCATACGATAGCTGTCAGAAAGTAACGATTAAACAAGAGGAAGACCGGAAAAATCAACCAAAGCATCGTCCATGCTCGACCTATCCACGGAATTCTGGAAACCGACAGTCCTCTTTTATCCAACATACGCTCTATTGCAATGCAACAGCCATGAATAAAAAAATAGAGTAAAGGCATTCCATAGCCCTGCCGAACGGGTACCGTTATTGCCAGCTCATGGAGAATTCCCGAGAACAGGAAGGATGCGAACGCCGCCCCTTCTTTACCGAAAACACCCGCCAACGGACGGTATACGGCCAAAGTCGTCATTTCCGAAAAAGCTAAATTCCAACGCCGACTCCAGAATTCATTCAAGCTTCTCGACATCATCGGATTGCGGAATAATTGCTGGCAGTCAAATCCGACATACCTCCAAATACCCGCCAAAATATTCAGTATGCCAAAATGTCCCACAAAGCTTAAGCCCATTAATAAGAAGCAGCTCGTCCCAATCAGACTGAAACGATGATTCCAATTCCATTGAGCAGCCGATTGCCATACTAGCCACGATAGAGCCACCAACCCCAAACCAATCATCAATCGAACAATTCCAAGCCTAATATATTTGCCGGCATCATCGTACGGTTTATTTTTTCTTTTAGCGAATACATAGGGTCTCATTCCAATCCAGAGGTGAAAGGTAATCCAATGACTTACGGGCAGCACCCGCTTATCCCGACTCGAGCTTTCAACGTAAACAACGGATTTCATCGCATATAATAACACCCAGATAATAGCTGCCATCCTTAACCCCGCGGGTTGAGCGAACATAATTAGATCTGCAAGCACTATAGAGCAGAGCGCCATTGCCCATACTAAACTGCGTTTAACAACGAGCAACTGTAATTGAGAAATCCGGTAACCGAGCACCGGAATACATATAACGATAAGCAATACAGAAGCAGCCATCATGACATCCCCCAAATACTTATAAGCGCCACTCTGCCATATACGATCGTGAAGAAAGCGAAGCACAGAATAAGCAACCATTCCCCGTAACGATAAATCCCACTACTCGGTAGTCCTTTTTTGTCAAAATAGAAAAACTGAATGCCTATACGAGCCCCCCAATAAAGCGTAATAAAGATGCATATGGCATTAGACAGCTCTGAACCATCTACCAATTTCGGGGCAAGGAAGATAGACAGAATGGCCATAAACAGATTGGTGCATAAAATATAAGCCGCATACGTCCAGAACACCTGTCTGATCAACGGCCGAATAGAAGACAATTCTTGACGCCATTGAAGTAGATAGGGAATGGCAAGACTTCCGACCACCACTCCCAGCTGCATATACCCTGCCCATATGATCAAATCAGCCCATATCCTCGACGCTTGACTCATTTCATTTCCTCCTCAACTTTGGACCCTTTAACACTTCCTCTACCTCAAATTATAGCTAGCCCACCGCTCCTTGCTTAGTTCCAACTTCTATGGGTGAATGCCAAAAAAAGGTACTACTTGGTGTAGTACCCTGCTGAAATCTACATGCTACTTAAGGCTATAATGCTGCTTTAGATCGGCGTATTCAATACTTTCACACCATCATCTGACAATTCACCAATCAATAATTTCTCGTAATTGTTAGCCTGTTCAACTAATGATATCAACTCCTCCTTACTCTTGGATTCCTCCGATAATGCTTCGTATCTCTTCGTTAAAATTTCACTAATCCATTTGTTCATGCATATCACTCCTTGTTTCACCTCGGAATAATAGTAAATTAACCTAATGAGATTAATATTGATCTTATAGTAGGGTTATCCAATCATCTAGTTTTGTCTACACTTCTTATTAGGAGCGTGGACAATGATATGCAAGAATCCATTTATCAGTTGATCGGTGTGCGAGTGGGCAGCATTAGAAAGGCAAAAGGACTAACCCAAGAGCAGCTTGCTGAATTAGCTAGTACCTCCCATTCATACATTGGCGATCTTGAGAGGGGCGAGAGGAACGTTACGCTTCAAAGTCTAGAAAAAGTTTCCGAAGCTCTTGGAGTCAATTTCTTCGAGTTGTTTAATAACGGGAAACTTCCAGATATAGAAAAGAAAAACTCGACAATCCGGAAGATTGTCGAGTTACTTGTGGATAAAGAGGATGCGGAAATTGAAAAAGCGTTTAATGTTTTGAATGCTTTGTTCAAATAGATTGGTGGACTACGATAGATCTCTGTCTATCAGCCAATCCACAAAAGGAACATCAGCAGGAGCCCACTCATACTCTCGAAGCTCTTCGCGCTTCGACCAACGATAATCGTCGTGATCGACTAGCCTTATTTCGCCATGTGAATATGTAGCCAGATAAGCAATTAGCTTGATCTGAACCGTTCCATAATCATGCTCGTTTTCCCCGAAATAAGAGTAAGGCGAGATCTCGATCCCCATTTCCTCTTGCAGCTCTCGAACGAGGCACGCTTCCGGCGACTCGCCAGGCTCCAGCTTCCCTCCGGGAAATTCCCATAAACCTTCTTGGGACTTCCCCTTTTTCCGCCTCGCAATTAATATTCGTCCTTGTCCGTTCTCAATAATGGCCGCTGCCACTTCAATCATTCGACTCACTTCCTACACGATAACTTTATTTGCAGCCGGCACCATCGCTGGAGGCATATCTACTTTTAATCGCCAGACGAAGCTCATCGGCTTATTTCCCTCATGCTTTATATATTCCGCCTCACCTAGAAAAACAAACGGAGAAGTATAGTTATTCTCTTCTTTATACTCCCGAACGAACAAGGCGATCCGCGATCCCATCTGCTTATGATGAATGTATCGCTGCGCCGTCTTGGAGTCCTCCGACGTCCGGCTCTGCGTCTGCCAGTGAAACAATCGCTCATTGATCGCATAGTCTTCGTATAGCGTAGAGGGCGAGAAATCCTTATCTGACTTGTTTAAGGTAATAAAGAAGATGTCAGTCATTTTATCTTCAAAGTACTTTACGCCTTCCCGGAAGCTCGGTGCCTTTTCTTCGTTCCAGTAGCCAAACGCGGCTAAGATCTGATCCATGGAGTAGCTACAATGGATGTCGAGTGGGCATGTAAAAGGGAACTCATTAGGCCTGTCCACGAAGTCGAGATGCGTTAGCTTGTACTTCAAGATTTCGATGACTTCTTCGCGAAAAGCGGGATAGGCAAGTGTAGTTTGAATCGCCCCATCCACGTCAGCAAATCCATGTTTGGCCGGCTCGGACCGATAAAAAGTATAATAAAAAACATTCAGCATCAGCCGCTCCTCTTCCGAGCGCGGGGGAACACCATTCTCAAGATAAGTCAGGAGGAACTTTATCAGCCTCCGAGAATTCAAGTTGAGGAGGGCTGGAACTCTTTTGGCGACAAAGTCGGAGTTACTCCATGAGTATCCCTCTCGAGCTTCCGCAACACCCGCTTCTTCTTTAAGACCATTAAATGTTCGATTCCCATTTCTTCCACCATATAACTCGTACAAGCTTAGTCCATGATAACGCACGAAATTTGCTAACGAGAGATCTAATCCAGTATCTCCCTCAAAATATTTGATCTTATGAATCAAGCTTCTACGATTTGTTATCGCTTGTTTCAGGTTACGAAGGATATATGCTTTTGTCTGTTTCTCCAATTGAATAAAGCTACCTCTGGGCAGACTTGAAAATCCATTCTCAACATAGTGCTGAACGGAATGCTTCGTGTGACCAATTAATGCTCGGTACTTATCCTGAAAGTTGTAGTCCTGATGGGCTTGTCCGATAAAATCAAGCACGGTTAGGCACTCTTTCCCTTCTGCAAGCCTCAAGCCACGCCCTAATTGTTGGAGAAATACCGTTAAACTCTCCGTGGGCCGTAGGAATAGAATCGTATTGACCGCCGGAATATCGACTCCTTCATTATATAGATCCACTACGAAGATCATTTTGATCTCGCCACTCGTGAGCCGGGCTTTTGCTTGTCTACGGTCATCGTCGCTCGATTTACCATGAAGCGCAATGGCAGGCAATCCCGCTTCCTCGAAAACTTTAGCCATATAGATGGCATGATCAACGCCGACACAGAATCCAAGCCCCTTGACTTGCTCCATATCAGTAACGTACTTCTTCATACTGTTCAGGATCTGCATGACCCGGATTTTATTATTCGTGTATAAGTTTTCGAGCTCAGCAAGATCGTACCCACGTCGCGACCACTTCACCTGAGAGAGATCGACTTGGTCAGTCACGCCAAAATATTGAAATGGACTAAGTAGCTTCCGGTCGATTGCATCCGTGAGGCGGATTTCGGCTGCAATCGTATCCCCAAAGTAACCAAGCACGTCTTTGCTGTCCATCCGTTCCGGCGTTGCGGTTAGTCCTAGCAGAATCTGCGGCTTATAGTAGGAGAGCAGTTTTTGATAGGAAGGAGCTGCTGCGTGGTGAAACTCATCCACAACGATGAAATCGTAGAACTCAGATGTTGTGTTGTCCGTAAGCCTCATAGAATTAAAGCTCTGAATGCTGATGAACAGATGATCCAAGCCTTGTGCTTGGTTGCTGCCCACATGTAGCTCGCCGAAGTTTAAGTCCTTTATGATATAGCGGAAAGTATCCCGGCTCTGTCTCAGAATTTCTTCCCGATGAGCGACAAACAGCAGTCTCGCTTGTGGTCTTTTCTCGGCAAATCTCTTGTAGTCGAACGCCGACACGACGGTTTTACCCACACCCGTAGCGGCAACGACTAGATTATTAGTACGTCCATATAATGTTCTTTGGGCTTCTAGCTTCTCGAGAATTTCTTTCTGGTAATCGTAAGGCGTAATCTCGAACGGAAAATAAAGCGAGCCCTGCGCACCGGATTTGTTCGGTAGGAGGGCTTGCTTAAGCAGTTGTTCGTGCTCGGTGTCGGACGGTGTGAAGCTACGGAATTCCCGATCGTTCCAGTAGCTCTCGAACGTCGCCTCGATTTTCTTCAGGACATCATAAGAGTCCTTCTCCGTCACCTTAAGATTCCACTCCAGACCACTTGTGAGAGCGGGATTAGACAGGTTAGAGGAGCCGACATAAGCAGTAGTAAATCCGGTATCACGTTTGAACACATACGCTTTCGCATGCAGTCGTGTCCGATCTGTATCGTATGAGATTTTGATTTCAGTGTTGGGCAGCTTACTCAGCTCGATGATCGCTTTATAGTCGGTCGCTTCCATGTACGTCGTCGTGATGACACGGAGTTGACCTCCATTAGAAGTAAAGGTTTCTAGCTGTTCCATGAGAATGCGAAGACCGCTCCACTTGATGAACGAGACGAGAAAATCAATCCTATCGGATGTAACGATCTCGTGCTTTAACTCATGCAGCATATTCGGCTCGGAGTGAGAGCCAGTGAATAAGGAGCTTTGGGACAAGGGAGTCGCCGGACGAATGATTTTCTCATTCTTGAAGGAGCGAATGTGATTGATTTTGGAATAGATATACGTCAGTACTTCGCCCTGCTCGTCCAGCTTCAGCAAGTCGCACTCTTCCTGTCCAAGGCTGCCCTTCAGCGTCGATATCATCTCGTTACAGGTTTGGACTTGAGCTAAAATAAGCTCCTCGTCATTGTTAGTCTGCTCACGCACCATCTTCAAGGCTCTACGAGTTACAAGACCGATGTAGTTGGATAGCAGCTTACGCGCTTCTTCGACATCAAGCTTTTCTTTGCCGATCTCGAATGAGGATGTATCTAAGTTAGTCAGTTGATTAGCCGTAAGTTGGTTGATTACTTGCTCATAGAGGCCTTGTTTCATTGGGGGAAGTCCCCTCTCTTTATTGTCGCATCTATATAATGATCTATCCATCATTAACTCTATATCTTGCCGGTCCTCTAAATACTTCCCGAACATGCCATTCAATAAAGCTTTCTTTGGGCTGATATACCGGACGTATTGGAGAACGGATTGTTTTTCCATGATATCTCATGAGCCACTCCTCGAAACCTTGTGTTCCATGCGCCTCTTCCGCAACAAGCACTTGCCTATCCCCCGTAATGGTGAATACTCCTCGGTCAAATAGTTTGTGATGGAGGGAGCATAGAGCAACCCCATTTTCCTCAATATCCGGTCCGCCAGCTTGATGCCATTGAATATGCGCAGCATCAACTGCAATCAAATTATGACCCAGTCTAACGTTAAAGCCGCATATTGCACAGCTAAACTCGTAAGCCTTTAATATCTTGTTTCGAAAATTAGGGTCTCTTCTTCGATTTGTAACCCATGATAGTTGAAGACTCAATTCCTCCGTTATGTCCTGATGCATAGTCTCAGGAAAATGATCATTAAGCAGTTGCTCAACTACTTCTTGAATGAGCTTTCCGTTTCCCTTTAATAAACTAAGCACCGCATCAGAAAAGCCTCCAACAGCGTGATCAATAATAAGCTGTTTTTCGAAAATTTGACGTTTATTTATTGGTATGTTCAGATTCCAGATGCCATCTGTCGTCAACCTTACGAATGGTTCCGCCGGATGGTAGGACTTTCTCATAGGACCGAACTCAAAGAGAAGCTTTCTTATTTTCATTCGAATCTCTTCGTAGGGCAAAAGAGTAACGTTTTGTTGAAGCATACTCAAAGCATACAAAAGAAGCAAAGGTTTATGTGGCGCCCTTTGCCCGTTCTTTTTCCATATCGACAAGTTCGAGATTTTCTTTTTTAATTCTTCAGCATTCATTTATCATACCTCGAGAATAACCGACATTAAGCGTGCTTAAGTATATAAGTTCTCTGCCAATTTAGGAATGCCTGCATTTTACATTATAACCACAGAGCTTTTTACAAAATTTACTCTATTAAAAAAATAACTGCTTATGATCGTTGTTCATTTCGCCACAAAAAATGGTATTATAAAATTAAATAAGGAAATGTTATACATATAGTTTGAGAGCATAGGTGAAATAATGGGTAACATAGAATTCTGACAGAGATAGTAACACTATAGCTTACCTACTTTAAGAGCGGATTAAGTCTTTGAAGGTTTACACTGGCTCAAATATAAAAACAGCGGTAGTCTTGGACAGATTAAAGTCCTAGGCTACCGCTGTTTTATGGTACTAACGTTAGAATGCATATAAAATGATATTATTTCTGTTATCTGATACTTTCATTAATAAATTTAGCAATATCATCTGCCGTATTTAGAGTCGATCGACTCTTATATCTTAATAACTCCCCTTGATAATCTGATAAATAATCAGAATAAGCAATATCTTCTCCTGCGGCAGTGTTTAAATCATTTATTGTAATTCTTGATACAGAAGCGGTATCCGTAGCTGCCCGGATCTTTGCAATAGCATCCAATTGCGCTTGCCCCGGTTGCCTATAAACATAAATTGTGTACAAGGTTTCATCTTGATACTCAGGATATACATAAACCCTAATTTCATTGGTACGCCCTTCTTTTAGATTAAATGTAGCATCATCATTATCAAATTCTATCTCAGCCTTCTCATTTATCGCCGTAGCAGTTACTTTTGTACTTGTAACGGTATTCGATACGGTTGCTGTGTATTGCTTTATATCGGGAGAGAATGGTGAGTTAAGTGTCACTCCACTTAAACTTAGAGAAGCTAGTCTATTATCATCTTCTTGGAGGTTTATACGATTTACCAAATCAGCGATTTTACCCGACGTGTCCAATGAGTTAGGAGCTGCGTTAGCAATGGCGATTTTATATTGTGACACAAACTCATCAACAGCTGTCCCTAACCTTGTAACTTTGTTTAGTTCTTGGACAAGGGTGGATTCGTCTCTTAAAGTAATTTTCGCTATAGCATCCGCTTGTTCAGTAGTTTCCCTATACACATTAACCTGGTATGTTCTATAGTTTCCACTTTCCGAATGAGAGTAAATTTGGATCCAATTATTCCCTTCATTAAGTTGAGCTATTCCATTAATAACATCAGCATCGAAGGTTACATACCCGTTAGGATGCATCGATGTAGACGTTATGGTTGTGTTGGATACATTATTAGGGACACTAGCCGTTTGATACCAATCATCCGGTGAGAATGCAGGGCTGAGTGTGGCTCCGCTTAAAACCAGATTACTTAGACGTGTTTCCTCGATTTTAAGGACAATTGGTTCCAAAATAGTTAGTCCATCTGCCTTAACTGGACCAACTTCATCACCATAGTACTGATAAAATCCGCTTGGTACATAGATATACACTTCATCACTATCTGGAACATCGTAGAATTCAAAAGATCCGTCGTCTGCTGTTAATGTTTGCAAATCATAATCGGATTTTCCACTATCATCGTATAAGTTTACAAGGTACGAACTAATTGGGTTGCCGCTTGTATCTTTTAGATATCCCCTAACTAGATTAAAGTACATAAAAGATGCCGAAGCGTCGGTTGTAGCGTTTGCTGTTACTGTGTGATTAGCTGGAGTAATCGTTCTATCCATGTAGCCTTCTTTTACGAACTTCAAATAAAATTGGCCAGCAGGAACATTGCTGATCGAATATTTACCATCGTCATCTGTGACCACAGTGTCCACTAAAGTGCCGCTATCTTGAACACCTGCGTACACGCTTACGGCTACGCTAGCGAGCGACTCATCGTAAAAGTTATTAGTGTATACAGTTCCTATTACAATTCCCTTTTGCGCTACAGGAGATGTTGGCGTGCTTGGATTAGTAACTGGACCAGAACCAGGTACTACAGTTCCTCCAACGATTTCCGTTGGCTGGTTTTCAAACGTTGTTTTGGAGTCCTTCCCCAGCACTGCTTTGATTATTTTTCCTTTTCCGGATACCGTTACATCTGTATCTGTTTGGAATATATCAATCGTTGTCCCATCAGGCAATTCAATCTTCACTTTGTCTCCAAGAATGCTCACCTTGCCGAATTTACCTATTAATACGACAACTGAACCAGCAGGCAAATCCTTATTCAAGATGATATCGCCGAAGCCTTGACCCGTCGTGCCTTCTTCTTGAATGATTGCAGCCGAAGAAGCTTCGACTAATTCAATTACTGTTGAACCCTCAGCAACCAAACGTACTTGCTCTAAAGCCCTGATAATAATTTTACCCAATTTTGAATCCTTGAAATGAAGACTGTTTGCTCCCCCACCATTTACGGTAGTCTCGCCTTTGACGGTTACGTTAGTTAAGAAGGCGTCTCCTTTACCAATACCGGCTGCGAATAACAGCTTGCCATTAATAACTAAGTTTTGTAAGGTTACACCTGCTACGTTAATAGTAACATCGCCATTAATGGTTTCCGTTCCTGTTGCTGGGCCGTAAGTTCCTGCTTTGTTGTAAGCTGTCACTTTAGCTGCAGCCGCGCGATCTAAGGTTGCCACCGCTTCTGCACGTGTAATAGATTTGTTTGGCTTGAAGCTATTGTCGGTGTAGCCCTTCAAAATCCCTTTAGCAACGGTAGCATTCACGGAAGCTTTCGCCCAAGATGCGATAGAGCCAGAATCAGTAAAAACCGCAGTTGCGCTTTCCGTTGAAGAAAGGCCAAGAAGACGATCCACGATAGATGCCGCTTCTTGTCTCGTAATAGGCTTGCTTGCGCCAATAGTGCCGTCCTCATAACCTGTTATGTAGGCCGCTTTTACTGCTTTTGCAACCTCCGAGTATACCCAAGTTCCTGTTTTAACATCACTGAATGAGATGGCTGTCTCTTCTGTGAACCCGAAAGAACGATTAATCAAAGTAAAGAATTCTGCTCTTGTAATTTGATTCTCCGGTTTGAAGCTCCCATCCTCATAACCTTTAATAAATCCATTATCAATCCAAGTAGATATCTGAGCTTCTGCCCAGTGTCCCTTAATGTCCGATGTCACGGCTGTCGATGCGCCATAAGCTACACCAACCGATGTAAAGAGTAGAGATACAATCATTACATATGAAACGAACTGCTTAAAAATCTTATTCTTCATAACTATTTTCCTCCTATAATTGTACTTGAGCCAAACGTAATCCTATCACACCCCAATGACCGCAAAATGACAAACTTCATCAAAAAGAGCCTATAAACATAAATTTATAGGGATAATTGACTAAATTTATTATTTTTTTACCAGATCCTCGCCCAAGGAATAAATCTTAGTACTAAATCAATTACAAGAGCACCAGGAAGCTCATAAGCATATTCAGCTCCAGCAGTATTCGGAATGGCTAGAACCCAAAGCCGGTATGATAATTTGAATAGAAATCTTTGAAGTGATTCTTTACGGAACACATACCAACTATAAACAAGGAAAACAAGGGATACGATAAAAATAAATGCATTTCCTTGTCGTTCATGGTATTGGTCATAGGTAGCCGTTACCAGACTGCCCGGTGGATAATATTCTTCGCCCGGTGAAAGTATTCTTTGATTGTTTGAATAAGCTTGAACACCGAACACAATGTCGCCATTCTTATCGTACGTCATTAGAAATCCTGAGTGGTTTACATCTTCTACTGTATAAACGTTCCCGCCAGGATAGGTGACAAGGTATGTTTCCTTATTTTCCGTTGATTTCAGCTTTTCCAGTAAATAAGTATCCTTTTCTATCTGTAATTTTTTTATATCTCCACTGTTAATAATCCGGATCGGCTTACCGAACCAAGCTGAATAATTAGTAATCAGAGTAGATTCTACAGATTTTTCCGAATACTTTTTGACATCTATAGTCCGTCGCTCCTTGCTGAGTTCCAACTTTTAGAGGTGAATGCCAAAAAAAGGTACTATGTTGTTTAGTACCCTACTTGTCCCAGAATAACATTCAACATGCAACTAACCGGCACCATGCGGCACCGGCTGGTTATATTTTATACTACAGAAAAGACTAATCAGTTCATTTTCGATAAAACGGAACACTAACAGTCGGGGTATACTTCTCATTATTTTCATTCATATACTTTACAGTATTGTCGGGATTGTCTTGTAATAAGTAGATGCTTTTGACGACTCTATTGCCTGCATCATAGTATGCCAAGTAGTAACGTTTACTTCCAATGGTATAACTGATGTAAAATGCTGAATCATCTTTTTCAAAGCTGGATGGCTTTGCATTTGGAGGAAGTAGTTTATGTATCTCACTGTTATCGTTCGGGATTCTCTCGAAGCTTAGTGTCTCAACGGAAAACCGCTCTCCATATTGTTCAAATAATTGCTTCCATACAGTAGTATTATTTCGTTCTTGCTCAGTGATGTATACCTCCTCCTTCAGAGTGGATACAATCATACGCTCTATAATCCGAACATATTCACCTTCACGTTCTCTGTAATTGTGCTGGTTACTTTGCTTGCTTTCTAACAGATAAAAGATAAATGAGAGTATTAGAGCAACCACTACAACGAGGATGACACGATATCTAGTTTGCAAAGCTATCCCCCCTGTTTAACTTACCTATTATTATTGATAAATTTATTAATCCTACGAATGACCTTCTGATCTCCATCTCCTTGTAACGTTGCAGTTGCACCCCAATACACATCGTCCTCTTGGTTCGGGTTATATAGCCAACCATTTAAGTCGTTAACGATTTTGTCAGCGTAGCGAATAGCCTTAACACTCTTCTTTTGTTTTGCAATAGCCACTAAATCGATGACCTTGTGAATATCCTCAGCCACAACCTCAAGGCTAACGTGAATGCTTAGTTCTGTTAAGAATGATACGTTCAAATAGGGACTTTCATAAAATTCATCCCAATGCGCTTCAATATATTGTCCCCACACTAAATAATCAGTGTTCCCTGCTCCTACTAAATGGTTAAGCTCTATATGGAGTTGTTCCATTTTATCCCTTGTTGATTCCTCTTCATGCATATTCATTCCAAGAATCGAAACATACTGTCTATTTGGCTTTTCAATGCTGTTTTCAATGCTCTTTTCTACGCTCATCGTAATCATCAAGCCAATAATAACTACAGCCGTAACAGCAATGACGCCAAATAATTTCCTTATGATATAAGATCCATCCTTATTTAACCATTTTTTGTTTCAACAATATAACGTAATCGGCTATGAGTTAGTTGCGGAGCTTTCCCCAACAGTTTGCTGGTAATGCCTAGTCGAGATATACAAAACACACGCCGTCGCACAAAGACAAAATAGAATGAAATAGAGGAAGGGAGCACCCCAGTGATCTACGATCATGCCACCCATCGCATTGCCGACGATCCCGCCAATCCCCCACGTTACAGCAGCATGTACGGTTTGCAATGTTGCACTCGTTCCTTCGGTCGCGTAGCTTTGTACGACTTCTACAGCTGTTCCTGCAATAAATGCAAATGCGACCCCATTCATAAGTTGAACGCCAAGCGTTAAATAGACATCTGAGAAAATAAACAGAGTGAAGTACTGAATGCCATAAATCGCCGCAGCCACGCAAAGTAATTGATATCTGCCTATTTTCCGGCTAAGCTTAGTTGCTACCCAGAACATTGGAACCTCTATAATGGCAGCAATCGCAAAAGCGCTACCGATCCAGCTTTTATTAAAGCCCATTTCCTTAAAGTACAGCGGCAAAAAACTCAAGTTAATCGTCGCAGACATTATTACCAGCATGCTAGTAAAAACAAATATCATAAAGCGTTTATTCCGAATAACCTCCCCCATCTGTCCGAATAACGTCATTTTTCTCCGAGTAACCTTGGTTGCAGGCAGAAATAGAAGTACTACGCAGATGGTTAAACTCACGATTAAATAGTATATAAATATATTGTTATATCCGAATTTATCGTAGAGAATGCCAGTAGTGAATGTCCCCACCGCATAGCTTAACGCTCCCCACAGTCTCACGCTACCAAAGGTGAAGCCTTGTTTACTAGCGATCTCCACAGACATCGCATCGCCAATGGGTCCAGCAGAGGACTGAAACCATGCAAAAAAGAGTGATAAAACGAGAATTCCAAACAAACTCTCTACCATATTAAATCCCATTCCAAGCAGAGGAGCCGCTATTGCGCATATCATCAATATTTTCCGCGGATTGTTGATTCGATCATTGATCATCCCCATAACAGGTTGCGCAACGATACTTACCAAAGCCCATAAGGATAAGATGAGTCCAACCTGCGTGAGAGTAAAGCCCCTATCGCTAAAATATAGACTCGTATACGGCATAAGTACGGACATGCCCAAATAAAAGAAAAAGTAATAGCTAGCTAATGTCTTCAACGATGTCTCTCCTCAAATGTTACGGTTGTTTCCATTCATCATAACATCTCTGCTTCCAACAAATAATCCCTTTTTTAATAGAATAGAAAGAGCCCAAACGCCTGAGGCAATGGGACTCTTCCGATAATATGCGATGAAACTACATTCTATGAATAGCAATAAAAGCTTAATCTTTTCCCAAACGTTTTTAATCCAGAAATGGGGTGACGGTAATGCTTGCAACACTAATTCCGCCCCTACCACCTGAAAGTCTAATACTATTATTATTGCCGGGCTGCAACGAAACCGTAATACTTGCAATGCCGGTAAATTCAGCTGGACCACCGGTTGAAAGAGCGTTGAGTAAGGACCAGTCTATATCATTGACCATGAGGTGCAATTTAGCTAGACGCTCATCTGTTGCGTAAGCAATGTTAATCGTCGCTCGGCCGCCATTAGCACCATCGACATGATCGAATTGACTATAAGAGCCTGCGAGATGCAAATCGTGGATAAAACCTTCCCCCTGCTCATTAGTTGAGACTTTCGCTCCTCCGCCTACAGTACTATTTTCAGCGGAATAGGTTGTTTCCAATGGATTTGGAGTAGGAGCAGCCCCAACCGATCTGACGCCTTCCTTGGTCTGTACGACCGTTTGGATTGTTCCATCTTCGTTAAAATGTAAATAATCGATACATACGCTTCTTAAGTTGCCTTGGCCCGAAATGTCCTGATTATGATAGAACAGATACCATTGTCCCTTATATTCCGTCACAGAGCCATGGGTAGTGGAACAGCCTGTCGGTTCTAGGAAGATCCCCCTATATGTCCACGGTCCAAGCGGATTCTCACTTGTCGCATACCTCATACGGTTATGATTATCTAGATTATCTGCATAGGTCAAATAATAGATGCCAGCTCTCTTAAAAACCCATGCCGCTTCATGAAAATCCTCTAGCCCTTCCATCTCACGCATCTCGCCCTTAATGGAAATCATATCATCGTTAAGCTCTCCACCTGCGCACTTACTGCCGCCACCATAATACATATACGCTCGCTCATCCTCATCCACTAGCACGCACGGATCAATCATGGCAAATCCGCCAAGCCCCGGGATGTAGCCCCGATCGGTAAAGCCACTAGCCGGGCTATCGCTTGTCGCTACCCCCATTTTCCAAGTGTCGTTCCAGCTTGAACCGCTAGGATGCGGGTAATAGAAATAGTAAGTCCCATTCTTATACGCACAGTCGGGCGCCCACATGAAGCCACCCTCCGGTCTACCCCAAGCCACATCGTCCGAGCGGAGAATTTCACCCTCGTCCACCCAGTTCACCATGTCCTCCGATGAGAAGACATGATATCTATCCATTAGATCGCAGCCTCTAGCCGGGTCCATATCATGTGAAGCATAAATATAAACCTTACCGTCCTCCCAGACATGAGCTGAGGGGTCGGCTGTAAATATCGTTGTAATTAAAGGGTTCATGGATGTTACCTTAGTGCTCATAATCATAATCCTCCTGTAAAACTTGATTTTAAAAATGTCTACTTCAGAATAACCCGTCACACCAATGTGTCGCCATGAGACGATATTAAACAATATAGTCAATTCAAAAATAACTTTTGAAAGATGACTTTGCGGACAAAAAAGAACCGTTCAGCATGTACCAAGTGCTGCAGCGGTTCGGGAGCTCGTAGCTATTCATTTATCTTTTTTGATCCTCATAGTAAGCGAGATCTGCGGCTTTTCGATTTTTCCCGCCAGTCCAGTAGCCCACTATAATTTTGGGATTTCTAAATATTGCCCAGTCACCCAACGTGTCGAACTTCCTGGTTGAAGTAAACAAAGCTGCTTTCTTGATTGCCCCGAACATTTTCCCCTGCTTCTTCCCCCACTGCTTCAAGCGCTTCGCGAAATCCGCGTCCTCTGTCATAAGCATGCTCTCATCAAACCCGTGGATGGCTTCGAAATCCTTTTTATAACACCAGAACATCCCAACGGCAATGTTACCGTATTTGAGCATAAGTGGGAGCAAGATAACGAGTGCCGAAGCAATAATACCCAGAGAGACCCGTTCAAATTTCATATTGCCTGCCCCACCGCCAATATATGTACCTGTCTTTAAGAGGCGGTCAATCTCCAGCAGCATATTATCTCCCATCCAGCTATCGGCATCAATGGTGACAATGATCTCTCCTCTTGCTGCACGTACCCCTGTGTTTCGGATTATGGACAAGTTCTTACTATCTTCCGTAATCGTTACACAATGGTATGACTCGGCAATCTGCTGGGTCTTATCCGTACAACGATTGAGAACGACAATGACTTCAACAGTGCCTTGGAAAGAAGCAGCTGCTTTCTGAATGGAATCTAGACATCTTTGAATATATTTCTCTTCATTATGAGCCGGAATAATAACAGTCAAATCCACATGAGCTTGCTCATTAACCCCAATAAACATACACATGCCCTCCTATGGTCTAATACCATCTAGTAGAAGCGTTGTTGCTTTATGGAATAGAGGCTTCATAGCTTCTTTACTCAGGAAAGCATTGCTATCACCCAGGCCCGAGTAGAAGCTTAATATGATGAATGCGAGCTCCTTAGGGTCCTCTTGCTTAAATTCACCTGAGGTAATGCCTTCCTTAATAAACTCTTCGAAATTATTCATGTACTCGCTAATAATTGTGATGAATTTCTGCTGGGTTGCTTCATTAGCGGCATTTTTCAAAAATTCCTCCGCAGCCTTCGACAGCGGTCTATGCATAGTATCTACAAAATAATCAGCAAATGCGTAAAGCTTCTCAATCATAGTTGTATACTTCGCAGCCAATGAAACCCACTGATCCCATGACGTTGTAAATGCCTGTTCCGTTAAGTATACAAAGAGCTCTTCCTTATTCTTAAAATGATGATAAATAGCTCCCTTACTGCATTGCACCGCATCGCAAATATCTTGGATCGAGGTTGCCGCATAGCCCTTTTGTGCGAACAGAGCTTTGGAAATGTCTACAATCCTATCCTTTGTAGTCCCTTCTATCTTGTCATCCTGTTTCACTCTCTTCCTCCGATCTTTAGCGACATACCGAACGTTCGGTATGTATAATGTATAATTTTAACAAGATAGATGTCAATGTCTTGAGGTAATAATTTGCAGATCTGTAACATTTGAATGGGGATTATTCTAATTCATTCTTGAGGTATACACGGTTCATCATTTGATTAAATTGATAATAGGTATTTAAGTTTACTTTTCGTTTGGTTTAAGTTTAGTTGTAGTTCAGCTAACTATTTGTTATGATGGGGGTGAGGTGATGTTTGTGATAACTTACGAAGATCGCAAAATTGTTGAGAATGAGATTTCTCGAGATATTGAACTTAATCCGCAATATGGAATAGCTGCTTTTAAGTTCATTTACAATTTATTAAATCAAATACATCATTCTGATCTGTTAGCCCAACATTTTAACCCCTATATCAATCTGAATACATTGGACAGTCTTACTCCGAAGCAATTATCAGATGCCTTTAACCAATTACTTCAATTAGCCTTTGAATCTTCAACGGAAATTGAAAAACCCCTCTTGTATACAACTGGACAAATAGCCACTTATTTTGGAGTCTCGACAACGACTATCAATAATTGGTTACGTGATAAACGTATTTTATTTCCTAGCATGGATGATAAACAGTCTTTTAAACAGGCTAGAATTCCCATCACTGCTATTTATCGATCAACTAATGGTAAGGAAACAGTTATTCGCGAGGTAATTCAAGAATATGAGTATCAGAAGTCACAAGAGCCTGTGTATGATGAAGTCGAACGAATGAAAAACCTCGTTCAGCTTCTATTAACCTTCGAATCCAAATATAACGGTAAGTACGAGGAAGTTGTGTCGCGCATAGGAGACCCAAATTCTTCTGACGATTGGAAATGGACTCGTGATGCCGATGAATGGCGTTATGTTATGAAGGAGATAACAGGTGATCGGTAGACCACGTAGTAATCTTGAGCTAATTAAACGAGAGCTTGGCCACGGGTTATTGGGGGATATCCACTTAAGCGACCGTTCTGGTCAGCATTCAACTATTTATTCACTTAGAGCTACAATCCCATTCCTCGATGGTTCACTCTTATACATAACCGAATATACAAACAAATCCGGTATAATCAATAAATATTATTATGATTGGGAAGATGCAAACGGCTACATAAAAGCCCAATACCACAGCGAGCCCCATGAATTAGACAAACGATATCAGACTGCAACCGAGCCCTATCATGTGCATCCGCCTAAAAATTCTATTCTATCCAACATGGATCGCTTCCCAAATTATGCTCACAAAGATTTATATTCTATAGTTGAAGGAATCATTATTTTCTCAATTATTCCCTCACGTTCTGCAATAGAGTAAAAAACTCACTCATAAATATGTTTCCTCTGCCCCAACCTAAAGTGGTTGGGGTATTTTTCAGGATTAATCACTCCAGTAGTTGTAAGTTCTTAAGCTTAAACGTAGCCAGTAGAGAAAGCTGTTTGGCGAGATAAACCGGCGTGTAGGGCATGTCATTGCGAAGCCAAAAAATAATTGTACCGATGAAGGCCGAGGAGCCGTACCAGATTATGATATCTTGCGGAATGCTTGCCGCTAAAGAAGAGGCGGATTTTTCTCGACTCTCGACTCTACCAGTAATCACTTCAACCATTAGCTTCTGAAGACGTTCGGTAAAGACCGGTATACGTTTGGAAGAGAGCAGCGTCTTATAAAAATTCGCATTTTCTGCAATATACTCAAGTAATTTGACCAGTCTGGACCAATCGAGATCTGTAGAGCTAGATTGATTCGGAATACTGTGATAGATAGTTCGAATGTCATTAATCATTTCATCTGCCATCTTCTCCAGCATGTCCGGAATGTCCCTGTAATGAAGATAGAAAGTGACACGGTTAATGGTAGCCCGCTCTGTAATTCGATTTACAGTTATTTTCTCAAGCTCAATCTCCTGAAGAAGCTGGATAAATGCATCTCGAATCAACTGCCGCGTGCGTAGCACACGCGGATCCGTACGTGGTGTTTTTGTTGGCATGGATTTTCAGTTCCTTTCTTCTTAAAATTCTTAACGACACATACCTTGCTATTTGTAATTTATTTTTCGCATAGACTACAGATTCCGCTCAACCGTAAACTAATAAACATTTTTCAAAAAGCTGTTGCTTGTGAAAAAGAAGCGAGATGAATATAATTTTTTACATTGAGTTTAGTATACAACAAAGTGTTTATTAGTTTAACAATGAATTTGAAGGGATTGAGCATGATGAGTAGCAATTCAGCATTTGACATCGGATCTATTAAGAAAGGCCCCCTGTTGTTTGTAATGATTCTAGGGGCGTTCATCGCCGTTCTGAATCAAACCATTATGAGCGTTGCGCTGCCAGAGCTAATGGTCGACTTTAGCATTGCAGCATCAACGGCACAATGGCTAACAACCGGCTATATGCTGGTTAATGGGGTACTTATTCCGATAACTGCATTTCTAATGCAACGGTTTACTACACGTGAGCTGTTCCAGAGCGCCATGATTTTATTTCTCGGAGGAACAATTGTTTCGGCAGTTGCCTCCAATTTCGACATTTTGCTAGTTGGTCGTTTGATTCAAGCAGCCGGTGCTGGTATTATCATGCCGCTACTGATGACTGTCATTCTAACCGTCTTTCCTGCAGATAAGCGGGGAGCCGCTATGGGAATGGTCGGTTTCGCCATTATTTTCGCCCCTGCTATCGGGCCTACAATCGCGGGTTATGTCATTGAGCATTATTCCTGGCGCACTCTGTTCTATGGAATGATTCCGTTTGCCATTCTTGTTATTGCTGTCGCCTTTTTCTATCTGAAAAATGTTTCGGAACGAAGCTATCCCAAGCTTGATATCTGGGGTGTCATTCTCTCAACAATCGGGTTTGGAGCTTTGCTTTATGGCTTCAGTAGTGCAGGAAGCAAGGGATGGTCAAGCTGGGAAGTCATTATATCTCTCGCTGTAGGTGTTGTCTCCCTCATTTTGTTTGTCTGGCGACAACTCATTTCCAAAGATCCACTTCTTGATCTCAGAGCGTTCAAGTACAGCATGTTCTCCCTGACGACTGTAATCAATATTGCGGTTACGATGGTTATGTATGCAGATATGATGCTGCTTCCACTGTACCTGCAAAGCGCACGTGGATACACAGCTCTGGAATCTGGACTATTGATGCTCCCTGGCGCGCTTCTGATGGGGTTCATGATGCCGATAACAGGAAAACTGTTCGATCGGTTTGGAGCAAAATGGCTGTCCATTATCGGGATGATTATTACAATTGTGACTACAATTGGCTTCGTTAATCTAACTGATTCTACTAGCTATACTTATTTACTTCTCATGTCCACAGGACGGCGCTTCGGGATGGCAATGTTCCTGATGCCGATCACTACGGCGGGTCTGAACCAACTGCCTAAGAGACTGTATGCGCATGGTACAGCCATTTCCAACACTATCAAGCAGGTTGCAGGTGGAATTGGTACCTCTCTACTTGTTACGATTATGATGACCAGCACCAAAAATCATCTTCAAGATATGATGGCATCAGGCGGGGATTCTTCCAAGGAGCATATGATGATGGAGGCGTCTATTCAGGGTATTAATGATGCGTACCTTGTCATTATCGGGATTGGAGTTGTCGGACTGCTGCTTTCTATCTTCATTAAACGTACGGGGCAGGTTGAGGAAGACGAAGAAACCGGAGTAACCCTAAACAAAACAAAGGCTCGGCAATCGTAGACTCGAAAAATAAAGAGTAAAAAAACGCCAATCCATAGCCTCGTATGAGGTTTGTGGATTGGCGTTTTCTATCAGCCACTCTGGCAGCTTTTGTGAGGAGTTGCGCAGCGGCTCCTTCTAATTCCCGCCACTCAGGCAGCTTTTGCGCAGAGTTGCGCGGCTTCTCCTACTAACTCCCGCCACTCAGGCAGTTTTAGTGCGGAGTTACGCGGCTTCTCCTACTAATTCCCACCATTTAGGCAGTTTTGTGCGGAGTTACGCGGCTTCTCCTACTAATTCCCGCCACCCAGGCAGCTTTTGCGTAGAGTTGCGCGGCTTCTACTACTAACTCCCGCCACTTAGGCAGTTTTGTGCGGAGTTACGCGGCGGCTCCTTCTAATTCCCACCACTTAGGCAGCTTTTGTGAGGAGTTACGCGGCGGCTCCTTCTAATTCCCACCACTTAGGCAGTTTTGTGCGGAGTTACGCGGCGGCTCCTACTAACTCTCGCCATTGGCTCTTGCCCCTCTTTTCAGAGGAAACCCCGCTATTACAGACCCAGCTTATGTCCTCTTTCTAGACGTTGAATCTGCTTCTCGCCATTATCAGCCATTTCGCGGAACTGAATGATTGTATCACGCATTTTAGGCAGGGCTTCCTGCTTGTAGGTGCTAATAGAATCCAAGGCAGACAGCACATCTGTAAAGGCTTGTTTCAATGTCTCTACCGAGACAGTCGCTTGAAGTGATTGCTTATGAATCTCTGCGCCTTGATTTTTCAGCATTCTAGAAGTGCTGGCGATCAGATCATTCGTGGTTTGATTGAGAAGCTCAATCTTTTTCAATACAATCTTCTGATTGTAGAGAGCACTAGCTACAGTAACGGAAATCTTCAATGCCGATATCGTAACATTCTTAGCTCTGTCTACTCCGCGAATCAGCTCTTTATTGTTCCTAATGACCACTTCAATGGCCATAATCCCCTGTTGGTTGACTACGAGCATCTGCTGCAGGTCCATAACCCGCTGGCGCAGAGGGAACAGTACTTCTTCGGTAATGAACCTGATCTTATCAGGACTTTCATTACGTTGTTTGGCAGCTTCAATCTGTGATTCGATTGACTCATCCATTAATGCCCCAAGCTGAATTTCCTTTTGAAGCTTTTTGGTCAAGTCACGAAGCGTCTGTTGCTCGATCTCCAGAGTGGTATTATCGTTCTTAAGAGTCAATTTACCTTTATCCAAAGAGACAACAATATCTGCAATGACTCCATCGGCTTTTTGATACCTAAGGAAGTAAGCACGAAGTGGATTAAACAGCTTGCCAAGCAAACCGGTCTTAGCAAAATCTATTACACTCGGATCCAAATCCTTGAGCTGCGTATGCAGAGCAGCAAGGCCCTTAGCTACCTGACCGCCCTCATCTCCCGTTTTGGAGAGGTTGCCTACGGACACTTGAAGCAATGTATTTTTATCAGAGGATGATTTCATTGTATTTAGGCCGAACGTGTCAATCGATTGTAGTATTTCTTTCCGCTTCTCGAGTGATTCAACATCTAGCCCCATGATCGTGGCTACATTCGATTCCGCTACCTCTTTAAGCTTGGCAACCTCCTCGGGTACAGGCTTTACCTCTTCCTCAATGGCTACCTTTATCTCTTCTGGACTTGCTACTTCCATCGAAAATGACATCTGAATCCTCCTCTAATTTAGTTACATTTGAGCATTAAACAAGTTTCCAATCTTATAGACAACATCATCTGTATCTGCATTAATACTAGCTGCCTCGTTAATACTCGAAATACTTTGAAGTGCTTTAATGTTGGCATTATATCCGATAGTGTAGATTGGAGTTTTGTAGGTCTCAATTAAGCTCTTAATGTCCTTAAGCTCGTAGCCCTCATTCGTTTCACCATCGCTCAAGACGAAGATGACTGGTTTAATATTGGGATTAGCAACTAACTCATCTTGAAGCATTTTCAATGCTACAACAATTCCATCAAAGGTAGCCGTACCGCCACCAGCTTGAAGGCTGTTCACTGCACCAACGAACATGGACTGGTGATTAGTGTCGTATTTCCCAATAGGCAAATTAATCGTGACATCACTAGAATACGAAACAAGACCGATACTATTGTCCTTGCCTAAATACTTTTGACCTTTTAACAGTGACTCCTTCAAACGGTTCAAAGGTTCACCACCCATGCTACCGGATACATCCGTTACAAACACAGCAGCAATAGGTCTATTTCCATTTTTCTTTTCTTTCCAAATCTTCTGCGCTGAAGATAAAAGGTTACCGTCTACTGTAGTCAGCTCCGACTTGTATTCCTCAAGGTTATTGAAGCCTTTTTTTAGCCCTAATTTTTGATACTTTTCTTGAGCAACAAATTCTGCAAACTTCTTAATGATATCTAGCTTTGCTTGAGATACATCACCTAAAGCGTACAACGGGCTATCATGCCTCACACCAAAAGGGGTGAAAACATAACCACTCTTCAAATCCGCCGCATTGAAATAAGTTTGATATTCCAAAACAAATCCGTCTAGCATGCCCGATTTAGCCGCATCACGCATTTGTATCGTTGTAGACGCAATAAAAGGGACATTGGCTTGAAACTTTTCAAACCCCTGAACAGCTTTCTCTCCCAAAATATTAGAGCTGTCAAAAGTATTAAGAGCTGTTACGAGAAAATTTAAGCCCGTAGAGCTGGCAAAGGGATCTGTATATCCCATAGAAAACTCATTATTAGATATGGCTTCCGTAATGGTTTTGACATTTACCGATCCGTATTTATCCACTAAAACATCGTATTTCGCTTTGGATATAACAATTCCGGGTACATTTCCGACGAGACGATTAGTAACAAGCTGAGTCTTCACCCCACTTGCTTTAACCATTTCACCCCATAATTCATTTGAAGGCGTGTAAGCGTCTGGCACATACTTACCCGATTTAATATAATCAGCGGCTGTACCTGAAGCAATATTACGAAGCTTAACAGAAACAGGTTTTCCATCCACAACAATATTGGCCTTGTTAAACTCCGTTGCTACTTCCGTCAACCAACCGTCAACACCAGTCCCTGCTTTTTCGATAGAAGAAAAGATTTCTACAAAATTATTGGTCGTGTTATCAACAGTTATTGGGAACTTAGATATATCTGGCAACGAATTCGCTACATCAACAGGATCAAGGTCTATCTGACCCTTAATTGGTGTGTCCTGCCTTACTGAAATATTGGAGTATAGCTTGTTTAATCGCTTACCTGCGTCTTCCGAGTTTACTTGATTTTTTGTTTTCCCCAAATTGGTAGTTAGATTGACCCCCACGTATACAATAGCGAATACTAGAAGAACGAGACCACCTGTTAGTAGGAAAAATTTACTTTTCTTTGCCATCCTTTGCACCTCTTACTGTTTATAATATTTGGTTTGCTTAATTAATGAATCTATTTCCTGTATACAAGGCATATTCTCGATATCACCCGGTTCAAAGCTATCTAATCGAGATATTTCCAACAGTAGCTTATCAAGCTTTAACAGGATTTCCTCGTTAGAACCTACAGAGCTACTCAAGAAAGACAAATACTCGCTATACACTTTCCTCTTTTCTTGGAGGAGCTCCGGAGAAAACAGCGTTGGCTTCCTACTCATGACACTTTCATATTCCGATTCGTCAAAAATACTAAGCCTGTTCAAAATACTTCTTACATTAAGGTAAAATAGCTTCTCAACCTCATAAGTGACTGAAGCAAATTTCTTGTAGCTTAACTCGGTCGTATCAAATCTTTCGTTAAGGACATTTAATAAAGTTTCCTTCTTCTTCTTCATCCGATCCAGCTGCTCTAAACCAAGAGAAATATTACCTTCCAGAGCTTTTACACGTTTGAATTTAGACAAAGCCTCAATATAATCCTCGTGCGTTTGGATTTGTTTGACAGGTAGAGCAACAGGCTGCTTAAACAGTAAGGTATAACTCCCGTAAATTAATACAACGGCACTGGCGAACAACAAAGTTACCCCTGTTGCGGTCATGAGAGCACTTCCACCTATTTCTACCCCAATAAACCCGGGTGAGAGCACTAAAATATTCAATACCGCCACGCCAACAATAATTCCAAATAGCTTAATGTAGTTTGTTCCCGTCAATACTTCGACCCCCTAACCCTCAATAAGAAATACGCAGGAATTTAATCTATTAAATCGACCTAATTCTACACGAATATTAACAACCTAAGGTATATTCTACCACATTATGAATGAACTGATCATCGGTATGCTAACTGGATTTTCATTCGTTCTGTTATAAATGATTATTATATTATCTTACGATGAAGAACACCCGGAGTTTCATCATGCGAAAACAAAAAATAAGCCGACATCATGGAGCTTTCGATGTCGGCTAGTTTCATTTAGAGTTCAAAGGTTTGAAACGAATCGTCTTAACCTCGAAGGGAGCTAACGATAGAGCTACCCCGTTACTGTTCGCGGTCAGATCTTTGACGTGCACCTCTTCCAGCATATCGGTTTCCCATGCCTTCTGAATGGCAACTCCTAAGGATAACACGCTATTGGTTGACGTGCCTTTGGCCTCGTATACTCTCGCAATCCAGTCTCCGGAGTAATCCTGAGCCATCTTGATTGAATCGACGATAATATTGGCGCGATTACACTGCAAAAGCCCAAACGGCTGCTCTACGCTGCCAGATACTGATAACACCGGACAATTTAGCTCATATGCTTCCCGAACAACAGGATTGCTTGTGAAGCCTTCATTCCAGACATGCAAAGCATAAGTAAATTCATGCTGGCCTTCGTCAGCCCGCTCATCGGGATAAGTCGGTGAGCGCAGCAAGGTCAAATTCATTTGCTTACCATTTACATTCAGCCCATACTTACAATCATTGAGAAGAGAGAAGCATCTATCTCCCTCAACTAACGTAGACCACTTGTGTTGGCTTACCTCATATCGATCTGAATCGTGTGGACGAGAGAAGTGATTGGGACGTTTAACATATCCAAACTGGATTTCATTTAATACCTCATTCGAATGAAGGTTAACATCAAAGCCCACCTTCAGCAGCTTATGCTTCTCCTTCCAATCCAGACGAGTACGGAATTCAATTCGCCTACTATCTACTTCCAGGCAAATATCCTGGACCAAGTGAGATTGGTTAAGGCTTCTCTCTACTCGAATCGTGGCAACGAGTGGACCCTCAGCGATGACAGTTATTCGAGCCTTCTCTTGAAGTGGAATTGCCGAGGAGGCATACCGACGGTCTAATTCCCAAGCATCATAGCTTGAAGGCTGATCTCGGTACATGAGAAATTGATTACAAAGCCCATTCGCCCATTCCGAATTTGCTTCCTTATCCCAAATGCTCGTAATCTCGCCCCATTCATTCAAGCTGATCCTTAACCATTGGTTTTCTATACCTTCGTTCGTCACTCGAAGTGTATTTGTGACTACTTCACTACTTGCTGGAGTAATAGAAACATAGCCCATTGCTGGAATTGTTAGCTGTGCTAAATGCATGCCCTGCTGAGGTTGTACGCGTAAACGCGCTCCAGCCACATCTGTAGCTCCTTCAAAGGTATCCGGTAGTTCAACAATTGCAGTACGCTCCCATGGCAGCGAGTTAAAGAAAGTAATTCCTTCGCTCGAACCGTCCGTTAAAGACTGCCTTGCTAGAAGAGAGAGCTGATTAGCCGATTGGAGCACTGCGTCGAACTCCCGCTCAGCCTCTTCATGCACTCTCGTAATTGAGGTGCCCGGCAAAATATCGTGGAACTGAAGGAGCAACAGCCTTCTCCATAGCTCATCTAAATCTTCTTGCGGATAGGAAAGATTCCCGTTCATGGAAGACAGCGCACCCCATACCTCAGCTTCCCTTAATGCTAATTCTACGGCGCGGTTCCCCTTCTTCATCTTCGCTTGTGAAGTAAGCGTTCCTCGATGTGCTGGATAATACAGTTCGCCAAAATAATGGGCGTCGGGCATGCCTCGTTCCTGTAAGTCCTCGAAATAGTCCAAAGGTGAGCTAATAACCGTCTGAGGCACTCCTTCTAGATTGCCCATTCTACGCAGAGATTCTAGATCATCGCGATTCGCTCCACCGCCTCCATCCCCATATCCGAACTGAACGAGACGGGTCGAGATGCCTTCCTTCTGAATTCTCTCGTTCCATTGAAAATTGACATAAGAGACGTCCGCCGGGTTTGGAAAAGGACCGTAATCAAGCAAGTGAACAGGTACAGTCGAACCATCGATTCCTTCCCATGTGAACGTATTATAAGGGAAGGGATCAACGATATTATCATAGATTTGGTACATTTTCACTGAGGCAAAATATTGGATACCACACTTCCTCATTATCTGGGGCAGGTTTCCTGAGTAGCCGAACACATCCGGAAGCCATAGCATTTTATTATCTACTCCGAATTCCCCTCTGAAGAACTGCTTACCATATAGAAACTGACGGATTAAGCTTTCACCGCTAGGGATATTCGTGTCCGGCTCAACCCACATGCCACCTTCAGGAATAATTCTTCCCTCCGAGACATAATGCTTTATTCTTCCATATAGCTCTGGATAGAGATCTTTAACCATATGAAATAAATAAGGCTGACTCTGCACATAACGGTATTCTGGATATTCATCTAATAGAGCTAATTGGTTTGATAGAGTACGGGCAATCTTGCGCTTAGTCTCTTCAATCGGCCACAGCCAAGCAATATCCAGATGTGATTGTCCCATCATAAACAGCTTTGGTGCTGTCGATCCATTCACACACTCGAGTAACGGTCTCAGTATTTCCCTGCCCTGCCGTGCTAACTGCTCAAGCTCAATTCCTACAGCATTCCAGTCTAGCAGTGCGATCAGCTTCAAGAAGCCATTATCAATCTCGCTGACCCGCAAGGAGCTTGAATCCAGACTATTGCGCAATTGAAACAAAGCATTCAAATCAATATAAAATTGATAAAGCTCTTCATTAAGAATGACAATACGAGATTGACCATAAATCGGTAATTCCCGATCGTGACCCGAATACGCTTCTGCCACTATTTCGAATATTTGACCTGGTACAGCGCTTCTGGTTAACGTTACACCATTGTGCTGCAGATCCTGCGCTCCTGCCAGCTTCCCATTCACATAGATTGTACTTTCGCCGCCAAGGTTCAGCTTTAGCTCAATACGCTCTCCTGTAGCCTCGGGCGGAATGACAACTGTTCCCTTAAACCAACCATATTGCCACTTTATCCCCCACTGAGTATTTACAGCGATAGGACCGAACGAGCCTTGAACCGCCTTCTCATACGGCAGCCATGAATTAACGAGGTAATACTGAAAGGATATATCTTGGACTGTACGGTAAAGGTGGTTTTCCTTCTCTCTCAACCACTTCTCAATATGATAAAGCCATTCCCTTGACTGCATATTTGAATCCTCCGTGTTTCCTGATGAGATGCTCTTACCCTTTGGTTGCTCCAGCTGTAAGCCCTTTAACAAGTGCCTTCTGGAATACAATAAAAATAAGAAGCACTGGCAGAGTAGTGACGATTCCGGAAGCATTCAGCGGTCCCCACTGGATACCCGATCTCGTAATAAATGTGTTGATTCCAGCAGGCAATGTTCTCATCGCATCTGAGCTAACGAACGTCATTGAAATCATAATTTCCTGCCATACTGTAATACAGACGGTTAAGCCGACAGCAACAAGTCCTGATCGCGCTAGCGGCAGTACCATACGGAACAGAATGCCTAGAGACGAACAACCGTCGATTGTAGCAGCTTCATCGATGTCCTTCGGTACGCCTTTGAAATAACCGGTTAATAGCCAAATAGCCATAGGCAACAGAATGGCACAGTAAGAGAGGATGATGCTCGTATAGGAATTGAGCATTTGAAATTTGCCCCACATGATATAGAGGGGAACAATTAATGTTGTTAAGGGCATAACCTGAGCAAACAGTATAATTGTAAAATAGGTCAGCTTCCCTTTGAACTTATACCGAGTCATGCTGTAAGCCGCTAAGCTTGCTACAGATAAGACCACAGCAATCGTCACAACTGCAATCACGATAGAGTTATAGAAGTAAGTTGGAATGGCTGATGTGCGAAAAACACTGGAATAATGGTCCCAGCTGAATTGCTTCGAAAACAGCGTAGGTGGAGTGGCAAAGATCTCCGCGTTATTCTTAAGTGATGTAACTAACAGCCAATACAAGGGGAATAATATGATGATGGCGATGAATGCCATGAGCAGCAAATGGCTCCCTAATCTTATGCCTCTCAAGCTGTTCACTCCCTTATCGACTTTAGCATCGCACGCATATACGGCGAACAAATCACACCAATTAGTACAAGGCTGATAAGAGCCATCGCGGATGATTTGCCAAAGTCAAAAAATTCAAATGCAAGTCGGTAAGTATAAATAGGCAAGGTAGATGTCGCATCCACCGGTCCACCCTTGGTTGTCACCCAGATCAAGTCGAAATAATTGAGCGTCCATATTGTCGTAATGACCCCAGTTGCGCCAATCATCGGCATGAGATGAGGAATCTTAATGTATCTCACCACATTAAACCATCTGGCACCGTCTATTTTGGCCGCTTCTATCTGATCATTCGGAATATCCTGCAATCCAGCCAGCAGCATCAGAAACCAGAACGGAAATGCCTTCCATGTGTTCACAAGAATTAAGGTCCACAATGCCATATCTGAACCGAGCCATGAAATGTCATGATCCGTTAGATGGAAAAATTGGAGAATGACATTCACAATCCCCATATCGGACTGCAGCATCCAACTCCACATTAGAGCCGTAACAACTCCTGGAAGTACCCAAGGCAGTAGCAGTAATGATCTTAGAACACCCTTGCTTCTGCGTCTCTCATCTACATAAAGTGCACTGAGCATTCCTATCGTCATTTGCAAGGCAACACCGATAACGGTCCAGAGGATAGTCGTCCCCATAACGCCCATGAATACATCATCCGTCAGCACTGATTTGAAATTATCCAAACCAATGAAGGGCTTATCAGGTCGACTTAGTCGCCAACGATGAAGACTTACATACAAATTGTAGACCAATGGATACGCTAATAAGCTTACAATGATAAGTAGAGATGGCATTAGGTACAAGTAAGGAACGGTTTTTCGAAAAAGCCGTTTTCGAATCATCTGCATGTCTCCCGGGAAGTTCATTTAGCAAAATCGGGCAAAGGGAGTAAAGCTTCAATTAACCTCCCTTTGCCCTGGCCTGCTTACTTTTCAGAAATAACCTTATTCATTTTGTTTTCCAAATCTTTAATACCATCTTCTATAGAGAGTCCGTTGATGATGACTTTCGATACTGAATCATACACCGCAGAGTCGATCTCTTTGTAGAACAACGTTTTAGGCTGCGATTGCCTTGCAAACTTGATTTGATCCATGAAAATCTTGTATGCAGGATCAGTAGCGAATTTAGATACAGCTAACGATGAATTATTAGCTGGCACATCGCTCATCGTACGTGCATTGAAGTCAACGGATGTTAGCATCTGAGCTAGCTTAACAGCTTCTTTAGAATGCTTGCTCTTGGCAGATACACCGATTCCGAAGCCGCCGCCAAAAGAACCGTTCGGTGCGCTTTCATTAAATTTCGGAACGAGAGCTTGGCCGTAGAAAGTCGCATTTTTCAAATCTTCGTTCTGATCCGTTACCCATGTACCCGCAATAACCATAGCTACTTTTTGTTGAGCAAACAAAGTACCTACCTTATGGTGATCCAACGTTGAGTAGTCGGCCTCGTAGGCTGGCTTCATATCTGTAAGTAACTGCAAGTAGTCCTTAAATTCAGCTGTATTAACTGTCGGAGTAATATTGCCGCTGCCGTCCACTTGAATAATCGAGCCGTTACTAGCTGTGAATAAGCTCTCTGCCGGGAAAGCCTGTAAGCCAAGATCCATACCGAATCCTGCTACTTTACCATTCGTAGCTTTTGAGATTTGCAGTGCATATTCCTTCAGCTCGCTCCAAGTCGCTGGTGGTTTCTCTGGATCAAGACCTGCTTGCTTGAAAATTTCCTTGTTATACCAGAGCACCCGTGCATCAGTCGTATAAGGGAGCGCCATATTTTTTCCGTTCCACTTGTACATGTCTAGAATGCCGGGGAAAAAGTCCGTGAAAGAATCTGCACCCAATGAAGCATCTAGATCAAGTAAATATCCGGCATTTGCAAAAGTAGGGAAATCAGGGTTATTCACGATAAATACGTCAGGCTCATTGCCGCTCGCGAACATGACTTTGTACTTCGTTTCCCATGTGCCCCATGGATCGCTTTGGAATTCAACCTCAAAGCCGGGATTTTCGCTTTCGAACTTATTTTTCAATTCCTCGAATACAGGTGCGTAATTCGGATCTGTGACCCACTCGGAAAATCCGTAATAGACCAGCTTCTCTTTTTTACCCGATGGCGCTTTGCTCGGTGAGCCTGAAGCTGACGGTGAATTTTCGCTGTTCTTTTCGGAATTACTTCCACAGGCTGCAAGTACTCCTGCCATTAATACAGCAGTCAACATGACGAGCGATAGCTTGCTATACCATTTTTTCACAGATGATGCCCCCTTAAAATATATATTGAAGCGCTTTCTAATTCGATTGAAGTGTCAGCGCTTACAACCAGATTGAGTGCAGCTTTTACTCTTTTTGTTCATTACATTTCTGCATCTGTATCATTGAAGTGATACAGATAACAATAATCTGTGTTACTTTTATATCCTGATAATAGAATAAAGATTTAACTGTGTCAATTAAAACGTAAATATTATTTATGTTTTAATACAGATGATACAGTAATAAAGAGACTAGCAAGGTGCTAGCCTCCGATTAACCTTTTCCGATCCCTATAGCGCGCCTTATTTCACTTCAGCTATCGTACTTCCGATATTGATTTCCGCTGAGCATATTTGCCCCATCACATTAAAGTGATCCTTACCGTTCAAAAGATTCATTAGCTGAGTAGCCGCAGCTCTACCCATATCGTAAAAAGGTTGATTAATTCCCGTCACATTAAGCTTAAGCTTACGATTTAGGTTAATCGCGTCGTACGTCACAAGTGATATGTCTTCTGGAATATTTATTTGAAGTTGCTCAAGTGCATTAATAACTGCCTCAGCAATTTGGTCGTTCGCAGTGAAAATAGCAGTGCACTGAATTTCCTTAATCTTATCTGCCACCTGGGTGCTGTATGCGTCAAACTCTTCTAGAAAGTTCTCGAATTGTGTTGGAATGAGCAAATCCAGATCCGGGTCGAACTCGATTCCAGAATCAAGAAATGCTTGTTTAACCCCTAGCAAACGTTCATTAAGGGTACTTATGTCGGAATTTCGGATAAATAAAATACGCCGATGTCCTTTTTCTATGAGCATCTTTGTTAGTTTATAGGCACCAGCTACATTATCACTAGTTACAAATGGGATGTCGCTGTTATATAAGTGGCGATCCAGAAATACAACCTTAATTCCGCTGCTCGTTAATAGTTGATACAGAGCTTGATTACGTCCTTCATGGTTTTTGTCAAAGATAGGGCTTAAAATCACACCGTCTACCCCTTTGGCAACCGCACCTTTCACCAATGCTTCCAGCTTATCTAGACTTCTATCGTCACTATAGCTGAGCAAGTGAAAGCCATGAAGGTGCAAGACATCTTCGATTCCACGCAATGCAGTCGCCCACAGCAGGTTGTCGATCCCGATGACGGATGCGGCAACAAGACCAGAATGACTATGCCCGATCTGAGATACGAGACCGCGATCAATGAAGGTACCTCTGCGATTATCCCGTTTCAGCAGCCCTTCTGTGCACAGCTCCTTAATGGCTTTCTCCACTGTATTAACGCTCGACTTGTAGGCTTGAGCAAAGTCACGGCTAGAAGGCAACCGCTTATCTCCGACCCACTCGCCTTCCATTACTCGTTTCTTAATATCTTCCTTAATTTTGGCATACGGATATTTCGACATAATTTTTCCTTCCCAGATCCTTGAATACATCGACTATATTACATTTGTATCAACTGTGTCAATTGGAGCGGGGAAGGGACTCAATATGGGGACATTAAGTAGCTTCTCCCCCTCGGATTTCGCTCGCTCCCGCCGTTCTTAGTAGCCCTCAGTGCGTTATTCGCTCTCTGATGCCTAAAACCGCCATTCTTAGTAGCCCTCAGTGCGTTATTTGCTCGCTGGTGCTTAAAACCGCCGTTCTTAGTAGCCCTCAGTGCGTTATTTGCTTACTGATGCCTGAAAGCGCCGTTCTTAGTAGCCCTCAGTGCGTTATCCGCTCGCTGATGCCTAAATGCGCCATTCTTAGTAGCCCTCAGTGCGTTATTCGCTCGCTGATGCCTAAAAACACCGTTCTTAGTAGCCCTCAGTGCGTTATTCGCTCGCTGGTGCCTGAAAGCGCCGTTCTTAGTAGCCCTCAGTGCGTTATCCGTACGCTGATGCCGAATAGAGGATAGAGTACTTAACCCGCAAATCCACAGTTGAAATAAGAAGCATGCCTTGCTAGGCAGAACGGAAACTAAGCCGTTCCTGCACCTTTCACTTCAGGCTTTCCCCACTATTCGGCCCTTGAGCAGCAAGTAAACAAAATAAGGTGCACCGATTAGCGAGGTAATGATGCCAACAGGGATCTCTATAGGAGGCATCACAATACGTCCTACTGTATCAGCAAAAACCACTAATACTGCTCCAAGCAACGCTGAGGTGGGTAAGGTTAGACGGAAATCAGAGCCCACTAACAGACGGGCGAGATGCGGAATGACTAGGCCGATAAAACCGATGTTACCCGCAGCCGCTACCGCGCTCCCGGCTAATGCGACCGAGATGATAATTAACCGCAGCCTTACTCGATTTATTTTGGAACCTAAGCCCAGTATCGTATCTTCACTCAGTAATAGTACATTTAACTGACGATAGCTCAATAGCGCCAATATTGTACCTACTACAGTCCAAGGCCACAGTAGCTCCACATGATCCCAGGTTCGAGCATATAAGCTCCCTTTGAGCCATACGAGTGCTTGTGACGCAGAAGGTGAATATTTTACAATAAATAACGTAATAACTGCCTGTAAGCCGCTGCTTACAGCAACGCCGCAAAGTGCGAGACGATTAGGCTTGATTCCTTTTTGGTACGCTAAAATAAAAACGAGCAAGCCTGCACATATGGACCCACCAAACGCAAAAAAAGGAAGCATGCTCTGAGTAAACTGAGGAATAGCTAAAATGAGAATAACTGTAGCTAATCCACCACCAGCGGTGATCCCAATAACATCGGGCGCAGCAAGCGGGTTCCTTGTCACACCTTGCAGCACTGCCCCAGCAATCGCCATATTAGTACCAATACAGACCGCAATAATTAAGCGAGGCAGCCGATAATCGTAGATAATGCCATCACGCTGAGTCAGTTCTTCTATCAACTGAGCAAAGGGAATGTTTACTGCCCCAAGACGCAAGCTAAGCACGATAGCAATCACCAGCAGCAAGCAGCAAACAAGTATCGTTAATCTAAACCGTCGTATGTTATGAATGTTCACTTAGCCGTCCCCCATTTTGCGCCGCATCAAATAAAGAAAGAAGGGGGTGCCTAGAAGAGCTGTAATAATACCAACGGGGATATCCGAAGGGTACCAAAGCCACTGTCCACTTATGTCAGCAGCGAGCAGCAGGTTGATCCCAGCTAATGCTGATAGAGGAAATACAAGACGATAGTCAGTTCCAACCAAGGATCTTATCATATGAGGAACTATTAATCCTACGAATCCGATTGGTCCTGCCAGTGCAACTGCCCCTCCGACAATTAGAATGACGATGACAAATGCGAGCCTGCGGAGCCTAACCACATTCTGCCCTAATCCCATTGCCATTTCCTCACCTAGAGAAAAGATATTAAACGCTCTCGCGAACAATAAGATAATCAGCGTGCCTGGAACAACACAAAGCAGGCTGAGCTTCACATCCATCCAGTTCGCTCCTGACAGCTTTCCCGCCATCCAGTAGAGAATTTCAGATAATTTATCTTCCTGAAGAATCAGTAATCCGGTCGTTAAAGAGCCCATAAATAAAGTAATCGAGACACCCGCTAGCAGCAGACGCGTCCCTGAATACGCGCCACTCTGAGACAGAATTAAGACAAGGCTCCCTCCAACTGCGGCACCTACAAATCCAGCTATAAGAATAGTAACTGTTACATCCTTCAATCCGAACATAACTAAGGATAGAACAACAAAAAAGCTTGCTCCTTGATTAATGCCAATAATCTCTGAATCAGATAAAGGATTTCTTGTTATCCCTTGCAGCAGACATCCGGCTACAGCCAGTCCAGCCCCGAGTATAATAGCCAATGTGACTCTTGGCAGCCTAACCTCCCAAACCTTGTAAGCCAATAAATTCGACTCATCATAGTTAAACAAATCCGAGAAATTGCTCCAGTGTAAACCCTTCACACCGACAAATGTGCCAATACTTCCGAGAATAATGGCAAGTATAATGAATCCTACGAACAGATAAGGAGCAGACTTTGTCTGCCCCCGCATGCCCGATTGCAGTTGGTTCACCGCTCTACCTCCGGGGTATGTTATTATTTATCTCCTGCCATTGTTTGCAAAGCCTGATCAATAATGAGCTCTGCCGCACGTGGTCCACGACCCTTAGACCAGAGATCTCTACTTACTGTAATAGCCTTGTTATCTTTAACAGCCTGTAGGTTTTTATATATTGGATTTTTCAGCCATTTCTCAGGCTCGCCATATAGGAAAATATAGTCTGGATTATACTCACCTAGTCGCTCCAGACTAAGCTTCGCGATATCCGTCTTACTTTCAGCAGCTGAGTTATCCTTTGTACCATCGAATAAGTAATTAACACCAATACCGCTAAGTATGGAACCAACGAAAGAGCTTTTGAGCCACACGGTCGAATCATCTTCAAATGCGCCAACAACCAGAGCACTCGGAGCTGTTTGCATTCTTTCCTTGCCTTCCTTGATCTTCGCTTCGATCGTTTGAATGACCTTATCCCCTTGCTCCTTCTTACCCACCGCATCCGCAAGAAGACTTAAGTTCGCAAGCACCATTTGGTAGTTATCATCGTCAAAGGCAATAGTAGGTGCAATATCCGAAAGCTGATCCTTAATCATCTCGTGACGATCTGGATTGGCAAGAATAAGATCAGGCTTCACAGATCTAAGCACTTCCAGGTTCGGCTGCTTAGCTTGTCCTACATTCGTAATCCCATCTCCACTCACTTGATCCTTAAGGTAATCTGGAAATCCCGACTCCCCAATCCCTACTGTCGCAACTGGCTTTATATCAAGCACGCTAAGCATATCGATGAATGCATAATCTAGGGCAACAATTCTTACAGGTGTTTCTTTAATTGTTGCTTCACCCCATACATGCTTAATGATCTTATTTTGTGACGGAGCTCCCGATTCTGTAGCAGCAGGTGTTTCCCCGCTTGGGCTTGGTGTGTTCGAACCAACATTTTCTTTATTATTAGAACCACAACCAGCCAACAATAATAGACCTGCAATTAACAAAATGGATACTACTGACGTTTTTACACGAAACATGGTTTGGACTCCTCCTGTGAGCTATCTGTAGTTGTCATATTTACGAGTTAATATTGAAAATCATTCTCAATGACCCCGCTTAACAGATTATATAGGATAGCTTTTAAATAAACCATGAAGTATTTTGTTCCGTTTTTTGAAGCTTTTTGTTATTTGGAAGTTTTATTGGAAGGTGTAAGTAAGCTGAGGATACGATCAATCATCAACTCATGACTTAGTGCTGAATAGTCGATCCATGGGTATATATCAATTAGATGCCACTGAGAACTGCGCACAGCAGTTAAGCCTTGCCATTCAGAGCTTAATTGTACCTGCTCCCATAGCTTCTGATCTCTTCTTTTGGGTGAACACATAATTAAGATCATATCCGCCCCATACTTGGGCAAGTCCTCAGTCAGAATTGCCTTCCTCCACTTGATCGCCCTCACTTCCTGTGGCGGAGTGATTTGAAGATCCTCGTACAATACACAGCCTATATTGCGATCCATCCCATAAACCCTTAGCTTACCCCCGATAATTCTCAGGATCAGCACCGTTTTATCACCGATATATGCCTTTATGCTTACCTGAGCCTGCATTGCTTTCCTGTCATACCGGGTCAGCCAGCCTCTCGCTTCCTTATGCTTGCCAATCACATTGGCAATCTGCAGAAATCTCTGCCGCCAATCAAGCTCCCAGTAAGAAATAACAACCGTTGGGGCAATTAACGATAAGTCTTCGTTCTTATTCCCCCACTCCCGGTCACTAACAATGATATCTGGCTCAAATCGAATCAAATCATCCAAGCTATGCGAATCATAGATCGCGATGACACGTGAATCCTTCAATTGATCCTTAAGGTGAAAGTTGTCCCAATCCGATAAGCGGACAGATACATGAGGAGTCACGCCGAGTGCCAGCAGGTCACCGTTAAAGGTATGTCTCATAATAGCAATTTTCTTGCGTTTTAATTTCAAATAATGAGCTGGAGAATGGCCCGTTTCTTTCTTGAACATTCGACTAAAATAGGACTCCTCCTTATAGCCAACCGATTGTGCAATGTCTTGATAGGAGCTATTGGATAACACGAGCAATTCCTTGGCACGTTCAATTCTCAGCTTGGTAATGTAGGTTGTTGGGCTGACGCCTTTAATCTTCTTAAACAAGCGAGAGTAATAGCTGGGACTAAATCCCGCCATCTCAGCCAGAAAATCCAACGAAATCATTTCCATATAGTGAGTTTTCAAATAGTTAAAGGTATGCTCCATACCCTTGACAATATCGTGCTGTTGCTCCGAAATCCCCTTTAGAACGATGTAGATAAATTCCATAAACAAGCTTTTTTGCCGATATTGCCGCAGATCCTCCTGCTCTTGAGCACTCACATACAGCTGCTCGAACAAGTGGAGCGCCTGCGAATGATTTCCGATATACACCTCTCCCTCAATCGGGAAAGTTATTCCTTCTTCCTTATATAATTGCCATGTCCCATTCGTTTGATAACGACTCTTATAGGAATAGGCTATCTCATAGAACTCCAGCGGTTCCTGCGCATTAGAAGTGATTTGAACCTTCTTCCCCTTTTGGAGAAAAAATGTTTTTCCCGCCTCTGCAAGATGGACCTCACCATTAATCTCTATTCTTCCCTTGCCCTTACTTACGAATATTACCTGATAGGTTGATACAAAATGCGAGCTCAACTCTGTTTGATCTGTACAACTCGTATGCTCCACATGAAAGATATGAAAAATCATCTCATTTATCTGTTTTGCCAAGGTCATTTTCCAATCCTCCGCATGAGGCTTAATTATCATTGGTATTCCTTCATCTATCCATTATTATGCCGGGCACGCCATAAATCCACAACCTCAAGCGGCTGTGGATCGGACTACATATGCTGTATTGATGCTATTCTTGATTATGAAAGGTGAAGTAAACAGCCTTGACTAGATCATTACCGGTAGCAAAGGTCATATCGTAATCATTCATTTTATACGTATATAGCTGCATTTCCCCGTCTTTCTTTGGCTTTACTGTACCGTATTTTTTCAACATGGCATTTTTCCCCTTACCCTCGTGCAGTTCAACTCCACGAGCCGTTTTTGAAGGATAGCTCGCACCGATCACGCTTACCAAATGACCATTTTGAAAAAGAACAAGCGTTTCGCCTTCTACTCTATACATGTGATAGACTTCTCGCGTCGATTCATCTAAGGAAGTAAGCTTACCGTCAATAAGAGCCTTAAAGTCGTAATCAACAAGAGTCGCTTTAGGAAAAGCCACTTTCAATTGTTCCTCTGTTATTTGATTAGTAAACAGCAGAAGCTTGTAATTAACTTCAATAGCTGCAACAATACCCAGGTTTTCAGTAAGGCTTGCAAACGGCACGAATGCTTGATTTCGGAAAATGACTGCCTTCTCTCGGGAAATGTCCAGCACTTGATTGTTTTGACTTACTTGCCAGCCGCTCTTAGTGGTTTTGACAGCAGCGCCTATACCTCTGGCAAAGTCATCTAGCGGAATCATCCACTGTTCCTCTCCCTTGTAAAGATGGAAAGGCCCCTGAGTGGAGTAGCTAACATTCCTGCCATCAATGAGAATTTCATACGGCGATTCAGGTGTGAGAAGATTCGAATAGCTGCCTGAATACAAGCTTGCATTATCGTAATATCTTTCTCCTTCATGCTTAGTCAGAATGCCAGTTGGCACATGCAAATAACCAGAATAATTGGGGTTGTTGAATCGAACATAAACCAGGTCGTCGCTTATCCATTGGAAGCCATGATCCCTATTGTATTCCTCAAAGGCGGGAAGTACATGTAAGACCTTGGCCGTGCTGGTATCAACAACAGTTGTGGTATATTTGCCCGTTCTCTTTCGTGTTTTCGGATCGGTAAAATAATTCGAGATAAGTAAGTACTTATCATTCGGAGAAAATGAAGCAATTGCCATAGCAGAAGACTCACTGAGAGGAAAATAGCTTCCCCCTTTGGAATAGCCGACGAACCACGCCTTCTTCTTACTATCATAATAATAAGCGTAACGGAGGCTTCCGATTTTCTTTTCCCATCGTTTGGTTGCTATATTTTTATTTCCAAAAAGCTCCGTTTTGCGTCCATCAGCGTATAGCTGATAGTTTTTCACTAGGTAGCTTTTCCCCGCGTACGAAATAGAATAGCCATAATTAGCCGCGTTACCCTTCAAAAGCTCATACTCTTGGATGACAACAGCTTGGATATCTAATATCTTGTCATAGTTACCCGTCAACGGGTTTATACTTTCTTCTCGTGGATAATCATTAAGTACGGCAATAGGCTTATTGGTTTCTAGAGAATACACCTGTACCTTCTTCGAGCTATAATCTTCGTGAGCTACCGCTTTTTCATCCGTCTTCACAGCATAGCCTTTGAAATTACGATACATTTCCAAGCCCACATATCCTGTATATTCCGAATCACTATCTACGCTGCGAAGTACTCTGAGCTTCTTTGTCTTCAAGTCAAATTCTAGAATACGAGAATGCTTAGGCTGAGTTCTATTCCCCGTTTTGTTGTTATATACGGAGTAGCAATCTACTTGATAGGCTTTCAGACCTGATGACATTTGAAAGTGATAAGTACCCGTGTAGCTTCCGCATGAAGTTCTCAGGCTTTCTGGCTTAGAGGTGTCCATTTCATTGTAGCTGGCATTAGCCGGTATACTGATTTTCTGATTGGGAAAAGAATACGATTGCTGCTGTGCAGAGCCTGTAGAATAATCCTGAGAGGTTACTGTCACGGTTGGAATGACTTCACTTTTATCAGAGGATAACGAGTAAGTGAATGCTACAGTAGTGCGGATTCTAGAGGAATCCTTTGCGGATACAACAGATACAGAAGTAACTAACATAGCGATAAGAGCTGCAACGATGATTATTTTTCTGCGCACAAGGATACTCCTTTTCATAGGTGAAGGTATGGGGAAGTGCCATGATAATATCTATTATTTGTTGTCGACAAACTCGTTCACAAGCGAGTCATACAGCAGAATCAATTCCTTGGATGGGCGAATACCAAGCTCCCTGCCCAAAAGCTTTACATAATCAGTATATTGAGCGGTCAATCCTTTCTTATTCCCGTCTTGCCCATGTATCTGCATAAGCAGTCTTACGACAGATTCATCCAGAGGATTGCGGGCATATAGCTTAAGCAGCAGCTTCGCTGCGGTAGCTGTATTCTGAAAAGAAATTAGCGCCTCGGATAACCTTTTGACGAAGGACACATATAGCTCAGCAAGGCGCTCCGTCTCATAAATCGCCCATACATAAGCTTTACTACCGAATAAATCTCCTGTGTACAGCCTCTCAGCCTGCAGCAAGCTTTCCACATCATCAGCAGTTATGCTCTCCAGATTTCCAACCCTCTGTTCGAACTCCTCGTAGTCGATAGTTGCGTTACTTAACTCCAATGCGTAACCGTCATTTTCAGATTGAATAGCTTTCCGCAAACCAAGTGGCTCCAATGACTTGCGCAGCTGGTAGACGGTCGTATTCAAATATTTTTCAGCGCCTTCCATAGTCATTGCTCCAAAAATATCTGTAACTAGTCGGGAACGAGCAATTCGCTTGCCCCGATACAGCAGTAAATAGGCGAACAATTCTGCGCTTTTGCTCGAAATCCATTTGACACGCACTGCCTCATTCTGTATGGAGAAGTCTCCGAGCGTCGTGATGACAATATCACCTAGCCCCCGGGCAGCCGAATCCTCTGGTAACTGCGTTCGTAAAGAGTCTCTTCCCGCTAGCACACGATTAACTGTCCGTTCCAGCCGCTCTTGAGACACTGGTTTAACCAAATAATCTACGACGGACAGCTCGTATGCTTTAAGAGCGAATTCCTTATGCGAGGTTACAAATACAATGCGGGTGTTGGAGCCCGCCTCTTCCATCTTGGCTGCAAATGTCATTCCACTTTCTCCCGGCATGGAGATGTCCACAAAAGCCAGCCCGATGTCACTGTTCTCGTCCAGAAACGTGGCTGCAGTCTGCGTATCCGCGAAAGCTCCAGCTACCTGGACCCCTGGCAGCTTGATTAGCATTTTTTTCATAATAAGATGCATTACGGGCTCATCATCAACCAATATAACTTTCATTAGCCCTCACCCCCGTTCTATCGCTACTTATCGTTTCTCTGCCACTGGCGGAGCCAGGCAAAGCGATAATAAAAGTCGTTCCCTCTCCAGGTATACTTTCAAACTGTAGGCTCCCGCCGTGAATTCGGAGAAATTCGCGAGTTAGGACAAGCCCAAATCTCACTTCCTCTCCTCCCTCATTCACAAAGCCCGGCTTCTTGAAAAACAGCTCTTCTTGCCGCAGTAGCCTGGATGTCTCCTCATCTATTCCAGCCCCATTGTCTCTTACTGAAATATGAACCAGTCCGCCTTCCATAGTGGCTCCGATTTCAATCCTGCCGCCGATTCCAGTAAACTTAATGGCATTCGATAGTAAGTTTCGGAGAATGAGGTCAAGCATTTCTTTATCGGCGTTCACCGTCAACGACTCGTCAACAAGCTCAATCATCTGAATCTGCTTCATGTTGGCTCTAGCTCCAGCGAGTGATAACGCCTGCCGAACAACCTGCTGCAGGTTCCATACCACCGGACGAAAAGAAACTGCCCCATTCTGACTGCGATACCAGTCAAGCAAATTATCGACAAGATGAAAGGTGCTACTTACTTGCCTTCTAATTTCTTGGAATACTTCGGCATGTGCAATATCAGCATCCGTTGGCTCCTCACCCAGCAGCTCAGTCAGACTGACGAGAAGAGCTATAGGATCGCGAATATCGTGGGCCACAACCGTAAACAGCTTGTCCTTAAATTCGTTCAGCTGAGACAGCCGTTGGGACTTCTCGCGCAGCTTCGCCTCATTTTCCATTAATTCCGTAACATCGTTAAACATCAGCATTTTCCCAATCGGGGTCACTCCCGTATCGTAGATAAAGGACAAGCTACAAATGTAGTGCTTGTGCCGATCGGACTGATAGCTTTGAAAAGTAAATCGTTCATCCTGGCTATCGGAGGCGGAAATCCGCTGCAACAGCTCTGGGTAGGCAGACAGGACATCCTTTCCTTGCGCAGGAAAGCTCTTCGTTCCACTCAGCTCCGGAAATACTTCTTCCGCTGCTTTATTGTGATTAATAATCTGATCCTCATAATCTAGCAAAACAACGCCGTCACGGATGGTATCGAACACCTTAGCAAACGCAAGGGGGGTGAGACGAAGCAGATGGAATCGAAAAATACCCCATGCATATACGACGCCCGAGGCAGCGAACCCAAATGGGGTGAAATCGATAACTTTGCCAAACATATAAGCAATATTAAATAGCATAGGTGTAGCCGCACCCACAATGAGAACGGCGATTTGTTTCCTTACAATAGGTAAAGAACGCAGGTACATTGGGATAAACAGCAAAATACCAAACAGGAGAATCGTATAATTATAGAAGGCATGTACCGAATACCAAGGCCCTTTAACGGTATAGTACACGGGAATGGCTGACTCCGCATTCCGTACATACTCTATATAAATAAGATGATGCCAATCATTAGTTAGATGAAGGACAAAGGTCGCTATCGGTATGACAAAAAGTAGCAACACCAGCAGCTTACGATGTCGAGCCGCTGTACCCGTGAATTGGATAACTAACAGAAGCCAAAACGCCGAGACAAAGGGGATACCCAAATATTCAAATTGGAGAGACAGCTTCACACCTTCTAGGCTTTCGCTCAAAATTTCGAATGCATAGCCGAATGCATAACAGGATGCAGCTAGCATAACGAAAATCATCGTCCGAGCGACCTGAAGATGGCGTTTCCGGTAGGACAGGTACATCACGAACAGCATCAGTGCTGTCGCCAAACTAAGCAATATTGACATCCATTGTCTCGTGTCCACAACAGCACCTCCAACCATCCTACTCATATGTAACCAGCCCGGCGTCAATCCGATTAAACTTGTCGAATTTATTATACCATCTATCCACGGCTGTAAATATAAGAGTGAATAAAGTCGAAATTTGTGCAGACCAACGATTAGCCGGTTTGCTGCTGATTAGTACTTTCTCAGCGTCTTGCAAACCAACAAACCTCGCTTTTCCACTAATTAGTCCGCTCGTAGCGGCTTGCAGATCTCCTACACCCGCTTTTCCACCAATTAGTACGCTGGTAGCGGCTTACAGATCTCCTACACCCGGTTTTCCACCAATTAGTGCGCTCCCAGCGGCTTGCAGATCTCCTACATCCGGTTTTCGACCATTTAGTACGCTCGTAGCGGCTTACAGACCAACAAACCTCGCTTTTCCACCAATTAGTCCGCTGAGAACGGCTTACAGACCTCCTATACCCGGTTTTCCACTAATTAGTACGCTGATAGCGGCTTACAGACCAACAAACCTCGGTTTTCCGCCATTTAGTACGCTCTCAGCGGCATACAGCCGAGCTGATATCTTTCGCCCCGTAAATAATAAATAGAATAAACAAAGAAGCTGCACATATGTTGCAGCTCCTTTGTTTGTTTATTAACTACTGCTTCTTTTTACTCACCTAAATAGAACAATCTTTTATCATCCACATCACTCAGCTCCATACTTCCTTTAAGGAGGAGCGGAACATCTCGTCAAGTTGACCGTCGAGCGTTGCTTTGCCTGATTTCATTGATTCGGCTGTTTGCTCATAATAATGCAACCGCTCTTCAAGATATTCGTTGATCGGGCTCAGCCGCGGCTCATAATCCAATTCCTCACCGGATTTCTTACGTATAAGCAGCTTCTGTATTTCCAACCATAGCTCGCTACCTTCTGGTATGAGCCTATCTACGAGCACATCGAATGACATCGGCGGCATTTCGTCATATGTCTCAATCCACTCGCAAGCAAGAACGGGCCGCAGCACATAAAAATATTTCTTGATCCTTACTTGATCTCCTTGCAAGTACATCCGATAGTTTCCTCGAGCCATGTTCAAATAGTGGTACATACAGGATTTTGGCGAAAAAGTTAGTGGAGAAATCTCCCGAAGCCGCTCCATGACACTGTATTGCTCAGAATAACAGATTGTAGATTGCAACCATTCAAGCAGCGGTGGGTTCGACTTGCGATACAAATTCAGAGCCTTGCGCAAATCCCAACCACTGATATCAAGCATGTCACTGATCGGACGCTCGATTACATCCCGCTTATCGTAGATAGATAAATACCAGTCCGGCTGACGAATATATATAAAACGAACATCATAATCACTATCCTGAGACGGAAATCCCCAAGCTCTGCTGCCCGACTCGCAGGCATACAGAATGCGGACTTGCTCTTCCAGTTCTATGCGACTTAATTGTTCTGCTATAACTTCCCGTATGTCTTTCATCTTCTCATTCACCCCTATGTAAGCATAAACAGCTGTCCCAGCACTCTTTTTAATGCCGAACGGCGTTTATGCTAGAAAAAAACCGACTTAATAGCTGCAAAATCCCCTTCCCCACCCTCACCTATCTCAGTAAATCAGCACGTGGTCGTTACATTAAGCAGTACACATTACTTCCATGCTCAAGCGCATTTTTGTTACAATACTGGGCTCATTTGTCATTGATTTAGACTTGGCCCTGCGTCTAACGAGGGAGGTCCAACATTCCCGTTGGCGGGTTGTGCTCGCCTTTACTCTCGTATCTATTTTACTTTTCTGCGTCCAAGTCGATTTCTTCTATCTTTTGCACCATCGATCCGTAACCTTTCGCCGTCTGCGCAATGTAGCTCAGCACAGTATCGCTCCAGCCATAGATATAGAACGTGTTGCTGTCTAGCGGAGGCACCATCGCACTCCGATAAGGTGCAATGTCGATTATGAATGCCTTGACACTCGGGTTGATCTTAGACCTATATTTCAGTAAAGCTTCATAGAATGGGCTTCCGCTATTCTGTTGCTCATCCGTGATGATTACAATTTGATCAACCTTGCGACGCTCTTCAAGCATCTTCCGAATAGGCGCTCCCGTATCTGTACCTCCACGTGTGTGAATCATATCTGCCTGCGTCAGAATGCTATCGCGCCGAGAAGGTCTAGCATCCTCGACCTCTGTGTCGAACAGCCAGAACAGGGAATTGCCCTGTGTTTTCTTATACAACGCCAGCGCGAACACCGAACCAATCTGCAAGTACTCACCATTCATCGAACCCGAAATGTCGAGGAATATCGCTGTTTTGTCCTCCATATCAGGCAGGTTGGAGAAAGTGTATTCCACTGCATCCCTAAGCGCATCCCGTAAGACTGGATTATTAACCTGCCGGAACGCCTTAGCGAATCGGAACGGGAGAATCTTAGCTTTCTGCAAAGCGCGTTGATCGGTTAAACGGCTAGCCGCCAGTTCAAGGTTGTAGCGATCCTCGAAAACACCTGCGCGCTCAAGCGTATTTAAGTGCCTTAGCAAGGCGAAGGTCGGCATTTGTTGAAGCAACGCTTCCCATACTGCTTTTGTAGTCTTAACTGCACCTGTGACTACTTCGTGAGGTAGCTTCCCCGTCTCAATCCAATGCAATTGCTCTACTTCCGAAGCCGCACGCTTTAATTGTTCCAACGCATCCACTTGAGGCAATAATGAGAGATTAGCTTCTTGGCCACGCAAGTAACGGTATAACGCTTGTTGCTTGAGGTCCACTGGCTTCGGGTGAGCTGTTGCAATGGCATCGCCCAAGCTGTAGCCACGTCCCCGACCGTTATACTTTATCGCCCAGTATTCGGACACGCCTGACAGGAAGCGATTCACCTGCCGCTTAACCGCACGACCACCTTCTCCACGACCTAGTCCTTGCATGATCGTCAGAAAATCAGACAAATCAGATGGAATTTTAACAACCTTCAAGAAGATTTTCGCAAACAAGTCAGGTCGGTAAGCGGACAACACGGCTAATCCGAACAAGGGCTGCAATCTCATATACCCTTCATTCCGCGCATAGACAATTGCTTTGGCCATGAACTGTGGGTTGCTCTGCGCCATTGCCTGATGCAGCTCACCCGCTTCAGCTAGAAGCTCATGCTGATCTGCATAGAAGGTATTGCCGAATGTATTCGTCACCAGCGTCTGCACATATTGCTCTTCATCTGAACGTGTGTATGCTGGATAGCCGTCTTTATTTAGGGTTGTCGGTCTCATAACGGAAAAAAGTTTTTTAGCAAAGCTCATCTTAATCGTCTCCTTAATGGAACCGGCGAGGAAAAGGCGGGGAAGGTAAACTGCAGGACTCGAACCTGCCATAATGCCCAAGAAATTTCAGTGCGCTGAGTGCGAAGAAACCCTCCCCGGCGCCTCGCCGGTAATATGTAATTGTAGAAGAGCGAGGAAATGTGTTGAGAAGGCACACGGCACACCAGCTAACCGATAATTACCGTTCCTATACTTTTGAAGTAGCCCTCTCTAACGCCTCGCTCCCATTAAGCTTATAAAGAAATCATTGAGGAAAAGGTCGTAAAGGAACATGCTGCTCTACCATCTGAGCTATCCCGCCTATACAGCGAGAGTTGGACTCGAACCAACGACAAGCCGATTAGAAGTCGAAGTAACCCTTACATACGCCTCAATGATTTATTCCGCTGCTACCTTCCGGTAAAAGCTTCCTGCACTTATCTTCGCTCATTTGGAGGGCCTCGAACATGGTGAAAGTATGACGACTTAGAAAAATCCCCCACGATTTGAATCATAATCCTCTACTTAACCGCTAACTGACGAAACTCCCGAATCTGCCTGCTGCCCCAAGGAGGAATTAGCTTTACGCGCTTCCCGTAGAAACAGCAATCCGATTAACAACGACGCTACGCCAATAATAATTAGCAATGCCCCCATTTCCAAGCTATAGGCGGTTAGCACCCCATTCCGAAATGCCATTCCACGTATTAAACGGTTAAGCCAGTTCATCGGCAACGCCCATGCGGTAACTTGGAAAAACGCCGGAAACGCAAGCGGTGTCAACTGAATTCCCGTAGCGAGGAATGACGGGTACAATACAAGGCTTGTCCGCGAACCCACTTTTGACGCGTCTTTAGCTGAATAACCGATCAATAACCCCATGACAGACAAAGCAAATGAATATACTAACAATGGGATAATAAAAAGATATGGCGCCGCTTCAAACCGCATATTTCCCACTTGTTTTAATAATCCATAGCTTAGGAGCAACGAAAATGTACTCAGAACAGCGTAAGGCACAATTCGAACCCAAAGCTGTGCAGGGGATTTACCGTTTGCAAACAGCTTCCCTTCTTTTCGGAGACGAGGGGCAATGGATCCTGCAGCGCTGGTTGTAATTATTAACACGATAATGTTCACAAATCCAAGAACCATAAAGCCGACATAGCTTGTCGTCGGATTAAACAGCATTCTCTGTTGGAGGGACAGCGGGGATATAAGCCCTTTCGATGCTTCAGCATCCATCCCTTGTTGAGCGAGACGGGTCATCGAAAGAGTCATATTTTCCGTCGTGATAATCTCCTGAATAGCTGTACGAATACCGGTTAGTCCTGAGGGCATCGTGTTATCCATTAAAATCCCGATATTCGAAGACACTCCCTGTAGCTTGCGCAGCTCCAACTGGTCGGGAATCATGATAACCGCTACAGCTTGCTCATTTGCCAGCAATGTTTCGGGATCCATGCGGCTGGCGAATACATTCATGACCTTCATATATTGGGAAGCATTCATTTTAGATACCAACTGCCGCGAATAAGAGCTGTGATCCTCATCAATCACAACTACTGGTGATTTACTGATTTGGTTTTTCGAAAACATTAATCCAAAAAACAAAGCGGCAATAAGCGGGGCGATAAAAATAAAAATGAGAAATTTACTGCCTGCTACGTACTTCCACTCCTCAATTAGCGATTTCATCGAGGTCCACCTCCGCAGTCATACCCGGAAGTAGACCAGCGATTGAGTCTATAGATATTCTGACATGAAACATGCTTAAATCTGCCTGCCCTTTCTCGCGCGTCATACGCAAGCTAGCAAACTGGGGGGCGGCCGAAATCGAAGCGACAACTCCATCGACCTGTGCAGGACGCTTCAGATACGGAAACTGAACATTGACACTTTTATTAACCTCAAGCTTTTGAATTTCACTTTCTTGTACATAGAGGTCTGTGTAATAGACATTCTTTTGCACAATTGCAACTGGCATCCCTTGCGTGAGCTGATCCCCCGGCTTTACAACGATTTTGTTAATTAATCCGTCATCCGGCGAAAGCACATCTGCTTCGCCTCCTTCGGCTAATTTAACCTTAAATAGAATCTCTCCCTGTTTGACGGAATCACCTATAGCCGCGTTTATCTTGACGATTGTCCCGGCACTTTTGTCATACACGATTGTTTTTTGCTCCGCCTCAAGCACACCTTGTTTCCTGCTCTCAGCCTGGCTAACTGCATCCTTACCTTTAGCAGCAAGAAGCGAACCCCCTGCGATAACCACTAACGCTATTCCAATATACAATCCCACTTTAAGCTTCATTGTTCTATCTCTCCCTCTCCATGAATGTTTCTAACTATCCTGCTTTTCGTTTCAATTCATCATGATTTTAGCTGTGCTTTTATACCCTCATGCCCTTATTCCTCCTAAAAATGAAGCTCTAAATATTATGATCATAATATATTATAGTCATCATATTTTAAACCAGTCAATAGCTACGTTTATTCTTACTTCTAGCTGATGAAGGCAAAGGGAAATTGACACCCTTTATTATGATGATTATAATATTTTAAAATAAGTCTATGCCTAATGGAGTGATTTGAGATGCCTTATCCCGAAGGCCATAAGCTAAAAGTTAGAGGCAAGATCATCCAAAGTGCCGCTCAAGCTTTTCGAACAAATGGTATCCGCGACATAAGTGTCCCTTTCATTATGAAAGGTGCTGGCCTAACTCATGGCGGGTTCTACTCACATTTTGACAACAAAGAACAGCTCGTCGCCGAAGCCTGCCGATATGCCATCAGCGATACGCTCCAACTATTGCAAGAAGCCGCGGAGCAACAGAAGCAAGGACCCAAAATCAATGCGGTCATTGATTACTATTTAAGCCAATATCACCGTGATGTGACGGAGATGGGCTGCATTTTACCTGCCCTTTCTGGTGAAATATCCCGTTCGTCAGAAGAGATTCGTCAAATCTTCACCCAAGAGCTGGAGCGAATGATTGATTTTATATCCGATATAGCTGGAATCGATAAATCTACAGGTAGTTTTCTGCTCAGCACCATGGTCGGGACGCTTGTTCTGGCGCGATCTGTTAATGATTCCAAGCTAAGTGACAGCCTCCTAACATCAGGAAAGCAGCATGCTAAAGCGCTAGTTATGACCTGATTTCTTCCAAATCCTACACATCTGTAAAAAGCCTGATTATATTTCTCTCGAAATATTTCCATTTCCCCCAACATTCATCATTGTTACAATAGTCTTAATGACATGTTCGGCAAAGAGTTGGGGGAACACAAATGGCAAAGGAAAGCTTTGATAAAGAAATTCAATTCCTCCGCATGCTATCGCTCGCCGGCGGTGCTTACAGCCGACAGCAGTTCGCAGAACGCCTCGGTATATCCGTACATACGTTTGATAAGACATTACGTAATCTCAAGGAAATTATGAACACTGTTTATCAGCGTCTCCCACAGGATCAAGGAAAAGAGCTATCGGAGGGCCTGCGATACAATTACTACGAGTCTGCCGATCCGCTACTCCTCTTTCTTTTTCGTGCCAAATCCCTAAAGGAATCAGAAAGCATTCGGTTATCCTTAATATTGACGGCGCTGCAGCACAAGTCCCTGACGACCTTAGAGGTGATGGACGCCTGCAGTGAAAATATGCCTGATACTTTTTCTCTCCCTGATGAAAAAACAATTCGTGGTGATCTTAAATATTTAGAAGAGATTGGTGTCATCTTAAAATCTAAGGGTAGTCGTCCCTATGGCTACAAAGCTGCAAATGACTTAGTGACCCGATTATCCGATGATGAGCTTATCGACCTCTATGACTTTGTTGATATTATGGCTAATACGCAGGTTCCATCCGTTCAAGGATACTTGCTGCGTGATAATTTGAAAAAGGCACTCCGGCAGAGGGGCTTGGATGTGACTGTAGTGGAGCCCTACCTCTATAAGTATCACTATCATTCTCGCATTTTGGATGAAGCGCATTTATATACTGTTTTTCTAGCTATTCAGCAGAGAAAAAAGCTGAGTTTTCTTTATCTATCGCCAAAAAGAACGAAGAGTTATGCCTCCAAAAATACGAATCCACTCTTCGAACGCGAAACGGAGGGTGTTGCAGTAATCGTCATTCCCCTTCGTGTCATATACGACCATCAATACGGACGGTGGTACCTCGTTGCTCACAATTCTCGGCAAGGAATTATGAAGTTCAGGATGGAAGGATTAACACAAATCGAGCAAGAGGATACCGTCGAGGAAGCGGAATTTGCACATAAGCTTACTAACTTAGAGGAACAACTGAGATATAGCTGGGTGACCGATACAGGCCGTTCGATGAAGGTCATTGCTCGATTCCACAATCCCGATAGCTTTGGGCCCAACTTTGTTAAGGAACGGGTGCTTTCTCAAGGACAGTGGGGCACGATTACAGAAGAGTCTGATTCTACTTTTCTCTATGAAATTATAGTTAATGGATTATTCGAGATTAAGCCGTGGCTTCGCAGCTTCGGTTCTAGCTGTGAGGTACTGGAGCCAGCTTCGTTAAGGCGGGAGTTCATCGCGGAATGGAAGGAGATACAAGCTTATTATGAACCTGTTTGAGAAAATTTTTAATTATCAGGTCATCACTCGCCTAGACGAAGCAGGTTCCCTAGCATTAACCTCTCAGGAGCGGGGTTGGTTGAAAACATTATTAGAGCACCCGGCATCCTCCGACGCCTTTACAACTGGGACATTAGAAAAGCTAAAGCTGATGCTGGAGGCTGAAACATCTACTGATATTAAAGAAGTCATCATTGAAAAGGCAAGAAGCCGTGAGAAGCAAGTCTATCATCCTCTTCTGCGTACTCTGCGCCGGATTATGATACGTAGTGGAGGTATACGGATCTCCTACCGAATTAAACATGGTGGTGTAAAAACGGATCAGTCTGGGTTTCCCTATAAGCTGGAGTACTCCATGATAAAGCGAGAATGGTACTTAATCTGGTACAACACCCGACATCACACGCTAATGTCATCGAAGCTTCTCAACATCGTCTCCATTGAAGAAGTGGCGCTACCTGATGCTCATGCCCGAATGCTGAAAGTAAAGCTTGCCGATCTGCTTGACAGTCGCCAGGAGCAAGCTGTCATTGAGATTGTTCAAACATACAATCAGGAGCTGTCTCGTATTTTGTATGCTTTCTCTTGCTTCGAGAAAACAGTTAACTACGAGGAAGATTCGAATACCTATCGGCTTCGTGTTACATTCCTAGCAGATGAAAGTGAATTCCTGTTATCTAAAGTTCGTTTTCTAGGAATGCGGGTACGAATTGTAGAGGGCGATAAACTCATACGTCGGATGAAAGAGTCCGCTTCTAAGGCGCTTGCGCGTTATGGAGTAGTGGAGTGAATCGGGATGGAGGCTCGCTTCTATTGGTGCAGTTTGTCGGCTGACGGGGGCGGTAGTGAACGGGGGGTTACTTTTTGCGGGCTGTAGGCGGAGTTAGTGAACGGTAAGTTCTCTATTGTTTCTTTTTGCGGGATCGCGGGGGCGTTAGTGAACGCTGAGTTCTCTATTGTTACTTTTTACAGGGTCGCAGGGGTGTTAGTGAACGCTGAGTTCTCTATTGTTGCTTTTTGCGAGCTGGCGGGGGTGTTAGTGAACGGTGGGTTCTCTATTGTTGCTTTTGCCGGGCCGGCGGAGGCGTTAGTGAACGGTGGGTTCTCTATTGTTGCTTTTTGCGGGCTGACGAGGGTGTTAGTGAACGGTGGGTTCTCTATTGTTGCTTTTTGCGGGCTGACGAGGGTGTTAGTGAACGGTGGGTTCTCTATTGTTGCTTTTTGCGGGCTGACGAGGGTGTTAGTGAACGGTGGGTTCTCTATCTATTGTTACTTTTTTCAGGGTCGCAGGGGTGTTAGTGAACGCTGAGTTCTCTATTGTTACTTTTTTCAGGCTGTAGGCGGACTTAGTGAACGGTGGGTTCTCTATTGCTGCTTTTTGCTGACTGGCGAGGGCGTTAGTGAACGGTGAGTTCTCTATTGTTACTTTTTGCAGGCTGGCGGGGGTGTTAGTGAACGGTGAGTTCTCTATTGTTACTTTTTGCTGACTAGAGCGGGGGCGGGGGTGAAGCGGGAGTTTGCTAGTAAGGTGTGCGGCTGTGGGATCGTGCAAAACCCACAGCCAGTAGGCTGTAGGTTTTGCAGTTTGTTACCGTGTCATCCACGGTGCACTATCTCCTCAAGTTGCGCCCAACTGTTAGTGACGAGACGTGAAACCAGTCGCTCGAACTAAGCGAAATAGCTGCAGCGTCGTTTCTTCAACCCATTCGGTTGTTCGAGGGATTGCTTCCTGTAGGGAGCATGGTCCCTGAACTGCTGAGAATGCAGCTGTAAGACCCAGTTCATCAAGCTCATTCGCCGTTAGTTCCTTGCCTCCACAAATCCCCAGTACAGGTACTCCATACTTTCGGGCGTATCGGCAGACACCAGCTATCGTTTTACCTGATAAGGTCTGCTCATCCAGTCTGCCTTCTCCTGTCACGACAAAATCGGCATTTTCCAAGGCAGCCTCAAACCCAGTCGCTTGTAAAATAAGATCGATTCCCGGATGAATTTCGGAATGCAGGAATACCGCTAATGAAGCCGCTATTCCACCAGCAGCCCCTCCGCCTTCCATCTCCCTTACTTCCAGCCCTTTCTGCGCAAAAATCAGATCTGCAAGTTTATTCAAACCTTCATCAAGGCGGGCAACTGCTATTGCATCAGCACCCTTCTGTGGACCAAATACTGCGGAAGCACCATTGGGACCAACTAGCGGATTCGTGACATCTCCCGCTGTCCTAAAGCTGCATTCCGTAAGTCGTGTATCCAAGCCTGACTCATCGAATTGGACTAACTCCCTAAGCGAGCCTCCACCTTCCGCTAATCGTTCTCCATCCGCCCCGTAAAATTCCATTCCAAGCGCACGAAGTAGCCCCATGCCCCCATCATTCGTGGCACTTCCACCAAGACCGATGATAAAGCTCCTGAATCCCATGTCTAACGCATTGCGAATAAGCTCACCTGTTCCCCGACTTGAGGCAACCAGTGGATTCCGCTCCTCGTCCTTCAGCAGAGGAAGTCCACTCGCTCTCGCCATCTCGATAACAGCCGTCTTGCCATCACCAAGCACACCGTAAGCAGCTTGAACCGGTCTGCCTAGCGGATCCGAAACCGTAACTTCCCTCCAGGTTCCGAACGTAGAGCGAACTAATAGTTCTGCCGTTCCTTCCCCTCCATCTGCCAGCGGATGCATAGACACGATAGCATCAGGGTATACCCGCTTCACCCCCCGTGAAATGCTAGCGCATAGCTCATCCGCTGATGCCGAGCCTTTAAATGAATCAGGTGCCGCAATAACCCGCATAACTTCTCCTCCTTTTCTCTTTTCAACTCTATACTTACTCCCCACTATTTAATGGCGTTGTTGGCCTCCCCAGTAACTTCCTTATGGAGTTAATAATCCAATAACAAATAGATTGTATACTGAACGTAAAGCAACTTACCATACATTCATCTGAGAAAGGAACTGAAAATATGGGTATTCATACGTACTTCCAATCGCTGACCGATTTAGAACGAATTATTCGTTGCCCAGGTAAATTCAAGTTCCAGGAACATAGTGTATCCGCTCATTCTTGGAAGGTTGTTCAATATGCCAAAACATTGGCGGATATTGAAGAAAGCAATGGAGTCACTGTGGACTGGAAAAAGCTATACGAAATAACAAGCAGTCACGATTACGGTGAAATTTTTATCGGAGATATTAAAACACCTGTGAAGCATTATTCACTAGAGCTGCGGGCCATGCTGCAAAAAGTAGAAGAAGGAATGATCACTCATTTCATTGACGAGCATATCCCAGAGGATCTCAAACCTACATTCCGCAGGCAGCTACGCGAAGGCAAAGACGATTCCGTTGAAGGGCAAATATTAGAGGTTGCTGATAAAATGGATCAAATCTATGAGGCCTTTGCAGAGCTACAAAGCGGGAATACGGAGAAAGAATTCGTCGTGATGTATCGAAGCGCTCTTATCAAAATAAAAAAAATCAAGCTTCATTGCGTTCAGTATTTTCTGGAAAATATTTTACCCGATTTGGTTAGTGAAGGCTCAAGATCCCCCATCGATATTGCAAAGATTACGAATGAAGCGTTAGCGTCTTAGATACTGCTCCCCCTTATGTTATTCCCCTCTTTAACACCATAAATTAACTCCATTAACCCAAAATCTCTTCTATAGATTGGTAAAAGCCCCAAGCGGGACCTCCGCATGAGGCTTTATTTCCGGTTATGGCTAACACTCAAAATTTCAAATTATTAAACCACTGGGTCAACACCAACAGTGGACTCTTTCTAAGCTCATCATCAACGGAAATCGCATCCTCGGGGTAATCTGTTATGATACCGTCGACACCCATGCTGAAAAAACGTCCCATGCTTTCTGTGTTATTTACTGTCCAGACATAGAGAGGCTTGTTATGCCGTTTGGCCGAAGCAACGACCGATTCTTTGACCATATATTCTTCCATAACGACAAAATCGGCACGAATTCGCCCCATATCCGGAACACCGGCAAAAATAATATATCCCACCTGAAGCTCAGGCGCCGCGGCTTTGACCTGCTGCACGATTTCATAATCTAACGACTGCACAATACATTCATTTTCAAAATGATTATCACGCACAATCCGGATGAATGTATCCACCAGATTTTGTTCTTTGCCATGTGTTTTGATTTCAATGTTTAGCTTTATTTTGCCTCTGGCCTTATCCATCACTTCTGCCAGACTACTAATTCGTCCTGTGAAATTCCCCTGCTTCACTTGCAGCTTTCGTAATTCATCCATTGTCAGATCATACACCTGTGCATGGATACCTGTCAGACGCTTTAAGTTGGTATCGTGTATGACAGCAAGTTCCCCATCTTTGGTTTCCAATACATCAATTTCTGCATAATCCGCCTTTGCCTCAATAGCACCCTGTATGGCTTCGATCGTATTTTCCGGTCCTTGGGAAATGTATCCTCTATGAGCCATAATCTCAACTTTATGATCCGCTATCTGAATTTCACCAATGGCTGGCAGTAGAGAAAGTGCCGATGCAAAGACAGTAGCTGAGCCGAGTACAATCAGCTTTCTTTTATGCTTCTGCAGCAATCCCTGATTCTGAATGGAACGTTCCTCCCGGCTCTTCGGCTCAGGAAGATGTAGCACGGCATGATCGGGGTCTGCTTTAACCATGTATAACCGGGTAATTGTCGTAATGTACAGTGGAATAACAAATAGTGAGGCCAGATAGAGGGATAATATACTACTCTTCAAAGCAACTCCCCTCACAACGCCAGCAAATACCGTCTGCTTCTCCCACAGGAAGTATAAAAGGCCCACAGCTCCCATTATGACTATCATCAGCAGCATGACAACGAGCAGATACAACAGTACTACCGACACAATGACCACTGTTATGCGGATATATCTTTTTTTAAGAAGTGCAGCGCTTTTTTTCGCCGCCTTCCGAAAGCTTGCCGCCCCCTCGATCACCACAATAGGAAGCAAAAAGATCCAGCGAGCATTGAAAAATAACATAACTCCCAACACGCCGATCAGCAGCAGTATTCCTCCGCCTGTTTTTACAAGCTCGCCCGAGATAAAGTTCGGAATTTCCAAAGAAGGCAATAGCGAAGCGCCCACCCCCGCTCCAAGCGGAAGAAACAGCAGCAAGTAGATTACCAATCCTAGAAATCCATATTTGAACAAAGACGGAAGATAGGAAAGTGACTGTAAAAACGCAGGAATAAGCCCGATTCGCTGCCTTTTCTGACCGTGATACGAGAGAATAATTAGAACCGAAAACTCTAAAAAAATCAGTAATGTGGCGATAGGAATCAGAATCAGCATGCATAACAAGCCATACTTACTCATCGCAAATTGCAGCAGCTCGTAATTGGTAGCTCCGGCAAACCCGCCTAAGCGAAGAAGTCCACGAAATATGGATGAAATGGCCGGAATAAAAATAAATAACGTTAGCGTCTTATATAGAAGCTCGAAAATAATTATTTCCCTGTAAGAAAAAGCAAGAATCCGAAAAATATCGGTAATCTGCTTGTGTATCGGAACCTTTGGAACCTCGCTCATCATTTTGCACCTGCTTCCACTAACGGACTGCACCTTTTCTATTTTTAGATAACAATCAACATACTCCTACTATACTTAAGAGCTACCGTTAAGAGCAAACAAGCAACCCTGAAAGTATCTCTTCTCTAGATCGGCAAAAGCCCCAAGCGGGACTTCCGCATGAGGCTTTTGCCGATTCAGGCTAGCACTACCTTTCCTTATACCTTTTGTAACAAACGTAATAACATCGTAACTGCTTCCGCGCGATTAATGAGGTCCATTGGACGCAACTTATTATGGGCATCGCCTACGATGATTTGCTCGCTAATAACCGCTTCATACGCTTCTTTCCCCCACAACGGAATGCTGTCGGCATCGGCGAAAGAATGACTTGCTGTCTGGCCGTCGCCCTTAAACGTCGGATTCGCAAACTTAATGGCGCGGTAGATAACAACAGTCATTTCCGCTCGGGTCATTTTACGGCTCGGATCAAAGTTGCCACCTGGGTACCCTTGGAAAACCCCGATATCCACCAGCTTTCCGATCGCAGCATTAGCCCAGGTCGGCCAAGTTTCATTGCCGTGTCGGACCTGCTCCTCGGGCTTACCTTTGTTTAACCCGAGTGCTCTTGCAAGCATGACTGCGAATTCGGCTCTAGTTACTTGCTCTTGAGGACGGAAGGTTCCATCCGGGTAGCCGGCAACGATCCCTTTATCCACGGCTAGAACAATGGCCGAGTGAGCCCAGTGACCAGATACATCAGTAAAAGATACAGGTTGCTTCGTTCCCGTGTCGGGCTGTGACGGATTAGGACTACCTCCGCCGGGATTCCCTGGTTTCGGATCTGTCTCTGGATCTTTCCCGCCGGGATTCCCCGGTTTCGGATCTGTCCCTGGATCTGTCACGCCGGAATTTCCGGGGTCTGGATCGGGGTCAGGGTTGGGAACAACCCTCGTGATAACTACGGGAACGGTCGTCTCGATTCCTTTGAACTGCGCAATCAACGTAATGTTGCCCGGACTCAATCCGGTCACGACGCCACTGGCGTTAACGGAGGCTATCGTCGGATGGGATACGACAAACGTGGTCTGAGAGGTCACATTCTCCGTTTCCCCATTCCAGTAATAAGCGGTTACCGTCGTCGCAACGGTCTTTCCTGTCAATGTCTCATACTCTTCCGCTCCAAAAGCGATCCGCTTTACGAAAGGAACAAAATCGATCTCAACCGCTTGCCCCAGCTGAGTCCCCTCGCGAATGGCCCGGATTGTAGCCTTGCCGGCGATATGTGACGAGATATGCGCAGAATACCGGCCATAGGTCGTTTCCGTCACGCTACCGACTTCCCCTAAGTCTGTAACGAATTCCACTTCACCCCCGCTTTGCGTCAAGGCATTGCCGAATGAATCGTGGAGCTTCAATGCAATTGTCGCCGTATTCTGCCCATTGGCCGGAACCGGTCCGGAATCCGCCTTCAGCTCAGAGTTACCTGCATCGGCATCGCCCGACCGGAAAACCACTCCCGCGGTGAGTCCCAAAGAAAGATCGTCGAGATAGACGCTCACCGTGGACGCTCCCGCTTCCGTGGAAGTCAATCGAGCCTCGTATTGGCCGAATCCAAGCTCGGTTACTGCACCTACCGTTCCGCGCGTGGCCCCTAATGACACATTCGGCACGCTCGATATCATGGCGTTCCCCAATGCATCCTTGAGCTCCAAAGTCAGCTTAAAGAAGCTGGCCCCATCGGCGGTAACCTCCTGGCTCGGCGTTACAATCAGGGTAGACATGTTTGCGCTTGGTGCTCCGGGAGCTACCTGCACGCTTATCTTAGTAGAAAATGCCAAACCGTTAACCGTAGCAGTAATATCGCTCTTCCCCACAGATTCGGATCTGAATTGCGCGGTATATTTTCCTGCACCCGCATAGGTTACGGGTCCGACAGATCCCCGACTCGCAGTCATCTGTACATTGTCGGTAGCAATATTAAGAGCGTTGCCTTCATTATTAAATAGCTGCAAGGTAACCGATACAGAATCTCCAGCTCTTGCGGAGGTTGCCGATTCCGCAGACCATTTTGTTCTCGTAGCTGTACTCAAGGTGATTTGAGCCAGCTTCTGTATGAATGTGGTCTCGGGACGGTTGCCTCCCAATACATTGGCAAGATTACCACCTACGCTCCAGACGGAGCCATCGCTCTTGACTATACTCGTGTGAGCGTTGCCGGCAACGACCGCTGCCACGTCGGTAACCGGATCGCCGCTTTCGGTTTCGGTTACTTGACCGGGCAACGGATCCGAAATTTGACTCCAGCTTCTTCCTAATTGATAGGTTGCTGTACCCGAATTATTATTGGAGCCCCACGTCCATAACGTTCCGTCATTTTTTACCGCAACGGTATGTAGAAATCCTGCAGCCATATCCTTCACATCGCCGAAAGGTTGGCCGTCCGCTCCAAGAACGGGAAGGGCTTTGGTTGAAAAGGAGTAATCGCCTGTTCCAAGCTGCCCCTTGGAGTTGTCTCCCCATGCCCACAGCGTGTTATCCGCCTTAAGCGCACGGGAGTTATAACCCTTCGCCGACAACAGCTTCACCCCGGATAGATGGTCACCGTTCCCGTCAATAACCGATACCGGATAGGCTCTAGTCGATTGCGTCCCGTCCCCCAATTGACCATTGGTGTTCATTCCCCAGGCCAGCACTTCGCCTGAGTCGGTTATTGCTAGCGAATGAAGCTGCCCTCCCGCTACAGCTTTAATGCCGCCAAGCACGACGGAGCTGGACGCCATAACTTGAACAGGAGTCGAAACCATAGTCGTCACTGTTCCATTGCCGATCTGACCGTATATATTACTTCCCCAAGCCCACACATGACCCTCTTCGTCAAGCGCGACGACATGAGATTCGCCCGCCGATATTTGTGTGATTTTCTTATTGGAGAATCCTGTGATCTTGATAGCTACATTCGTGGTACCGCTACGACCAAGCTGCCCCGCTGAGTTGGTGCCCCAAGAATAGACCGTCCCATCGCTTTTAAGCGCGATCGAATGACCCGATCCCGCGGATATCGCGATAACGTCGGATAAAGGTTGACCGTTCCCGTCTTTGACTACCGAAGCGTATCCGCGATTGCCCGTCGCACCTACGCCCAACTGTCCTTCGATGTTTCTCCCCCAGGACATGACCGTCCCGTTGCTCATTAGGGCTAGCATTACATAATTGCCCGCAGCAACAGACCGCACCGTTAATGGTGCCTGCGCGCTATCCGCGTTAGCGATCCTATAGCCCGTCAACTGCTCGGCAAATAGCAGAAATAGTAGAATATAGGTAAGCTTTTTCACTTCGTATCCTCCAGTGTGCTCAATCTTCCGTCCAGCAGAACTTGTAACCGAAGCCGCGAACCGTTTGAATATACTTAGGCTCGGAAGGGTTACTCTCCAATTTTTTGCGCAAATAACGGATATGAACGCTCACGGTATTCTCCTCGCCCGTCCCGTCCAGCCCCCAGATGCGGTCGTACAGCAAGCTTGCGCTGAATACCTGATTAGGATGATTCGCTAGAAAGAGAAGCAGCTGACGTTCTTTGGCGGATAATCCGATCGTCTTTCCTCCAATCTTAACGTCGCAGCCCTGCAAATCGATCTCCAAATCATGGTTGCGCAATCCGTTCTTGTCATTCGATTGTTTCCAATAGGCATAACTGCGCAGCTGCGTCCGAATACGTGCCTTCACGACCTCGACGTCAAAGGGCTTTACGATATAATCGTTCGCCCCTCCTTCTAGACCGGCTACGATATCGCCGCCTTCCTTGCGGCAGGTAACCAGAATAACCGGAATATCCGAGCGACTGCGGATTTCGGCGCACAGTCCCATCCCGTCCCCATCGGGAAGATTAATATCCAGCAAAGCCAAATTCGGAATTTCTTGATCAAGCAGCGCGCGTGCTTCTCTAACGCTTCCGGCGGTCGTCACGCGATACCCGCAGCTCTCCACGCATAACCGTAGCAATTCACGAATATCGCGTTCATCTTCAACAATCATAATGTGCGTGTCCGACATATTCAGTACCTTCCTCTCCCTATTCATTCCGTTTATATTCGATAAAATCGTTTGAAATACGTTCAGATATGACACGGACACTTTGTATAGCGTAGTGGAGCCAGTTTAAGAGTAGATTAAGAGAATCCAAGTCATTTATACCTTCATCATACAAGCTGGCGCAAAAAAAAGAGACTGGCCATTACTCCGTCTCCTACTTTTCCCCCGCTTCTTCCTGCTCCCGCAAATCAACAAATCGCAACGGAAAGCAGATGTAGAAAGTGCTCCCGAAGTCGGATGAGCTTTCAAGTCCGATCTCTCCAAGGTGCGCGCTCATGATCTCCCTACAAATCGTCAGTCCAAGCCCGGTTCCTGTAACCTCACTTGTCTTGGCCGCCTGTCCCCGATAGTATCTCTCAAAAATATGCTCTTGCTCCTCCTTGATGATTCCGTGGCCACTGTCGCTGATCCGAATGATTACTTTCTCTTTCATAGCTTCCGACTCATCAATCTTTGCTTCAACTTGGATAACGCCGCCCGCGGGCGTAAATTTACGAGCGTTCGACAACATATTTACTACGACTTGCTCCACGCGCATCGGATCGGCATATATTGCCGCGCTTCGTCCCGATCGCTCAGACTCATCCTGAAGAGGCGTCCATATGAAAACAAAGCCTTGTTCCAGCATATCCAATTGCACCTTGCTGCACAGGTGCTCAAAGAACTCCGAAAAGGGAAGCAGCTCGTAATCGAATTTAATATGCTTATTTTCCAGCCTGGCAATTTCCAGCATATCGTCAACCATTCGCTCCATGACTAACGTTTTATCATGAATCACTTGTAGGTAACGAGTTTCACCGGGTGGTATCGTGCCGTTTAACATAAGCTGGACATAACCTTTGATCGCCGTTATCGGCGTATTTAATTCATGGCTTACCTCGGAGTACATATTGCTGCGAATATCGTCGATGCGTGATAATTTCTCATTGGCATTCTGCAGCTCACCGTTCACTTTCTGGAGTGCCATGTTCGTGGAATGAAGCCGTGTCATGCGCAGCAGGCGCATGATGATAATAATACCGAGACAGCACAGTGCTCCGCCGAAGCCGATAAAGGTCCAACTAATTTGGGCAAGCGCGTGCTGCGATGTCAACAGTGTTTGCGTCGAAGGGAAAAGTCCGAATTGCCCGCTCACCGCTCGACCGAAAGCAAGCCCTCCCACGAATAGCACGTTGCCGATCGCGAATACTTTTATTTCCGCATCCCTTCGCCGCTTAAGAGCACGGAACAGCACAACGATCAGAACGAGCAAAAGACCCGGCGAAATATATTCGTAGAATAGCTGATAGAACAGCAGCTGCACTCGTTCCCCGAATAATAACCATCCAGCTAAGGCAACAATCCCGTAAAACATAACCGCGTAACCTAAATTCCGTATCCACTTACTTCCTTTTGTGCCGACAATCGCATGAGTGACCAGAATGCCGCTGGCATGACCGATATACCAATTCAAGTGGATGACGGATCCCCAAGTCATGAGCGACTCCGGGCGGATGGCATATTGCCATCCCCCCCACAGAACGGTTAAGTCGATAGCAATGCTGGCGAAAAATACGGCAAAATAAATAAACAGCACCTGGCTGCGATACAATAAATATAAAACAAACGAAATCGCGCACAACAATGCTAGCACGATAGCCCCGGCCCACATCGGCGCCTCCGTCCGCATCAGCTTAAGCGCTAGGTCGGATGTACCTCCTAACCATACCTCAAAGCCTTTCTCCAAGTTGTGATGCGGAGAAAGGCGCGCAAGCAGCACCTGATCGCTTGCTCCGGCCTCGTAGGCGACGATTTTCCACGAAATAAAGCCCGGAGGCAGAAGCTTGTCCGATGCAAAGACCGGTTTGCCATCCACCAACAAGGATATCTCATAGGGTTTAACTACGTATGAATAAACCATTAGCTGGTTAGTAGAGTTATTTTGGTAAGGCAATTTCGCTCTCAGCCACAGTTCCTCGCCCGCTTTCGCGCCCTCACGATCGGAATCTATCGATGCGAACGGCTGCCATTGACCAGGCACCTGCCCTTCCGGTACGCCTCCGTAATAATAAGAGTCCCATATTATTCTTGTCACGGCGGGTTTGCTCTCGGATGTGCCTGCATACGCCGGAACTGCGATCAAGACTGAGCTAATAGCTATTATAACAATTACAATCCACGCTGCTTGTAAAAACCTTGGTCTACTCATGTCTATCCCGCTTCCCCCTTCCGACACTGCCGACAACGCAATCATTTCCCTAAGTTTACTCCGTCCCGCCTCATTCGCATAGAATCCAGCGGAAATAATAACATAATAGCCTGCCTAGTTTAAGAGCGGATTAAGAGTTTGCCTCCAATTGCTTATACTTCAGCTCGAGGCTAGCGGTTGGTAACTACAACCCCCTATAGCGGACTTTCACCACCTAGTTAATCGCCATGCGTGGCACACCAAAAAAGAGGCCAACCAGAAGTTTCTGGCTGACCTCAATCCTATGTCATTCCTCGCAAACCAGCGAAGCTAATCCCAACAAAACCGAAACATCAGGGTCATTGGCAACGACCATTTTTACATCGCCCCAAGGCGTCCAGCTTCTCTGTCTAACTCTTTCACGTAAAATCGGAACAATGAAGTCGCTCGCTTTCATTAATCCACCACTTAAGATAACAGTCTCGGGATCATAGGCATGAATCATATTTACGATACCCGCGCTCCAATGGTTCAGTAAGCCTTCCAATACGTCGACCCCTACCTGATCACCTTGCTGAGCAGCCTCTATAATATCACTGTATCCCAGACTTGAACACTTAGACAATACACTGTTAAAATAGGTCGGATGTTGCTTAACAGAATAAGACAATGCCCAATGGCCAGCTTGTGCTTCCAAGCATCCTAGGTTGCCACAATTACATTCATTCCCATATACATCTGTTGTGAAATGCCCGCCTAATATCCCCGCCTGAGAGTGTTTACCTCTCACCACTTGTCCGTTCATGATCACGGCAGTTCCAATTCCAGTTCCGAAAGTTAAGAGGACAGCATCCTTCTCACCTTCTGCCACGCCATACGCGATTTCTCCAAGTAATGCAGCACGAGCATCATTCTCAAGCACCATGGGTAAAGAGAAGGCTTCCCTCGCCCAGTCCTGAAAGTTAAAGCCCACTGCATCCGAATATTTCTCATTAATCGATAGAATGACGCAGTTCTCTACATCAACTAAACCTGGCGTTGCGATTCCAAGACCCGAGCAATCGGAAATGGAGCTGCCTTGCCTCTTCAATAACACTTTAATTTCTTGTTCTACGTCCGATAATCGGACGATCATACCCTTATCAGAATACGAGGGGAGATTCGAACGTCCCACGATCTTTCCTTGGTCCACAAGACCAATTTTTATATTCGTTCCCCCGAAATCAATGGTGATGATCATCTTCTCAGCCACCTTACCCCTGTCGTACAAAAGCCTTGATTGTGCCATGATTTCCTTCAATACTTCTTTCACTAGGACGAATCGTATAAGCCCCTACTGCTGCCGGTACAATGAAGGTTTCTGCATAATGGACAACGAACGGTGCGAAAGCACTCGTCGGACTTTCAACGATCACTTCTTCGCCTTCGACCAAATTCAGAATTTGTACTCCGCCGTTCGTGTGGTGAGGTGTGTTTCCCTTAAACCAATGTCTACGCGTCTCAATAAATTGAGTCTCGTGCAAGCCCGTCCTCTCCTCCGACCAGTTGTCCCCCTGCGCAATCAGTACGATGGGATTAATCAATTCCTTCTCCACCCATTCCGTCGATCGATCCCACTTGATATTACGGGCACCATGCTCAAGGTGGATCGGTCTAGGTTTGCCATCTAATCCAACCTGGTCCCAATCCCATAGTTTGAAGGTAAAGATATATGGAGTCGCGCTAATCTCCAGTACCATCCCATTCGTACTCGAGCAATGGACTGTTCCTGCGGGAATCGAGAAGTGATCGTGCTTCTTAGCCGGGAACACATTTACATATTGCTCAGCAGGAAACGAGGCTTCTCCGGCTTGGGCCCGTTCTAAATCTGCTAGCATCTCCTGCGGATTGATACCTTCCTTCAATCCTAGGTATACATTTGCCCCCGGCCCGGTATCCAACATATAATAGCTCTCGTCTTGCGTGTAGTTCATCCCGAATGTCTGTCGAATATAGTCGGTAAGTGGATGAACCTGTAGGCTGAGATTCCCTCCGCCCATCGTATCCAGGAAATCGAAGCGAATCGGAAACTCCGCACCGAACCTTGCATAGACTCGCTCCCCCAACAAAGCAGTCGGTTCGAAGAAAACTAAATTGATTGAAGGGACTTCAAGACGAATATCACCGAACAGCATGTAAACGCTATTCTCTTCCGGTACGCCGTCAAAGCCCCACGCATACGGGTTCGTTTGTTCCTCTAAGCCGATATGCTCCTGTAGCCAATTTCCTCCCCACACACCAGGGTCAAAATAAGGCACGAGGCGGAAAGGCTGGCTTATCATTTGCTTAAAGCTATCGAACAGCGCTTCCTTGCTAACAAGCTTCGGATCATCCTTCTGGTTGGTATCCAGATAGTAATGAGACTCTGGCAGTAACGAACGTTTGAGCCGATCAGCGGCACGCCATTCGATAAAAAATCCTCTTTTATATTTACGAAGAATTTCCTCGTCTTGATTATCGACTAGCCAATTGCCAAACTCACGGCTACGGTATCGCTGTTGAATTTCCCAACGAGCCAAGTCTGCATAGATGGTGCAATCGCCTTTGGCAATTAAGGAGGCTCCTGTCCCGATAACGATTACGATACCTTTCGATACGGCATTAACTTCAGCACGAAGCTGTTCCAGCTTGTCTTTATCATAGAACTCCTCAATTCCAAAGGGAGCCATGTACCCGAATACCCGGTCATCTGTAAGGAAGCGACTAATCATCGTTTCTACTTCGTTAATAGATTTAGCTGCGATTTCTGATTCAATAACCTTCACATTCGGTTCTTGAAGGTTAACCAGCAAGCCCTTAACAATTTCCTGCACTCGAACAGCAGGATAACATTCAATCGTTATTATGCTTTTCAATTGTCCATTCACACTTCTGAAAATCTCTTTGGCAATAGCCTCATAACCTCTCCATGCTTGCTCATTCCAATCTTTAATTCTCGTAAACGGCTCTTTATCGTAATTCAACATCCGAGATTCACTCCTCTATGATTTAACAGTTAGTAGCATTCCTTTAATAAAGTTACGTTGCAGAGCAAAGAATAAGATTAAGGTCGGTATAGACGTTAGAACGATTCCCGCCATCAATGTAGTGATACCAGAGCGGAAGAACATCCCTTGCATGGTCGATAGGCCAGCCATAACAGGACGAACGGTTTCTGAGCGGCTTAAGGTCATTCCGAATATGAGATCGTTCCAAATCCACGTGAATTGAAACAGAATGAGCACAGAGATCGGCGGGATAAGGAGAGGGCATATAATTCTGGAAAATATACCGAAGCTTCTAAATCCATCTATTTGTGCCGCCTCAATAAATTCATAAGGGATCGTTGTCATATAATTGCGGAGCAAAAATAGACAGAAAGGGATCGCAATTGCTATATAGAACAGAAGCATGCCCCAGAAGGTATCGTAGATCCCTAGCTTCTGATAACCCTTAAACAAGGGAACCAGGTACATTTGGAAAGGAAATATTGTACCGCTGTAAATGAGCAGGAACCAATAAAACCCACCTTTTAGGCGCAATATAACAATTCCAAATGCGGCTAACGCTGCAATGAATATACTTAGAATTGCACCTAAGAAGCTGTACAAAAAGCTGTTCAGCATTCCACGACCCAGATTCCCCATGTTCAGGGCTTCTTTCATGTTCGCGAACAGATGGAACGATTGAGGCCATGTCCACATATTTCCATGCGTGTAGTCTTGGAACGATTTAGTTGCGTTCATGAGCACTAGTCCAATTGGAAGCACCCATACAACCGCAAGCACGATAATTAAGCTGTACGAGGAGATTCTAGCGAGCCTATTCATGTTAAGCCTCCTTTACTATCGTTTTCCTGAGATAGAACCAAGATACGGCAATAGATGCGATAGTCAGCACAATGGAGATTGCCGCGCCTTGTCCAAAGTGAAACAGCACGAAGGATTCTCTGTACATCGTGACTGCAAGCGTCTCAGATGAACGATATGGCCCCCCCATAGTCATGACCCAGATAAGATCGAATATTTTGAAGCTGTTTACTAAGGCCATCCCCATAACGACTATTGTTATCGGATTCAGCAAAGGGAGCGTGATGCTCCAGAAAGTGCGCAGCCGGCTGGCACCATCGATGGAAGCTGCCTCGAAGGGATCTTTAGGCAGGGCGCCCAATCCAATGAGGAATAACAGCATATTCGTTCCGGTTCCTTGCCAGACCGAAGCGACGATCATAGCATACGTATTGTAAGGAGGAGTGCTCAACCATTCCATCGCAAGCCACTCCATGCCTATTTTATTCAACAAAAAATTAATTCCAGTTTGCGAGAACAGAAAAACCCAAATGACTCCCACAACAGTAAGGGACATGGCGTAAGGAAGATAAAAAATATTCTTAAAAAAACGCTGACCCTTGATATTCTGCAGCAGGACACTAAACAGCAATCCAAGCCCTACCGGAAATACCAATGTTGCAACAACCCATATGAAGGTATTTTTCAGCGAGGTAATATACGTTAAGTCTCGAAATATGTTAACGTAATTCTCAAACCCTACCCATTTGGGAGCACCCAGCCCATTATCGTTAGTGAAGCTGACATAGAAGGTATACAAAATCGAGGTTATAAAAAACGCGGTAATAATAATCGCAGCGGGCAACGTATAACACAATGCAACGCCGTGTTTCTTTAAGTACTTCATCCACTTTCCTCCTGTATTTATCCTGACAACCGTACTATCATTCTAAATACAAAAGGAAAGGGGGATAATAGACGATCTATGGATTTCTTGTAGAATCTATAGTCGCTGAATTTCGATATTCTTGTGGAGTTGTGCCACTGTGGCGTTTGAAGGTGTTCGAGAAATAGGCAGGATCATTGTATCCCGTAGATTCAGCAATCTGATAGGTTTTCATCTGTGTTTCCACAAGTAGCTTCTTGGCTAACTCCATCCGGAAATCCGTAAGATATTCGATCACGCCTAAACCTGTCTTCTTCTTAAACATGACGCTGAAGTAGGCTGGGTTCTTATTCACGTGCTCTGATATCATAGTCAGATTGATATCTTGGTTATAGTTAGCGCGGATAAAGGCGATGGCTTTATCCACCGACTGACTCTGGTAGGGGCTATGAGTCTCTTGTTGTTTATTTGCTTGATTGATTACCTGAAGAACAGGCTTGATGCAATCCGTAAAGGAATCGGCCATATCCATTTGCTCAAGCCATTTAATAGTTTCATGATCTCCCAAATTATCCTCTTGTATAGATAATTTACGAACTAGCACAATTAACGCTATCCGGAGCTCTTGCTTAAGCCTTTCCAAGGCTGCAGGCGTATACGCTGAACCTTTCACAGCTATTACCCATTGCTTCAATTGGCGCTCGATATCGCTGTATGTGTCAAGCAGCTGCAGCTCTCTAAGTGGCTGCATAAGTGGCTGAATATCTTCATTAATGTGGGCGCGCGCTTCCCTTACAGTAATCAGGACGCTCTTCTCGCGTAAGAGACGTAAGGTTAGTAGCCGTTTAGCTTCGGAGTATCCTTCATTCATTAATTGAAGGGAGTAGAAATTTGAGAGCACAGCGGTAACAGACAAACCTAGATAATGGGTAATACTCTTGCGTATTTCCTGTAGCTTCTCACAGCTTTCCTCGTAGGAATAACTCTCCGGTAGCATAATGATTAACTGTTCCAGCTCATCATAGAAGCATGGTGCTCCCTGTGTAATCTCCGACGTAATATTCCAACAAGCGTATTGTAATAAGCCAATCTCCTTAGGTGTGTACTTCTGGAGTAATTCATGGCGATTTTCGAAATTAAGTATCGCAAGTCTATAAGCATCTGATAGGAAACTAATGTTTAGCCTCTCTGCCTGTTCCTTTATCTCACTGATTGAAGCATTGGGTTTACCTGAAATTAGCTTTCGAAGATAATCGGTTTGCAGTAACAATTGATTGCGGACTAGGAGCTCGTTTTTCTGGCTCAACTGGATGAGCTCCTCACGCTCCTGAGAGAATTCCTGGTATATCGCGCTAAGCAGCTCGCTAAGCTCTGCAAAGTCTGGCGGTTTAACTAGATAATCCTTGCATCCTAGCTTAATCGCTTGCTTGGCATAATCGAAATCATCATACCCGCTAAGAATAATGGTGCGTACCCTAGGGTACTGCTCTGAGAGTTTTCTGATAAGCGCCAAGCCATCGATGTTCGGCATGCGAATGTCGGTTAAAACAACATTAGGCTCATCTATCTCCATCATTTTCAAGCCCTCAACACCGTCGCAAGCCGCGCCTACTACGGTGATAGGAAGCTCCATTCGCTCTATCATTTTGCATAAGCCTGTGCGCAGTAGCTCTTCATCATCTACGATCAATAACTTCATCTGCCACCTTAGGAAGCTCGATGGTGTAGATAGTTCCTTGTCCGATACTACTCTCGATGTCAAAATGAACTCTTCCTTTCGTATAAGCTAGGTGTATTCTTTCATAAACATTTCGTATGCCAATGCTTTCCTTCGTTAGCCCTCCCATACCTATTAACGAATCTTTAATATCCTGAAGCTGATCAACTTCCATACCGATTCCATTATCCTGAATTCGTATAAGAAGCCTCTCATCTCCGTTAATATGCAGCTCCTTCATTTCAATCCGAATGGTGCCTTCTTGTCCATTGGGAACGATCCCATGAATGATGGCATTCTCAACAATCGGCTGTAGCAATAACTTGATCATTCGCCAATTTAGAACCTTATCATCTATCTGCAATTCTAAGACCAGCTTAGGATATCGGAATTTCATAACCTCCATATAAAGTCCAATATGTTCACACTCTTTCTGTACATTTACCCATTCCTTTTCTTTACCAATGGAATAACGGAGCAGTCTTCCTAATTTGGAGCCCATCGTAGAGATATTATAATTGCCGTCTATCTCCGCTTGCATCACAATCATACTTAATGTGTTGTACAGAAAATGAGGGTTAATCTGCGCTTGTAAAGAGGCAATCTCAGATGTCTTGCGTCTTTGCTCGATAGACATAACTTCCGCAATTAACTCATGAATATGGTCAACCATATATTGAAGACTTGTCGTCATAATACCGATCTCATCTGTTCTTTTCGTATCTGGTATATCGATGTTAAAATGGTGCTTCGGCGCGGTGAGCATTAACCTGCTTAACCGTTTGATAGGTGAAGACATCCGATAACTGACACTTACAATAATGAACAAGGCGATAATAAAGAAAAATAAGTTAATGACCAGAATAACCTTTTGGGTCTGATTAACCTTGATGAAAAGCTGATCTTTCGGCATGGCAGTCACTAAGGTCCATTTCGTAATCGCCGATACATAGCTGCTCTGGAAATGGTCCGATCCGACACAAGAGGATAATTTCCAACCTAAGCACTTTTGCTGTAGATCGAAAATAACCTGCCCTTGATCATCCACTAAATAGAGGTTCCCGCCACGGCTTAGCAAGTCGCTATCTGGTTCCAGACTAAAGTCTAACCTATAGAACATACGAATCATGCCCACCTCATGAAAGGTTTGAGGATTGTATAGCATTCTTGAAATGGCAGACACTGGCCTACCGTCTTCACCTTGGAAAGGTGGTAGCAAATAAGTAGCTCCTTCAAGCTCTTTGGTTTTTTCTATCCAATCCGAATTGGTTCCACCACTTCTATTACCCAAGAGAAACCGATTCCCGTTACGGTCATAGATTTCAATAGACACGATTTTATTGCGATCTGTTTCACGCATCATCGTTAGCGATCCATTAATTTGAGCCGTCTCCTCGAAAGAATAGCCTAATTGACCTTCCTGATTATTCAAGTGTCTTTCCAAAATATTATTTAACGTGTAATCGAAAGCAGGGTTTCTGGTGATTCCATTCAATAATTGAATGTAGCTATCCATCGTCTCCCCCGTATTTCTTGTCATCCCTTGAAGCCACGATGCAGCATCTGATTGCATCTCCTTCTTTATATAGGTAAAAGTAAAGAGATTGATCAGCAAGGTTGGGATGAGCACCGTAATGACAAGGATACCAACCAATCGGTTGGGAAATGTGATAGACATGTTGTATACCCCTCCAAAATAAACACAATCAGGGAACCCCTATATACGGGTCCCCTGCTGCCACCTACTATTTATGCTCGGCCCAATATTGGTCGGCCTTCTTCTGTATGTTCTCAAGTACAAGATTCAACTGGTCCGGATTGTGCATGAAGCGAATAAATTCACTGGATGCATATTCGGAAAGCTCAGATGGAGTTGCCTCCCAGAAACGAGTAATCGTCTTGTATTGTCCCGCTGTAATTTCGTTTACCAAGCCATTAATAATCGGATCCTTGGATTCAATATCCTTACGAATCGGCACTCCACCATAGAGCGAAAGCACCTTTTCATTTGCTTCTTTCTTAGTCAAGGCTACCACGGCTTTAATAGCGTCTTCTTTATGCTTAGATTTCTCTGAAACCAGGAACGGAGTAACCTCTGAGATGACGACATTGCCCGCAGCAGGATTGATCGCTGGCAGTATGAACGAACCAAAATCTGTCCCTGGCTCCATTCCTGCTCCTTTGAAGTAGTCCGAGTACCAGCTTCCCATCATAAACATCGCAAATTGCTCTTTGGCAAAGGCTGGTGCAATTTCATTCTGGAAATCTAGAGGCTTAGCGAAATATCCTTTATTGTAGAACGATTCCCAAGTCGTCATCGCTTCAACAACTTCAGGATCTGTATATTTCGCCTCTCCAACGACTAGTTTAGCATAGACATCTGGATAGCTACGGACCATGAATTCCTCGAACCAGAGAAAACCATTCCATACATCAATTGTCGTTGTGCCAATTGGAGTCACACCATTCGTCTTCAACGTTTCGTTAATGCTCAAGAACTCATCCCAGGTTGTCGGTGGCTGCAAGCTATATTTCTCGAATACCTTCTTATTGTAGAACATAACCCAGTAGTGAACACCAGCCGGGATTCCGTAAATTTTTCCATCGAAGGTTAAGGTATCGGCCATCGCTGGATCCACTCCGTCAGCGATCATTGCCTTCCATTCATCCGTCATATCCGCAAGATGTCCTGCATCGACAAGATCCTTCATCTGGTAGCCATTCCACCATTTAAAGATATCGGCCGCATTATCGGTTGTAAAACCGACACGTACAGCCGTTTGAAAAGAAGTAGGCTCATTATAAGGCACAGCCTTCAATTCCGTATTGCTATTCTTTAATAGAATCGGATTGATTTCCTTCAAGTAGTCTGTCCAAGCTGGATTGTCATAGAAAAAATCTGCTTTAATGGCTTCTTTCTTCTGGCCCTCTTGTTCATTGCTCTTTGATGGCGAGCTCGTCTCTTCATTCTTCTTACTTCCACCGCATGCAGAGAGCATGGTTAGAATCAACGCAAACAATAATATTATAACCCCACTCTTCCTCATTCTCATTCATGAAACCCCCTCAGTCGTGTAGGTCAAACGCTCTGAAAACGTTTACCGTGTTTTGATTATAAAAAGAACAACCAGGAGAAAATATAGAGAATTTATTGATATCTTGTAAAATTTTTAGTGAGAAGTAATTCGAAACGACTGTGAGAGGCCCATGCAATTTCGCATGGGCCTACTCTATTATAAGATATGAACTTGTTGAGTGGCCTCAATAGAGATAAAGCTAAGCTTTATACTAGCTCTGCTGTAAATACTGATCAATATGGTCAAAGGCATGGTAAACATCCTTGCTGTGTGTAATGCTGACAAGACTTGGCTTTAGTTCTCTAACAATTGCGCCGCTAGCAATCGCTTCGCTCATATTGGGTGTAAACATCTTTAAAGGCTTCTGCAGCTTCCCTCGCTTGGAGGTGAACAAATCCCCGCTAATTAATACGGAATCTTCGGGGTGATAATAGACCACATGTCCAGGAGAATGTCCTGGTGTATGATACGGAATAAGTCCTTGTATCGGCACTAACTGATGGTTCTCGTCAGTTGGAAGCGGCTTTACGAGACCAACCTCAACCAGATGCTCCGGCTTTTTTTTGCCAGGAAATGGTTCCTTCCCCTCAATATATTTAAGCTCCACCTTGTGTGCATATACAGGAATGCGTGCCTCCTTAGCAATGTAAGACAAGCCCCCAACATGATCGCCATGCCCATGTGTCAGTAAGACAGCCGTTACCTTTCCAAGCTTCTTCGCTTCTCGCAAAATGGCCTTTCCCATAAATGGCAGACCTGTATCAATAATGGTCACACCGTCTTCACCTTGTACAAGCCATGCGCTAAATTTAAGGCCTATCCCTACCTCAAGCTTCGTAATATGATTAGAAATTTTCCGCACCTTCATTCTTGCTACCCCCTCAAAATGATTTGAATAAATAAGTTGCAAGAATCCATGCTAAGAATTAATTCCGCTATTCATACTGCTGTACATTTCATTGAATAATTGATTGAGCATTTGCTGATTCTTCTGAAATTGTCCGTTCTCCATTAACTCTGTAACCAGTTCTAACGCCTTAAGCGCTGATTGATAAAATAAAACTTGTTGTCTAATGTAATCCATTTTGACGGTGAACATGGACTGCGAGTTTACATTGCACGGTGTGGAACTCGGGCTTTGCTGCAGCTGCAGCATGGATTTTATTTCTTGTAAGGAAAATCCTAATTTCTTAAGCACTATAATAAACTTTAACGCTTGCTCACAGCCCTCATCATAATCACGATATCCATTCTCCAAACGAAGCGGCTGCAGCAAGCCTTCATCCTCATAATATCTAGCTGTATCTCCAGAAATCCCATACTTCTCTGTAAATTGCTTGATCCGCATCTATGATTCCTCCAAGTTAATACAGTTTAAAGCTTTCGCTATTCCTTGTTAACTATTCATGACTTCATGCATCTAGCGTATCATTGGAGCATACTCCAAGGTCAAGCATTATAATAAGTCATAACAGAGAGGACGATGTCATAAGCACAACAAAATCCACAACCGTAAGGCTGTGAATTTATATGGTGGAATCAAGGAAAATCGCCAAGCCCCCGGCTCAAGAGCCGGGGGCTTGGTTTTATGGAACAAATGAAGTTTTACTTGCTGGCGAACGCGAGAGCTTTAAGCAGGACTACCGCCGCCTCGGCTCTTGTTGCCGTTTGTTTAGGTGCAAATTTGTTGCCGCTGACGCCTTGAACGATACCGTTCTCCACAGTAGCCGCAACCGCCGCTTTCGTCCATGCCGGAATCTCGGCGTCATCTGCGAACGCGGTCACCGCATTGGCTTTCTTAGCGAGTCCAAGCGCATTTGCTATCATCGCCACCATCTCGGCGCGGCTAATCTTAGCGTTCGGTCTGAAGCTGCCATCCCCGTAACCATTCACGATTCCGGCTTGCACAGCCTGTGCGATCTCTTGCTTCGCCCATGCGCCGATGCTTGAATTATCGGTAAACTTCAAAGCAGCTCCGTTTCCTTGCAGCTTCAGCATACGGGCCAGCAAGACCGCAAACTCAGCGCGGGTAACCTCGCTCTTCGGCTTGAATGTACCGTCGGCATAGCCTCCGACAATGCCCTGAGCAGCTACTTGCTTAATGCTTGCTTCCGCCCAGTGGCCTGCAATATCGCTGAACTTCACTTCCACGTTTTCTTCAGGTTTGTTTTCGGGACTTTCTTCAACCTTCGTATCTACGGCGAATACCGCGAACTTCGTGAAATGATTGACTTCCGCTGTAATCCGGTCGCCACTCACCTTGCCTCCGATTTCCACCCAACCCTTTTTCGCCTCATCATAATAGAAGAGAGATGCGATTTGATTCGCGCCGATCGTTTTCGGATCGAACGTGATGGTAAGAGTGATCGGCTTCAAGAAATTTTCCGTAAAGCTTTTCAAAATTTCATACACCGGGCTAAGAAGAACGTCTTTATTGCTTAAGAGCTGCGAAGTATTCAACACCTTATCAACTGTAATTGTCAATTGTTTCTCCGTTGCTCCGGCAGGAACCGTAATCGTAACGGCATTATTCGTAAACTGGGCCGTGCCGCCGGTGCCGGCAGGCAACGTTTGTTTGTTATCTTGGACAGGCGTTACAATTCCGCCGCCCCCTTGGGCAGCCGCTCGTTTTACGATAATCGTGTAAACCTTCGTTGTCTCTCCATCTTCTGCCGTTACGGTAACCGTTACGGTGTTGTCTCCTACGACCAGATTGTCACCGCCTGCAATTGCAACAGTAGCTTTCGCATCTACCGCGATAGCCGTAACCGTTAAGGAAGATTGGTTGTTTGGCACATTCACCGTGTAGCTCGTTGTGTTGGCGCTAAATCCGCTTACTGTCGTGCCTCCCACCATAAGATCGCTCAAATCAACGTTTATGATTGTTATGTTTTCATACTCAGCCTTTAATGTAACTTGATTTACCGGCATCGTAAATGTTAATGGATTTGCTGTATAACTCTCATTCGTAAGACCTGTCGCAGTCCATCTTACAAAGCGTTGTCCCTCTGGAACAGTAGCACTTACAGTAACTTGTGAGTCCTCTTTAATCTGTACAGGACTGTCTACCGCATTTCCGTCTACCGTAATGGTTCCTCCATCTACAGTTAGGGCAAACTCATCTTCTTCTTCGCCGCCAATAATAATCGTTTTGGGTACGGGAACATTTTTAATTGCATCCCAATCCCAAGCGATTGTAAAGTCCCATCCCAAGGCCTCAAAAGCTGTTTTTTGTGCAAGATCAGAAGCCGTTTTTCCTACAAAAACAGGGGAGATACTTGAAGGCAGTCCACTTGTGGTTAACTTGCTACTGTCATAGTAGTTGACCTGATTTGAATCGATGATCGGCCTGCTGCCAGACCAATAGCCCGCTATTTTACCAGGTGTTACCTCATTTACTGTATTGGTCACAATATTGCCATTCAAGGTTTTGAGCAGACTGCCTGAAGAACCACCCATATCACCAACAACAGCAGCGAAATATTGGCCTCCGACAAGCCCTGTGACCGTCCCCTTCACAAAGTTATTAATAATAACATTTCCCGTTGTCGTATCTGGTTTGGAAATAGGCGAACCTGAATTGTTATAATTGGTGCCTCCAATCAAGCCTCCAACTGTTTTCCCACTAACTTCTGCGGATACGAAAGAATTTTGCAAGGTGCCCGCATAGAGCAAACCTACAATACCGCCTGTGTACCCACTACCGGTTACCTTTCCATCCACATAGCTATTTTCAATTGTTCCAGAAGAAGTCCCGGCAATGGCACCTGTGCTATTGCTTCCGGTAATATCAACATTCACTAATTTAAGATTTACAACTCTGCTGCCTGCACCTAAATAAGCGAAGAAGCCAGTGTTGTTGTTGCTGCTCGAAATTTTTAGATTTCGTATTGTATAACCTCTTCCGTTAAATGTACCAATAAATGGAGTTGCCGTGGTGCCTCCACCGATTGCTGAAAATGTCACATCATTCATATCAATATCCGCTGATAACTCGTATTTCCCATCAACCGGATAGGCGGATGTGCCAAATCCCGCTGATATTGCAACCAAATCATTTGCTGTTTTGATTTTTACTGTTACTGCGCTATTCCCGCCTAAAGGTGTGACTTTAGCTGTGGCGGAGCTAGTTGCGACTCCGTTATAAAACAATGTTCCCGTAGCAACGGAGCGTAAATACATACTTACATCTGCCGTTTTGATCTTATAATTCGATGATGTTTCACCTGTAATAGCTGTCCAAGATGAACCGTCCGTTGAGCGTTCCCATCTGAAAGTAGCGGTAGCGCTTGATGGAGTAACGGCTGCACTCAGGGTTTGTCCTTCTTTAGCAATCCCTGTAACGGCAACACTCTTTATTGTAAACTCGTTAGTGTCCTGTGGAACCGCAGGATAAATCCATCCGGACAAATTGGGTGTACGCGGCTTGTTGGTAACAAGTGCGTTAGTATCCCCCATTACCAGTACGCCATCGGTATCATATCCCTTGCTTGTCACCCTAATTTCCGTTGGTGAAATAGAAATATTGGCATATCCAGGCCCTACTGCTCTTACATCGACATAAGCAACTTTAGTAGGGTCTTTCGTGTATAAGCCTCCACGTCTGTCATTATTGGAAGAATAGTTAGTGATATAGGTGGTACCGTCGCCGTAAGCCTGTGGATCAATGCTTGCCCCATTCGCAAAGAGATTGGTGCGGACATAAACATGGTCGTGTCCCATAAGCACCACATCAATTCCTGCTTGATCAAAAGCGTTTGTCCAGGATAATACAGGGGTTGCCATCCGATATCCGAAAAGAGATTTGTGAAATACCGCAACTCGCCACTTAGTCGGGTTTTGCTTCACGACTGACTTCATCCAGTCTTCCTGCGCTTTAATTTGCGAGGGGGTGCTCTGATCCTGATAGTCCATTACTAAGAATAGCGTGTCGCCATAAATATAATAGTAGTTGCTTGACTCATACTGTAATTTGTCAATTCCCGCAACCATTCGCTGCGTACCGTCGCCGCCACCGTAATAGGACGCGCCATTTTTAGGAGGGTTTTGGCGTCCTAATAGATTTTGCAGCGTGGGGTCTACCGAGTTCCAGCTATTGTTCGGTGCCCAGCTGTTGCCTGCACCATCGTACTCATGGTTTCCTGTCGCCATGTAAAGCGGTACACGCGCAAAGGTATCTGCATTCGCCTCAAAAAAAGCGTCCCACTCCCAGGTGTCGAACCCAAAGTTGACTTGGTCTCCCGAGCTCATTACAAATGAAGCATCCGGAAAATCAACAAATGCCTGATTAAGCGCTTTTTGGGCATGTTGAGTATAAAGATTAAGGGTTGCATCATAGCTGGATGAATTTTGCTGAGAGTCGGAAATCCAAGTAAAGTTAAATGTGTCGAGATTGCTGGCAGGCGTGCTAAAGCTGGCCGGAGATACAACGTTCGTCACATTCCTTGAACCGTCGCCAACGCTGTATACATATTCTGTACCCGGATCAAGAACGGTCGTCTCTGCCTTATGACTTTGGATCGCCGCTACTGAGTATGACGTTCCAGCACTGTTATAGTTCGCATTTGCAATGTTGCTTGAAAGGTCTACAGTGTTATTCGTTCCCACAATAACATTTGTAAACTTTCCGCCATTGCTTTCAAAATCTGATTTTTTAGCATAATAGAGCTGCGTTTCCTTAGTTGTTACTGGCGTTACCCAGTTAAAGCGCGCAATATACTTGCCTACCTCTTGTTTAAAGGAGTCGAACATGAATGTTGTGGAGGTAGGCGCTTTACCGCCGCCGATCGGCTGGGTAATCTTATCCCCTGATTTGGTAATAGTGAATGTATCGATAACACGGAAAGGATTTTCAGAGCCTGTCGCTTTATAGTACGCTTTATAGATTATCGAATTGCTCGTAACCTCCACTTTACTGTACACACCGGGTGAATAAATGGCTCCCCCACCTGTACCCGTTTTGTTGATGCGAAGGTCATAAAAAAAGTCATTCCAGGATGAGCTGTCCCGAGCGTCCAGGCTGTAACCATAATTGTATACTGATCCGCCTATAACATAGGTAGGCGCTTCGCCGAATTTTGCCTTTTCAACGCTTCCTGCGCCTGCTGCAGTTGAGGTTGTCCTTAATGTAGATCTGGCATAGGCATGCTCATGACCGGTGAGTACCAGATCGACGCCAGCATCGGTAAGTTTTTTTCCTGTCACATTGTCAAGTGTGTAGTGACTTGAACCCGGATCATAGGGGCCTGCATGCATATTTAAGATTTTCCATGCCTTAGTCGTTGCTGCAGTTTCGTCTGCCAAAAATTTATATTGAATATTGTTGTCTGCTGTAGAAGCATTAGAATTTAGAGAAATAAACAAAGCGTCTCCGTATTCAAAGGAATATACTGTGCCAGCAGCAGCTGGAGACAGACCACTTGGTTGACGTAAAGATGAATAGTTAAATCTAGCGTTAATCTGTACGAGATTTTGGTCATAGGTTGCACTGTCATGATTCCCAGGGGTTGCCATGATTGGCAGTGTACTCAAAAGATTATCAGCTGCATCAAAGAAATACTGCCAATAGTCAGAATAACTCGCATCCTCTACTATATCGCCATTATGGATAAGAAACGCAGCATCTTGTTCATTCGCCTTAATATAGTCGTATAACTTTTTTGTGTTGTCATATGTACTTACAGATGTTCCCTGTGTATCAGGGCTGACAACAAAAGAGAACGGCTTCTTATCGTTAGGATTCGCAGGTGCGGTAAAGCTAGCGATAGCGCTATATCCGTTGCTATCGTTACCAACTTTATAATAATACTTTGTTTCAGGGATAAGATCCTGAATAACAACATTAAAGGAATTAATTGCTTTAAAGTTAGTTTGTTTATTCACTGGAATAATATTTGCAGCAGCTGGAGTACTCATTGTGGCGTTTTTGATTACACCATCAGCTAAGTTAGATGATTTACCGTAAACAATTACTGAATTGTTCACCGTCAGATCAGTTAACCAATTAAAACTCATCGCCGATTTACCTTCTTCTGCGCCCCCAGCTATACTTATTGCAATTTGTGACGGAATTGCCGCAGGTGCTGCTGCCGATGCTGTCTTTACTGTCATTGGCGTTGCAAGTCCAGAAATAGCTAAAAGCACCACTAACATTGTTAAAATTAGCTTTGATGTTGGTCTAGTTGTCCTATTCACTTGATGTAAATCCCCTCTCTCATGATGTATTTCAATTATGATTGGAATATATTAAATCCATTAGGCTCTTAAGTTTGGGCTATATTAACTCTGGATTTTGATTGACAAACGTGATTTGAGGTCAACGTGCAGCAAAAATCCATCAACCTCATGCGGTTGTGGATATATATGGCGGAGCAGTAATGGTACATTTTCGCTTGATTTTATCAAAAAGTTCGTTATAATACGTTTATGAGATTAAACGAATGAACGGGAGGTGGAGTGTATGAGCCAAAACGTGGAGCACATTGTACAGCAATTCAAAGAATCTATCCCGTTGCTGGATGTACTGACTGACGAAAAACGTCAAGCCATCATTTTGCTTCTTGCACAACATAAAAGTGGACTTAATGTTAATACTATAGCGGAGCATATTAATTTGTCCCGGCCTGCTGTCTCCCATCATTTGAAGGTGTTAAGACAGTCTGGCTATGTTAGCTTCGAAAAAAAGAGCGTAGAAAATTACTATATCTTAACTCTCCGCAAACCGTTAGAACAGCTTAAATCTTTAATTGCGGTTATTGAAGCTCAATGTAACAGCTCTTTGCAATCTTCAATAGAATAAGATTTTTTTATATTATTGGTTTATATGTTTGAACGAATGAACGGAATTGGAGTGATTTAGATGAAGGCTATGATCATTGAGAGATACGGAAAAAATGTTCCCTTAATAATGGCTGATAGACCGACGCCTAATATCGGAGAGCATGATGTGTTAGTAGAAATATATGCAGCCAGCTTAAACCCTATCGATTTCAAAATAAAGGAGGGAAAAGCTAAATTCCTGCTAAAGTATGACTTACCTTTAATTTTGGGAAATGATTTCTCTGGGGTAGTCATCAAGGTTGGTAAACTCGTGAACGCATTTAAACCCGGTGATGAAGTATATGGAAGACCTCGCAAAAGCAGGATCGGAACATTAGCTGAATATATTGCCATTCATGAAGATGATATTTCTCTGAAGCCACGGAACTTAAGCTTTGAAGAAGCGGCATCAATACCACTGGTCGGGCTTACGACTTACCAAGCCTTTTATTATATTTTGAAGCTTCAAAAAGGACAAAGGATTTTGATTCATGCAGGATCAGGAGGCGTAGGCACCTTCGCTATCCAACTAGCCAAGCTAATGGGCGCTTATGTCGCTACTACTGCAAGCGATAAAGGTTATAATTTGGTCAAATCACTGGGTGCCGATCAAATCATTAATTATAAAACAGAGAATTTTGAAGAGCTGCTTAAGGACTATGACGCGGTGTACGATACTTTAGGAGGAGCAGCCTTGGATAAATCATTCCAAGTACTGAAACCAAACGGAAAAATAGTATCGATCTCCGGCCTGCCCAACTCGAGATTTGGTAAAGAAGCAAAATTAGGTTGGCTGAAGACGGCCATTCTATCCATAGTGAGCCGTAAGATCACAGCTCTCGAGAAGAAAAGCCACGCGGAATATCATTTCCTCTTTATGAAACCTAGTGGAGCGCAATTAAAGATAATAAAGGAGTTTATAGAAGAGGGTCACATCATTCCCGTTATTGATAAAGTGTTTAATTTACAAGATGCAGGGCAATCGTTTCATTACCTTGAAAGTGGAAGAGCTAAAGGAAAGGTAGTCATAAAAATAAAGTAATTCAAAAAAGCATAAACGGCTGACACCGTCTTTTCACGACGTTAAACGTTTATGTCGGAGATTATTCAGAAATGGAATGCGTGGCATATAACATATGGCTTACGAACTCAGTAACTCTTATTTACTCAAAATCTAATGGTTTTATATTTTAACGAGCTCCAGACATCTTATATCCATTAAAGTAGCACCGTTCCTCCTATATTTTACTCAATAACGCTACTGAAGTTCGTAAGAACAAATAAGTAGTCCATTTATCGGTAATAAGTTCGATACGGTTCGTTAGCTAGTACACACACACACTTCCCTCTGCATGCGCGATGCCGCAGGCGAGGTCATCGGCATGCGGCATGTAGCGAAAGTAGTGGGATGCGGTAGGATAGGGTAGATAATAAAAGAACACCGACCGCATGAGGTCAGTGTTCTTTTCGTTTCAGTACCTATTTCACTTCTTGGTTCTTGCTGTATTGATATGCTCTCATTGCAACAACGAAAGCCATCTCTCTGGTTACGACACCCTTCGGATTAAATTGCTCAGCGTTACCCATCATAATGTTTAACGCTGAGATGTCCGCAACCTGATTTTGTGCCCATGACGCAATTTGATCACGGTCTTTGTAGATTACGCTGGATTGAACCGGCTCCCGCTTCAACACTCTTGCAATCATGACCGCCATTTCTTCTCTTGTGATCGTAGCATTCGGCAGGAATTGACCCTTGTACCCGGTCACAATCCCGGCTGCATAAGCTACGTTAACGAACGGATAGAACCAGTTCGTTGCCTTGACGTCACGGAAAGAATTGGCACTCTCTCCATCTGCTTTAACGTTAAAGACTTCAACAATTAACTTAGCAAATTCAGCTCTAGTAATCTCGTCTTTTGGATTCAGCTTACCGTTATTCCCTTGAACAAACCCTTTCTGTGTTGCTTCTAGAATGAGATCGTAAGCCCATGTGGATACTTTGGCGCTATCCTTGTACAAATATGCCAAAGCCTTTTGTTCCTTCTCAGGCTCTTTTGTGCCCGGATCTTTTGTACCTGGACCGCCCGCACCTGGACCTCCCGTAACTGGATCTTTCGTACATGAATCTTTCGTACCTGAATCTTTCGTACCTGGATCTTTCGCACATGGATCTTTCGTGTCTGAGTCAGGAACATAGCCGCCCACATCTTTACCATAATCGGTCGTGTAGCGCCATTGCAGTCTATCTCCCTGGTTCAGCTTATAGTTGCTCGCACCATAATTCGGGAAAGTACCATTGACACTATACATCCAGCCGCTACCGCTGCCATGATCGAATTCTCCATCGTCTGCAATAGACTCAACATATACGCTATTGTATTTATTCGAGAAGGAATATCTATAAGAGATACCGCGCTTATCCATCTCTCTTTTCAAAACATCCCAAGCCGATTCACCCGGGGTAAATTCAACTGTTGTTGGCGATAATACATATCCTTTATTTATCGTCAGCTTGTCAATCGATAATTGAATCGTTGCTTTTACAGGTTCTGTAACGACACCGCCATCGGTTTTGTCCTTAACCGAATAGACGACAAAGTCTGTAAAGTGATTCGTTTTAACAATGAGATCATTTTCAATTTCATACGCATACGCATATGCATACTCTTGCTTTCCGCTCTCCAACCCTTTCAGGTCGCTAGGAAACGTTTGAATCGAAGAAATCTGGCCATTTTGAATAAATGCCGCTTTTTTACCCTTCATGCCTTTAAAGGTAAGGGTCACAAATCCATTCGTAAAGTGGATCGAATGGTCTCCGCCCATTGTAAAAAACTCGTTAACATCATTTAATTGCTGATTTGTATCTATTAAACCGATCAGGTTCGACTTAAGAGTAGCATCATTTTTATTATTGGACGTGATCAATTCAAGCGTTTGATTAGATCCGCCATCCATTGTAATCCCTTTAGGGAATTCGGTTATGATGCTTCCTCTTGAGACAGTCAGATTCGGCAACGCCGCATTTCCTGGAAAATTAATGAATGCTTTTGATTGCGCAGAATCAGGCAGCTTGACGGACACCTGCTTATCACTATCCGATTCTTTTACGTGAATCGTGTAGTCCTTACCGTCGTCAGAAATTATGATTGGCTGACCGTCATCCGGAAGGTCCACCGTACCAATAGGCTCTGTCACATCAATGTCAACATCTGTCATATCATACAGACTGGTTTCTCCGTTCAGATAACGGGTATAGGCGACAAGGGCATAGGTAGCTTGGTCCGTTGCCATCCCATTCACACTTCCACCTTTGGGATGAACAAATCCACCAGTCGGCACCGCATAGGTCAGCAAATTATCGACTGCGGAGTGGCCGTTCTTGTTAAACCTCTTATCGGTATGCGGATCAATACCCAGAGTGGTTAATGCAACAATCACTTGGGCGACGCTTTGGACATTTTCCTCGCCACCGCTGGAATAACCACCAGCCTCGTTCTGAACAGAAGAAAGCCAAAGAATTGCACGATCTACAGCCGCTTTAACCTTTGCCTTCTCCGCGTACGGAGCTAAAGCTTGAAGCGCCATTGCGGTTATGTCCGGATCAGCAGCCCCCGACAAGGACCAGCCTCCACCAGCAACTTCATGATTCACAATATAGTCAATCAGTTTTTCGCGTGTAGTTGGGTTGGCAATCCCGTTACTTACGGGGATGTCATATTGATGACTGTCGACCGCAATCAGCGCAAAAATTGGTCCGTTAATCCCTTGCTGGGTGACATAATCAAAGTCGGCTAGCGCTGCACTGATATTATACCCGGCAACGTTTTCGATGTCCTTGCCAATTGCCGTAAGGCCTAAGATAAGCCTGGAATGCTCCGTGCCCTTAGCGGCATGCAGCTTTCCTTCTGACATTAATCTTTTGACTTCACGAACCACATTGCTGTAATAAGTGGCGTAATAGCCTTCAGGAACCTTATATTTCGCGCGAGCAAGAGCAAGAATACTCCATTCCCCGTCACTCGTGCCGAATGTTGGATTGCTTACAGATTTCACCAAGTAAGATAAATGCTTATTCAGCTGTTCGTTTACATTGAGAGCTTCTTTTTTCGATCCAAATTGTTTGGCCTTGCTAAACGCATCGCGCGATTGGTCTAGCGCTAGTACTTTGGCATCCACTGTATCGTGGCTGGCATTTTCATCCGCTATTAATGCTTGGGCGGATTCAATAAGCTGCGCTAATTGACTGTACACTTCTTCCGTCACCCAATAGTTGCTCAGAAGAACATCGCTTCCGTCCATGCTCACGGAGACCGATCCCAGTTGTTTCTTAGCATCATCAACGGCCAGCCGCAGAGAAGCCTTTTCCGCTCCCGAAGTACCACGGCCCAAATCTACACCATAATTGGTCGTGTAGCGCAACTCTAGTCTATCTCCCTGGCTCAGCTTATACTGACTCGCACCGTAATTCGGGAAATTCCCATTGACACTATACATCCAACCGCTACCGCTGCCATGATCAAATTCTCCATCGCCTGCAATAGACTCAACATATACGCTATTGTATTTATTCGAGAAGGAATATTTATAAGAGATACCGCGCTTATCCATCTCTCTTTTCAAAACATCCCAAGCCGATTCGCCCGGGGTAAATTCAACTGTTGTTGACGATAATACATATCCTTTATTTATCGTTAGCTTGTCAATCGATAATTGAATCGTTGCTTTTACAGGTTCTGTAACGACACCGCCATCCGTTTTGTCCTTAACCGAATAGACGACAAAGTCTGTAAAGTGATTCGTTTTAACAATGAGATCATTTTCAATTTCATACGCATACTCATGCTTTCCGCTCTCCGAACCTTCCAGATCACTAGCAAACGTTTGAATCGAGGAAAGCTGGCCGTTTTGAATAAATGCAGCTTTTTTACCCTTCATGCCTTTAAAGGTAAGAGCCACAAATCCATTCGTAAAGTGGATCGAATGGTCTCCGCCGATTGTAAAAAACTCGTGAACGTCATTTAATTGCTGATTCGTATCTATTAAACTGATCAGGTTCGACTTAAGAGCAGCATCATTTTTATTATTGGACGTGATCAATTCAAGCGTTTGACTAGACCCGCCTTCCATTGTAATTCCTTTAGGGAATTCAGCTATGATGCTTCCTCTGGAGACAGTCAGATTCGGCAACGCCGAATTGCCTGGCAAATTAATGAATGCTTTTGATTGCGTAGAATCAGACAGCTTAACGGAAACCTGCTTATCACGATCCGATTCTTTCACTAATATCGTGTAGTCCTTACCATCGTTAGGAATATCGATAGGCTGATCGTCATCCGGAAGGACCACCGTACCCATCGGCTTTGTCACATCAATGACAACATCTGTCATATCATACAGACTGGTTTCTCCGTTCAGATAACGGGCATAGGCAACAAGGGCATAGGTAGCTTGGTCCGTTGCCATCCCATTCACACTTCCACCTTTGGGATGAACAAATCCACCAGTCGGCACCGCATAGGTCAGCAAATTATCGACTGCGGAGTGGCCTTTCTTGTTAAACCTCTTATCGGTATGCGGATCAATACCCAGAGTGGTTAATGCAACAATCACTTGGGCGACGCTTTGGACATTTTCTGCGCCACTGCTGGAGTAACCACCAGCCGCATTCTGAACAGAAGAAAGCCAAATAATTGCACGATCTACAGCCGATTTAACCTTTGCCTTCTCCGCATAATAAGGAGCTAAAGCTTGAAGCGCCATTGCGGTTATGTCCGGATCAGCAGCCCCCGACAAGGACCAGCCTCCACCGGCAACTTCATTATTCACAATATAGTCAATCAGTTTGTCGCGTGTAGTTGGGTTGTCAATCCCATCTCGTACAGGGATGTCATATTGATGACTGTCGAACGCAATCAGCGCAAAGATTGGTCCGTTAATCCCTTGCCTGGTGACATAATTAAAGTCGGCTAGCGCTGCACTGATATTATACCCGGCAACGTTTTCGATGTCCTTGCCAATTGCCGTAAGGCCTAAGATCAGTCTGGAATGCTCCGTGCCCTTAGCAGAATGCAGCTTTCCTTTAGGCATTAAGCTTATGACTTCACGTACCACATTGCTGTAATAGGTGGCATAATAGCCTTCAGGAACCTTATATTTCGCGCGAGCAAGAGCAAGAATACTCCATTCCCCATCACTCGTGCCGAATGTTGGAATACTTACAGATTTCACCAAGTAAGACAAATGCTTATTCAGCAGTTCGTTAACATTGATAACTACTTTTTTCGATCCAAATTGTTTGGCCTTGCTAAATGCATCGCGCGATTGATCTAGCGCTAGTACTTTGGCATCCACTGCATCTTGGCTGGCATTTTTGTCAGCTATTAATGCTTGGGCGGATTGAATAAGCTGTGCTAATTGACTGTATTCTGCTTCAGTCACCCAATAGCCGCTCTGAAGAACATCACTTCCATCCGTGCTCACGGAGACCGATACCAGTTGTTTCTTAGCATCATCAATGGCAAGCCGCAGAGAAGCCTTTTCCGCCCCCTTAACAATTACGAGCTTAGGAAAAATACTATAGTATCCTTCTCTCTCCAACGCCGTAAAATTAGGATTAGCACCTATTAGCGGATCAATATTACGATGATCCCCAATAGGACTGCCGTAAAAGCCCAATTTAAGATGTCCGTCATTGAGACTATAGCCGCCTTCTAGATCTTGTGGCACCTTGAATTCCAAGATATTACCCTGCGTTGTAATGTTATATTGTTTAGCAGCAGGAGTTGCAATCAATGTCCGGTTCGATCCTCCAAGAAATCTGAGCTGAGCATTAAAATTGTATATGCCCGATAGCTTGTTGGCCGGGAACGACATCCCATTCAATACAACCTTGACTTGATCTCCCGGACCAACCTCTTTACCTGGATGAGTCAAATTATCGACTGTCACAGTCAGCGGCCTAGCCGTCATGACCTGGTATTCGGCCAGACCTGCTTTTTCCACCTTGACAATATTACGACCTTCCGTCAGTAGCACACTGAACGATCCGTCAGCATTTGCAGTCACATTCTTTGTAGAGAATGTAACGTCTCCATAAGATACGCTTTCCGCCTTATGATTGATTTCAGGACGGAGTACGCTGACTGCGCTGCCTGCGGATGGGGTGAACGTATAGGTTGCTCCCGACTCCGTATTCAAGAAGTACACACTATCGATATCCGCATCGAATGCGCCATTCTGAAGGTTCATGACGTCATTGCCCGTCTTGTTCTCATTGGCCTTCTGATTGCGCGTCTTGTTGCTCTCGATGCCGGTTACAATACCTGTCTTGCCTTGACCTACCGTCACAACGAACAAGCCGACATTTTCCGGCCAAATTGCTCCATAAGCATCTTTTTCATTTGTAATATAAGTAGACCCGTTTACCTTAAGAGCATCATAAGTCACTTTAACAATCGCCGTTCCGTTTTCTTTCGCACGGATCGTTGAATAGCTGCCCGGCTCGCCTTTTACAATATCAATGACGTCTTGGCCGGAAATAATTTCATAATAAAAATCAGGTTCAAAGAAATAATTACCGACACCTTCAATTAAAGCTTGCCAGCTGCGTAAACTTAATAATTTAAATGTATCGCCGGGTGCTGCCAGCTTCAAGTGATTTTGTTCATTAATATTGAGATAAATATTCCCTTCGAAATGAGTTCCGCGGTTTAGAATCGAGTGAGGTGAAAGAACATTTAATTGTTGTTCCGTAATTTCCATTGCTGCACTCGCTGCATTCGCTCTAAATATCCCTGTGTTCGTCAGTTTACCTTCTTGACTTACCCGGTAGTTATATTCCTGGTTGTCCCCCAGCTTGTAGCGATACACCCGCTTACCCTCTTGAATCGTCGTTTCCAAAGGCTCGACTTGTTCAAACGAAACAAAATGTTTTGTTTTCCGACCTACGAACAATGTAGCTTTCTCAGGTACCTTAAAAGTAATGATTCCCGAGAAAGGTATCGTCCCACTAATATTTTGTGCTGTAGTGGCTAACGTGACCGTAACGCTGCTGTTAAGTGCAAGATAACCTTCGGCTTCCCGCGATGCATTTGGCGCAAAAGAATAAAAATAGGTTTTGCCCGTAAGAACAAGTACGGGATATTGACCCGTAGCCACCTTCGTTCCCAAAATCAAAGAAGTGTCGCTCGGACTGTCCTGACCGATCCTTACCGTATAATCTAAATCAGCATTCCATCCTGAATTACCGGCTTTAAGGTTCAATTGACGGAATGAAAATGTTTGGTTCAGCTCCGTCGTTACTGTTAACTTGCCTCCACCAATAGAGTTTCCGCTAGCGTCAATCCCTTTATAGCTATAGACTCCGGCAGATAAAGAAGATTTATATACTCTATAAGTGCCCGCTTCACCATCGCCGATATCCACGAGCTGATTTTTGGAATTATACAGCTCTAATTTAGTGGTTTTAGGTGCTACCGTAAACGTAATATTATATTTCGGTTGAGTTCCCTCTTCTAATAGGCCTTGTTTCTTGGCTTGATTAAAGGCCGTTTGAGCTTGATCAAGCGCCAATACCTTTGCGTCCACCTCTTCTTGTGAGGCATTAGAATTAAAGACTAACTGTTGAGCCGATACAATTACTTCGACCAATGCGTCAAAGTCTGCTTTTACAACCCAATAATCCATTGTGCTTACATCGTACCCGTCAATACTTACCTTAGCAGAAGCTTTGTTAATCTCCGCCGCTTCTATAGAGGCTACCAATTCAGCCGTATTCAGTTCAACGCTCTCACCCAATGCTCCAACCAAAGCTTTCAGTGCAGTGTTAACGACAGACTGGCTGCTTTCCATATTCTTGAGTGCATTATAAGCGTTATTGTAAGCTGACTGAACAGCTACATCAGCAAGAATTTCTGTTTTATGTGTGCTGCTGTTGATCTCTGCTACTTTTTTAGTTAATGCATCCTTATTGGCAGTCTCAATAAGCTTGCTATGACTTTCTGAGTTTTCCCCTAAGTCTGCCCCCAGCCCGAAGAGCGTGTATTGCCAACGAATGACATCGCCGTTTTCAACAAATTTTGCCGAAGAGCCGACATTCGGGAAGGAATTGTTGACAGCAAACATCCATCCCGAATTGGTGTAGTAATCAAATTGGCCTAACCAATCCTTATCAGTTCGATCGCCGACTTTCCCTCCAAGAGCTTGCAAGATATAAGAAGGGATATTTACTGCTCCTGCGCCCGGATCGTATACGCTAGACAAATAAAAGCTATTCTCTACGTTGCCTACACTCTGGTAGCGACCTTCTCCCAAGAGCTCTGAAATAACGGCTGCAGCATTGTCTCCTTCCTGAAAAGGAACAAGAACTGGCTCAATAAAGTAGCCTTGTCCCAATGTGAATTTCTCAACAGATACCGTTACATATCCCTTGGTGCCCTCGGCACTTGAAATGTCCCCTGCTGCCATCGCAGATGTTGGGCTGAACACTGAAAACATCATCAGTAATGCCAAGTATAAGGCCATGTATTTTTTCCATGTTTTTTGTAGCAAAATGATCCATCTCCTAAATCTTGATATATTTTTGTAGAACAAAAAGACACCTCTCACTAGTCATTGTGAAAGGTGTTTTACAAACGGATATAAGGACAAACCAATGCCCATATAAATGCACAGTTAAACATCTCTCCTCTCATCCTCGTGAAATCGTAGAAAAAGTAAATGGCATGTATCCTGGCTTAGCTTCATCGTATGACTAACTCCTTCCCGTATATTAAATACAGTGGAAACACGTTAGCATACTCAGCATTACAGTGGCGGGACCGCGTCAGATTTGCACTGATCTTCCATTCTTAGCTATGTAAACATAGCGCCATGTACCTAAGTATATGAAGTTGTAATTTAATACTGCCGACTATACCATTGGTTTTCCCATTTCTACCATCAATAGTATTATGAAACTTAAGTAATACTATTGGGTCGCTCATAGAAGATTACCCCATTTCACAATGATGTGCAATCGTTAGTTACTGAGGAAAAAGTGAAGAATCAGCGCTCCGGTTCTATTGTGGGTAAGCATTGTCCATGTTCTACCAGCATATGCAGTTTTTATAACGCTAATGACAGAAGCTGTAGTTAATCGTCATGCGTGGGCACAAGCAATTACTAGTGTTATTTAACTCTAGATAACTATATAATAAATTTCCTTCGACCCCATAGTGCAGTACTACTAAAGAGAATTTGTTTTCAAAATCAACTTTTGAAAAGTCATTAAGATTGTAGGCGACCACGCTCAACCAAACCAAATAAAACTTTTCCCAATCCTATTACGCATATATGTTGTGAGCAGTACTTCGCTACGGAAGTGAGAGGTGTTATGGATACAGAGTCTACATGGATTAAGCAAATTAAGCTGAAATCTAGTCAGGGTGCAGCCGATGCACTCGTTTCCAGTTACTATAAGCAGATTTACGCCTATGTCTACAAACAGACGATGAACAAAGAAATAGCTATGGATTTGACGCAGGAAATATTCATTAATATGCTGCAATCTCTTCCTCACTTTGATGGAAAACGGGCCTCATTCCGTACCTGGCTGTACAAAATAGCAACGAATCGAATTATCGATTACTATCGCTCCAAAGCTTATAAAATCAGCCGTGCCTCTGTAACCTTAGAGGATGAATTGATCGGTACAGTAGATTTCACGCTAATGGTCGAGAACAAACAGCAGGTTGAGGATATTGTCGCTGTAGTCAACCAAATGGACGTATCTGCCCAGCAAATATTCAGGCTGAAATTTTTTGCGGAATATACGTTTGTGGAAATATCTGCACTTCTGCAGTTCTCTGAGTCCACAGTAAAAACAAAGTACTATTCCATGATCAAAAAGATCAAAAAAAGTCTGGAGGCGGATACCCATGGATCGAGAGCCATTCACGATTGATTTTCCGGATGACAGCATCATCGAAGCACAAATCAAAATCATAGTAAAAGAAGGTTTAGTCGCTCAAGAGTCCTTCTACTCCTATCTCATAAACATGTATAGGCAGCTCGGCTTCAAATATTTGTTCCGCGATATAACGGAAATTATTTTCGCCCTTTCACTAGGCTTCTTTGTACTCTTATTCGTAGCCTTTGAAGCCCATTATAATCCGGCGATTACAAGTGATTTTGTTTACGCTTATATTTTTATTCTCTCTCCCTTGCTGTATCTGTTAACCTCAGTGCTCTTCTTTATCCAAAAAAAGAATAGGGTTAACTACGAGGTGGAAATGGTGTGCAAGTACAACGTGTACCAGCTAGCCGCTTTCCGCATGCTTGCATTTAGCCTAATTTGCATGATCTTGAATGCCGCTTTGATTTATTTCATCACCGTTTCCTTTCAGCAGATCAGCTTCTTCTATGCATTAATGGTATCGACCACATCGTTATTTTTATTTTCAACAGCCTTCTTATATATGATTATCCGGATTTCATCAACCATCGCCAAATATGGCCTAACCATCGGCTGGGTACTCCTTAACCTCTTATTGCTCAATTTCAGTACCGAGCTCTATACGCTATTTCTCAGCAAATTGCCCATCTATGTCTATGTGGTTATAGCAGTCACTTGTTTTCCCCTCTATATCAAACATCTCAAAAAGCTGATAACGTTCAGAAGCACAGGAGGCGTGATTTAGCATGTTAACAGTTAATCAGGTAAGCAAGAATTTCGGCAGCTTTTGTGCCCTTAAAGGGATTAATCTTGAATTCACCAATGGGGTATACGGTTTGTTAGCTCCTAATGGTGCCGGCAAAACAACGCTTATTAAGATGCTCGCGACCTTACTATTTCCAAGCGAAGGTGAGATCCTCTACAAGGGTGAAAGTATTATTAGAATGGATGAGCGCTACCGTGAGCTGCTCGGCTATCTCCCCCAAGAGTTCGGATATTACAAAAATGATAGCCCTAAGAAATATTTGCTTTATATTTCAGCTCTTAAAGGGTTACCTGCTAGCAAGGCCAAGAGGCGTGTACAGGAGCTTCTGAAGCTGGTAGCGCTTGAGCAGGTCATGAACAAGAAGATGAAGAAATTTTCCGGGGGCATGATTCAGCGAGTAGGCATTGCGCAAGCTATGCTTAATGATCCTAAAATATTGATTCTGGATGAGCCAACTGCTGGGCTGGACCCCAAGGAACGAGTGCGCTTCAGAAATTTACTGACGGAGCTGGCGAGGGATAGGATTGTTATCCTATCTACGCATATCGTTTCCGACGTGGAATCGATAGCCAACGAAATTGTGATGATTAAGGACAGTCAAGTGCTGTATAAAGACAGTATCGCGAGCATCTGCAAAGTAATCGAAGGATGGGTATACGAAACGGAAATCGATTATGATGCTGCATCTGAATTCAGAAAGCACTACTTATCCTTGTCAGAGAAGCAAGAGGAAGGCAAGCTAAAGATCCGATTTATTAGCAAGGAAGCAGCAAACCCCCTATGGAAAGCTGTATCTCCAAGCCTGGAGGATGTGTTTCTGTATATTTATCAGGACGAAGCTGCCGCCCAGGAAGTAAGAGGATGAACAAAAAGAAGCTAGATCTGCGCATCCATAGTTATGAGCTTAAAAAAGCCTTTACTTCACCTGTCATTCTGACGCTGATCGCAGTGTTTTTGGCCTTCAATCTTTCCCTTATCTATAGCCATATTTACGTCAAGGATGATTTAAAGATCCTGAACAAGCTTGTAGACCGTTTTGGTTATGTGATTGATGCTGATATGGAAAATGATTTTCAAAAATATTATTCCACACAGCTTGGCGAAATGAATGAATTAACGGAGCGCAAAAGCGGTACAGCTTACACGTATGCAGGGGATTTTTTTGAATATGACAACTACAAACGCTATGTACATCAACAGCCTGAGCTTTACAGCCCCGCAGAGCTAGATTTCATACATGAGCTGCGCGTTATAGAAATGTATTATTTCAAGATCCAGGAAATCGATAATACCTACAATAAACTGGATTTAATGCTGATTGCTGAAGATGAAATCGGAAAGTACGGCTTAAGCGGACAAGCTGCAGAAACCGTCAGAAAGAATTACGCCAAATTAACTGAACGGCTAGATACACTTATTCAGAACGGAGAACACAAAAACCTGTTCTATAGCGGACCTCATTACCAAATGCACACCCTGCTATTCAAAACACTGCTACGAGCTTTGCTGTTCCAAATCATGATTCTAGTCGTCTTAATTACCGGATATATAAGCAAATATGAGTTTGAACATAGAACGCATCTGCTTGCCTATTCCACGAAACGGGGCCGAAAGCTGGCGGTGGACAAGCTTCTCGTCTCCATTGTAGCTAGCGGTATTGTGACCACTATTCTGGTAGGACTTACTTTTGCAGCCTATTTCATTATTTACGATTATTCCAGGCTATGGCATGTGCCCATCAGTAGTTTTTTTAACGCAGAGTATAAGCTTCCTTATATATCCTGGTGGAATATGTCCTTTTTGACCTTTTTATTGTGCTCTGTGGCGCTAGTTTATGCCTGCCAATTGCTTTTTAGCGCCGTGACCTTCGTGCTGTCTACTTTTATCCGTAATAGTTACTATATTTTTGCAGGCTTTGCTATTTTATTCGGACTCATTCTGCTCCTTCCAAGCGTTGTTCCTTTCGACTCAAACGCCGTGCTCCTGAGCGTATATACCCCCTTCAATCTTGTTCTAAATCCACAAAATCGGTTTATGGAGGGTGGAGCATTCGGCACATCTAAATACTATGAAATCATTACAATCGCTGCCTGGTCATTACTCCTTCTTACATTGTGCTGGCTTAGTATCAAAAGGTTTATGAAACAGAATATAAACTAAGGAGATCGTATATGAGAATCATAAGCCATGAAATTAGGAAGGTATTCAATCTGAAAATGGTGGCATTGCTTCTGTTCATTAGTGCTATAATGTATCAACTATTTATTAGCTTTTATTTTGAACACTTCCCTAACGGCAGACCGGCTCTAGATGACTATCGTATAAGTGTGCAAATGCAGAAGGATTATGGCACACATATGGACGAAGAGGAGTTTCAGCATTTTCAGCAGCGATATAAGGATCAGATAGTAGAAGTAGAGCATTACCTACAATCCCATAAAGGCTTTGTAGATGCTGGAGTCACGACTTATGAGGATTTTAGAAATATGCCGTTTGATTCTGAATTGGGAGCCCTTCGTTCAAAGGAGTACAATGAGCCCGGAAGCAATCCATTTTATGAATTACAGGTCAGAGAAAATCTTATTAAGAGCTATGAACACAAAGAAACCGATAAACTCCTTACTTATATGAAGCCAATTAAAGAGGAGCAAGCAGCCAGAATCAAGCAAGTGGTGGAAAATGAAGGAGTCACAGCCATCTTCCCCTACATTGTTTTTGAGAATTATAAAAGTCTAATAACCTATGTGTCTGTACTGGTCGTGTTAAGTGTTAGCTTTATCATCTCTCCAATGTTTATCATGGACAGAAAAAATCACGTGATAGATCTGCAGTATACCGCCAAAATAGGAAGAAAAATGTTCAGAAAGAAAATAGCAGCAGCTATGGTAGCGGCATTCCTCATCATTACTGCACAGCTAATCTGTTTTTTCCTGCTGTATTCTGCTAATCATGTGAGTATGTTTTTCAACTCTAACATCAATTCGGTATTTAACTACGGTGCCTTTTGGTATGATCTAACCTTTCTCCAATACATAGTCCTGACAGTAGTCGCTTTGTATGCACTGGGAATGATTGTTACACTATTCACGCTGTTCATTTCAAGCCTCGCACCTAATTACATAACGATTATCGGAGCTCAGGTACCTCTACTCTACATTGTATTAGGTGTGTTGTTCGATGTTATGATCGGCGATTCCATCAACATTCGCTACTCACAATATACTCAGCCATTAGCCTATCTGGGGTTAATTGCGGCAGCAGCCACTCTGGTTGCAGTGAAATGGAAAAGGGAACGGCTTGCTGACATTTAAGTACTATTCCGACAACGGAACAGCTAGCTGGCTAACGAACCTAGCAGCTCTTATTTGCTCAAAATACGATGGTTTTATTTTGTAATGAACCCCAGTCATTTAATATGCAGCAAAGTAGCTCTATTTCTCCTAAAAACAACTCAATAGAGCTATTGAAGCTCGTTAAAAAAAATAAGAAGCCATTTTAGAGGTAATAAGCTCATCCCGGTTCGTTAGCTAACGCCCCTAGAAGCTGCACGCTCTCCCGGCAACCGCCATCTTTAAGCACCTAAGAAACAAGGCCAACCCTCTCTGGTTGACCTAATAATAAGAACAAGAACCTACCGCAAAATGCGATAGGTTCTTGTTCTGTTTGTGTTATTTTAGTAATTAGGGTGCCTGATCATTATATTCATCTTTAATTGTTTGAGTCGGATCAATTAAAATAGAATCAGTTGGAGAAATGTCTTCTCCATCCTTAGTACCTAAACCCTTTTCGCCAAATGTTTTTCCAGATTGCTCGATCATATCTGGATTTGCAAAGTTATTTGATAAGCTTTCAAAATTCTCACCAGTAATTCGACCATAATTTGAACCTAGACTACTTATCACTGCATTTAAGGCATAGCTCTTATAGATGGTGCCATCATTACCGCCAACCAAGCCTCCGACATAGTCTTTACCAGTAACATTACCTTTAGCATAGGTGAATGCTATATAGCCCTCATTATCGCCAACCAAACCTCCGACATAATCATTACCTGTAACAACCCCGGTGGCAGAGCTGGTAGTAATACGCCCAGAATTTCCACCAACCAGGCCTCCAACAGCACTTTCACCTGTAACAGCCCCTGTGGCAGAGCTATCAGTTATTTCACCTTCATTATGCCCGGCCAAGCCTCCGACAAAAAATTGACCTGTTACAGCGCCTGTGGCAAAGCTGTTAGTAATAAAAGCATTACTCCCATTCCAACCAACCAGGCCTCCGATATTACCTAAACCTGTAACTGCCACTGTAGCAGAGCTATCAGTTATTCCGCCAAAATTTATGCCAACTAAGCCTCCGACAAAAAATTGACTTACAACAATCCCTGTGGCATAACTCTTAGTTATTTCGCCAGAATTCAAGCCAACCAAGCCTCCGAATGCGCCGTACCTTTCTTCATCTATTACATCACCTGTATAAGACAATGTAACAGCCCCTGTGGCATAACTGACGTCTATAATACCTTTATTACCGTTATTACCGTTATTACCGTTATTACCGTTATTGCCAACTAAGCCTCCAACAACAGATTCACCTGTAACGGCACCTGTGGCATGACTCTCATTTATAGGGCCATAATTTTTACCAACCAGTCCACCGATATTACTTAAACCTGTAACAGCACCTGTGGCAGAGCTAGTAGATATTGAACCCCAAGACCATTCATTACCATTTGCTCCAACCAAGCCTCCAACAGAATCTTGACCTGCAACAGCACCTGTGGCAGAGCTACCAGTTATTTCGCCATAATTATCGCCTACTAAGCCTCCGACATAATCATTTTGACCTGTAACAGCCCCTGTGGCATGGCTGGTAGTTACTTTACCTTCATTATAGCCAACCAGGCCGCCGACAGAATAATGACCTGACACATTTCCTATAGAATAACTATCGACTATAGTAGCATAATTGTCGCCTACCAGGCCTCCGAAAGAGTAGTAGTCTTCTTCTTCACCTTCACTTGTAGACCCTTCTATAACAACGTTGGTATAACTCTTTTTTATAGTACCATCATTCACTCCAACCAGGCCGCCGACAGCTCCTTGACCTGAAACATTCCCTGTCACATAACTGTTATCTATAATACCTTCATTATAGCCAACCAGGCCGCCGACATTGTATTGACCTATAACCTTCACACCTACTAATGCAACATTAATTAGTATTGAAGTATCACTTATGAAGCCAAATAAGCCTTGTTTGTTTGAATCTTCCCTGTCGATATTTAGATTAGATATTGTGAACCCGTTACCGTTAAAAACCCCTGTGAATGGATCTTCTGATCCAATAGGGTTCCAGCCCCCGTCTTCTTTGAAACTTCCTAAATCAATGTCCGCAACTTGAATATAGTGCCCACCTAGACTACTATCGCTATCTTCACCAATATCAGCCAAGTCTTTCTCGGTTGCGATTGGTATAGAGCCTGCAGGTATTTCTTCGACTTTAATAGCTTCCGATGCAATTGATATATTGCCTGCTGCATCTACGGCATACACAACATATTGTCCTGCTGGGAAATTCAATGTACTTAAGCGAACTGATACATTTGCTACAGCAGTAACTTTACTACCACCCGTTGCCAATGCTGCATTTAAGGCGGCGATAGTTTTATCCGTTGCTGCTGGAACTAAGTATAGGCTTCCTGCTTCATTACTTGTTGCCAATACATTACCACCAATATAGACGGACACGGAAGATACATTGGATAACACAGGAGGTGTCGTATCACGTACAACACCACCGTCATTACCACCACCACCAATTATTATAGGGGTAGTAGGTTTGATCGTTGGAGCCTGAATGTCTTTGGCCGTCTCAACGCTCTTCGGTGCTTTGTCGAACGTTACGCCTGAGATATTGATGATGGCTTTATTTACTGCACCTTCACCGATTATGTTTGCAATCGCATTAATAATAGCTTTCTCAACTGTTACTTTATTGCCTAAGTCCAACAATACGTTTGAATCTAACGTGATACTTTCGAAGCTTGAAGCGCCTCTAACAACAATACGTATTTTACCGCTCTTCTTGTTAACAGTTACATTGACAAGAATCGTGTCATCCAAATGTATACTGTTTTCTCCACCACCGTTAATTTGGGTATTTCCCTTAACGGTTACGCCTTTAAGGAAGACGTCGCCTTCGCCAACCGATCCCGCGATGACTAGATTTCCTTTGATCGTCACATTCTGCAGCGTCACACCTGCTGCTGTAATGCTGACGTTACCTTCTACGATCTGTTTCCCCTCCGCTGGACCGTGGGTTCCTGCTTTATCAATCGTCCACAGCTCAGGTTGTACGGCCTTAATCACGCGGTCAAGCACAACGATAGCTTCTGCACGCGTTATGGATTTGGATGGGCCAAAGGTTCCGTTGGCATAGCCCTTCATATATTCATGCTCCACGACAGCGCCAATCGCTTCCTTGCTCCATTGTGGAATCTCATCCTTGAATACGGCTGCCGCTGCTTCATTTCCTGTAAGCTTAGCAAGTTTCACGATGATGGTAGCAACCTCTTGCCGAGTGATCAACAGGTCCGGTTTAATGGTTCCGTCTTGGGAACCGCTAATATAGCCCGCAGCGACTGCCTTCTTCACAGTCCCTTCATACCAGGCTCCCTTTTTCACATCGCTAAAGCTAACCTCTTTTTCTTCCGTAAAGCCAAAACCACTATTCACAAAAGACATAAATTCCGCTCTTGTCACTGTGCCATTAGGCTTGAACGAACCATCTGCATAACCTTTAATTAGACCCTTGTCGTTCCATTCTTGAATCTGTTTACTTGCCCAATAACCCTCGTTCACATCCTTAAATGCGGCCGCATTGGCTACAGATCCTATCAATAGTGCCATTACTAGAATTACACTGAAGAGTGACCTTCTTAGATGCTTCATTGTTTTCCCTAACTTCATTTCTAGTCCTCCAATACCATTTTTATTCTAATCCTATAAATCGACTAGTTTCGACCTTTTGTTCAATCATTAATAATAGCAGTTTTATCCAAATAAAAAAATCCCCCAAATGGGGGGTACGATTAATTATCAAAAAGATCACGTTCCATAGCCTTGTATATTAGCATAGAGAACATGCTGTTGGACCACGCAAACCATGATCGTGTAAATATCGCCGGATCGTCGGCATGAAATCCTTCATGCATATAACCGGTATTCGCATCCGTTGCTTCCATCATATTGATCACTTCCATCATTTCTTCATTACTGGAAGCTGTCAATCCTTGCATAGAAAGCGCCAAATGCCACACATAGTCAGGTGGTGTATGAGGACTACCGATACCTTTTGCTATTTTACCTTCATAATAATAAGGATTATCCTTACTAAGAATGAATTTCCGCGTATTCTGATAAATCGGATCTTCATTCGTTGTGTATCCGAGATACGGGATCGACATTAGCGATGGAGTGCCTGCATCATCCATTAAGCAATGATTGCCGAATCCATCTGTTTCATAGGCATATATTTGTCCATATTTAGCGTGATTAACAACACCATATAGACGTATACCATGCTCGATCTCTTCCTCAAGCTTTTCCATTTCCTTAACGAATAGCTCGTCACGGAACACATATCGCGCAATCTCCTGCATTTGGCGAAGCACTGCAACAACGAACATATTCGAAGGAATATTATAATGGAAATCACATGCATCATCGCTTGGACGGAATCCAGACCAGATCATTCCGGTATAATTAACTGACATTCCCTTCCCTTCGTTGCGAAGAGTGTCAATAGCAGGACAATTCCGACGCATGAACGTATAAGGCGATTGCTGCTCATGACGCTGCTCCACCTTCCACAAATCAACCGTTTGACGCATAGCTAGCCGGAAATTCTCATCGAATATGTCTGTCTTTCCGGTTTCTTTCCATAAAGAGTAGGCAAGCTGCATCGGAAAGCATATCGAGTCTAGTTCAAACTTCCGTTCCCACACCCAAGGGGACATATCCGTTTCATCATTAGCATCCCAATGCCAATCATTCGGCCCCTCATTAAAAGCATTAGCATAAGGATCTTTGAGAATATAAAACATTTGACGTCGAATCAAACCGCCAATAATCCGTTGTAGCTCTACATCGTCCTTGGCAAAGGGCAAGTAATGACGCACCTGTTCAACAGAATCACGTAGCCACATAGCTGGAATATCGCCTGTTATTACAAAGGTCGTACCGTCATCCATCAATTTGGTCGTCGTTTCTAACGTATTAGGAAAACAATTCTTAAACAGCTTAAGCAGCTTAGGGCGATGCGCCAGCTTCTGCTCTGCCGTTTGTAATACCTTCTCTACACCTTCGGGAAGGGGAAATGAACCTAAATCAATTTTCGGCAGTCTAAAACGCTCCATCATTCAGCTCTCCTTATCCTTTTACAGCACCAGCTGTCATTCCCTGCATAACCTTCTTGGCAAAGGCCAAGTAAACAACTACAACAGGCAAGACCACAATAACCATTGCCGCTAGCATCTGCGTATAGTTGGCTGTATACTGTCCGTTGAAATTAGTGAGACCGATTGGCAAGGTTCGCAATTCCGGACTCTTAATCAGTACAAGCCCAAACGGGAATTCGTTCCAAGCGCCAAGGAAAAATAAGATGATCGCCGTCGAAATAACTGGTAAGCAGAGTGGAAATACGATGCGCATTACCGTGTTTGTTGAGCTACTACCATCGATACAAGCCGCTTCCTCTACATCAATCGGTACCGTCTTAATAAAGTTCTCGAACAGGAAAACCGCCATCGATAAATTAAAGGCTACATAAGGAAAAATGAGCGTAATTTTCTTATCTAATAGGCCCAATGCTTTGAATTCAACAAAGATGGGAATGAGTAGGCCGTGAATCGGAATAAGCATACCCGTCAAAAACATGAAATAAATAATGCCGCGGAAAGGAAACTTAAACCGCGCGATAATATAGGCTGTAAAAAAGCCAAATAGTATAGTGAAAACAACAGTAAACAAGCTAACAAAAGCACTATTCCAGAAATACGTGCCCATCTTCCCTATTTTGAACGCATCAATATAGTTTTGGAACTGAGGGTTAGAAGGCAATGACATAATATTGAGATTAAATTCTTGCGAAGTTTTTAAGGAAGAGTAAAGCATCCATATTAAAGGGAAAATACACGACAATGATATAGCGAACAAAAAGACGTTAACCCCGATTTGCCCGATTCTATTTGCTGCCTTAGTCACGGTTTCTCCCTCCAATCATACGGCTAATAATAATCAAACCAACGCTTAAGACCATAATGCCGACGGATATTGTACTACCGTAACCAAGCTTGTACGATTTAAACGAAGTGTCGTATGCATACTGTGCCATAACGGTCGAGCTGCTGCCCGGTCCGCCACCTGTCATAACGAAAATGCTATCGAACGCCTTCATATTCCCTGCAATACAGAGCATGATGGCGATTTTTATCGTGGAGGACAATAACGGAAGTGTAATGTATCGCATTTTCTTAAATCCTGTTGCACCATCAAGCTCGGCCATCTCATAGACCTCACTATTAATGCTTTGCATGGCAGCCAGAAAGATAATCAGGTAGAACCCGATATATTGCCAAACAATCGGTACCGTAACGGAGTACATAACAAGATTCGGATCATCCAGCCATGGTTTTATCCACGACTCTAAGCCGATGGTCCGTAGCATCCAGTTCAGCATCCCTGCATCCTGGTTATAAATCATTCCCCATAAAAACCCGATTACGACGGATGAAAGAACGACGGGGATGAAGATGACGGTACGATGAAATCCTTTCCACTTCACAACCTTCGACATCAAGAAAATACTGATAACGAAAGCTATTCCAATCTGACCGAACACACTAAAAAAGACAATAAGTAAATTGTTCACAAAAGCATTCCAGAAATTGCCATCTGTAATCAAAACCTTATAATTATCGAGCCCGATGAATTCCATTTTGGGACCACCAGACCACTTAAAAAAGCTGTAACGTACAGCTAAGAGGACCGGAACGAGAACCATAAAAGCAAACAATATTATACTCGGCAACAAATAGATTAAGAATGTAATCCGTTTGGGGCGGATGGCCGATGAATCATTCATGCTGCTCCTCCTTTGAACTTTGAAAATAATATTCTCCTGAGCATTATGCTCAGGAGAATATCGATAAACGCTTTTTTATTACTTCAATTCGCTCTCGTATTCCTTCTGCATAATCTCTGCTGCTTGTTGAGGCGTGTATTTACCAATCATCAGATCTTGCATTGTTGTATTCATTAGCTCCGTCAAGCCTGGAGACAAACGAGTATCATAGATTGGAGAATATTTCGTTGTTTCAAGCAATTTAATAAGCTCTTTGCTCATTGGTGTTAGCTCAAGGCTTTCGATGTTCTCTACTTTACTAGAAGGAATATCTCCATACTCAAGCACCAATTTCGCAGCATTAGAATCAGTTAAGCTTTTTAGCAATTTTTGAATATCATCCAATTTCGCTGGATCTACTTTGGCATTGACTGCATAAGCCCAACCACCGCCGCCGGATACACTGTTCTGTGCACCTTTAGCTCCTTCAATTGCAGGGAATACTGCTAGACCTGTTTTCTCTACAATTTCTTTCGGTGCACTTGTTTCAACAGCATTCGCTGCCCAAGAGCCTTCAATAAACATTGCTGCTTTACCGTTATAATAAATAGTTCTTTGTTGATTGTTATCGATACTGTTCATATCCTTGTTAAATGCACCGATGTTTACAAGGTTTTGCAATGTGCTCAACGCTTGTACGAATTCAGGATCTGTAAATTTCGCGCCGTTATTAGCAACTAGGCTGTTAAACCATTCCGTACCCGTGAAGCGGTCGCCTAATGTGCTAATGTAGGAGGAATTCGCAACCCATTTTCCTTTGTTACCAAGTGCAATTGGCGTAATCTTTTGTTTGACCAGCTCTTTAATTAATGCTTCGAACTCAGTCCAAGTTTTCGGGAATTCTGAGAATCCCGCTTTAGCGATCAAATCCTTGTTGTAATAAATAACATGTGTAGGACCGCCTGACATTTGAACGCCATATGTTTTGCCATCAATCGTATAAGGCTCTATAATTCCCTCAACGAAACCATTCTTCCAGTCTTCGCTCTTGTCTAACAGATCATTAAGCGGAAGAAGTAATTCATTGTCTACGAACGTCGATATCATCGATGGTTTAACGAGAAACACATCTGGTAATCCGTTTGCTGCAGCCAATGTTTTAATTTTCGTTTCATAATTATCATGAGATTGAATTTCTTCTTCAAAGGTTACATCTGGATGTTCTTTTTTGAAGTTTTCGATCAGATCCGCTTGGTGACTTGGTTGCGAAGAGTTTTTATCATACATGTGCATGAATTTAATTTTCTCTTTCGGCTTTGCTCCGTCTGTTCCCTCTTTAGAGTCATTCGAACCACAGGCTGCCAGAAGCACCACACTCGCAATAAGCACAGATGACGTTAACCCTCTTAAACTTTTCTTCAAAAACAACTCCCCCTTTATGTTTGAGCTTGCTTCATTTGATGATAAGGTGAGTATATAAAAGATTCGGGGTTAAATAAGTAGACATATCTATGAAAACATCCGTTAATCTATCCGTTTGATTATTTAGAGCTGATTTCGGTACTCTTTCGGCGTTAACCCTGTGGCCTTTTTAAAAATATGCGTGAAATATTTGTAATCGTTGTAGCCTACCCGTTCCGCTACTTCATAAATTTTCGCGCTAACATCCTTCAATAATATCTTTGCCTTCTCCACACGGTACTTATTTAACCACTCCGTAAAATGCTGTCCTGTCTCTTCCTTGAAAATTCGGCTAAAATAATTCGGCGTCACAAAAACCTGAGCAGAAATATCCTCCAGCCTTATTTCTTCTGAGTAATGCTCTTGGATATACTTAATAGCAACGGAAACGATGTTTTTATATCGTACATTTTTGTATGCTGCGATCGAATCGATAAATAAAGTAAATAAACCGCCTAACCATCGCTGGATATCGTCAGTCGTTTCATATTTTTCGATTTCAGTGTAGGGATTCAAGACCAATTGCTTACTGCCACTGAGGTCTATCCCCATTTGCTCCAAATGCGCTATCGCTAATATGACCCATTTCAGGCTTATGTTCTTAATATTCTCATACGAGACAAAGGACTGAGCAAACTGCGTAAACCGATTTTCGAGCAGCTCGTCGATCTTCTCTTTATCCATGGTGCTCAGGTATTCCAGCAATTCCTTCTCATCCTCTGATGGTAGCAGAACCGCACGCTTGGATGACTCCCCTTGAATTTCCGATTCCACCTCATGGTAAGCAATAATTTGCCCTTTACCACGGTAAACCTTACATTGCATGGCGTATACGGCCTGACGATAGCTCTCCTGAATTTCGGAAAGCTGGCTCACATAATTACCTACACCGATCGTGACGGACAGCTTCATATAACGTGCTATGCAACGCTGCGCTTCGTTACAGCATTCCATGATACGGTGCTTATTCTGCATATTGGCATTCAACAGCACATTAATGTTGTCGAAATCACTGTGACAGGCCGTGCATAGAAACACCGACGAGAATACTTCCTCTACAATGTTGTTAATGGAATAATGGATCAATTCCTTTTCTCGATCCGAAACATGCTCTGTATTTAACCGGAAATCATCGACATCCACAACGACGACTCCGTACTCTGGACCATCTAAAGGAATGCGCAGCTGATTGGCTTTATCCAGCATCGCATCATTGATTCTGGTTTCCCCTTTTAACAAGCGGTTTAGCCACTTTCGCTGAATTAAAGGGAAATTCTCACGCATCAGAAATTGATTGCTTTGCTCTTTTTCATTTTGACGCTTTTCCTCGGCAATCTCTGCCCCAATTCTGCTGACAAGTGCAGTTAATTCCTCCGCACCTACTGGCTTCATTAGATATTCGGTCACACCAATCTTCAGTGCCTTCCTGGCATAGTTAAAATCATCATATCCACTTAAAATAATGATTTTGATATACGGGAATTGCTGCTTTAGTTGCTGCGCGAATTCTAATCCGTCCATGTGCGGCATGCGAATGTCGGTGAGCACAATATCTGGCTTTAATTGCTCCACCAATTCCAACGCCTGTTTGCCATTGCGTGCTTCGCCCACAATTTCCACTTGCAAAGCCCACCAATCAATGGAGGTACGAATTCCTTTGCGAATAATGGATTCATCATCTACGATCATCAGCTTGATCATCTGTCATTTCTCCCCTAAACCAAGGTTGTACCACTTTAACGACCGTTCCTTCTGGCTGGTTCATAAACTCAATACCGTATTGTGTGCCAAAATACAATTGAATACGGTCATTCATATTTTTCACGGCAAATCCTTTGTTGTTCTCGCCATATTGCTCTAGATAGCGTTGGATGTCCTCAAGATCAACACCATCACCTGAATCGTAAATATAGAAAACGAGGAAATCGTCTTCACGCTTGATTTCCACACGGATAATACCAGAGTCACCCTTCTTCTCAATCCCATGTACAATCGCATTCTCAACAATCGGCTGTAAAATTAATTTCACCGTATGGCAATCCAGCGTTTCTTCATCAACTGAAATTTGAAAATCAATCATATCCTCATACCTTTTTTGCTGGATAACGACATAATGGTGAAGATGCTCGACCTCATCGCGAACGGTCGTTATTTCTCGTCCACTATTCAGGCTAAGACGGAACAGCTTTGATAATGCCTGCACAAGCTCCGATGTCTCGAATGCTTTCTCCATACGGCTCATCCAGTAAATCGTGTCCAATGTGTTATAGAGGAAGTGTGGATTTATTTGCGCTTGGAAGGCTTTTAATTCCGCTTCCTTCTTATTAATCTGCGCTGTGTATACTTCTGAAATCAATTCCTGCAAGCGGACAAGCATTTTATTAAAGCTCAGCTCTAATTGCGTAATCTCATCGTTCCCTGATACTGTAATGCGGGCTTTAAAATCTTGCCCTTCTACCTGGCTCATCAAACGGCTAAGCTTTCGAATTGGCCAGATGATTTGTCTGGAGAATAGAAAGGCCATTACCGCGCACACGAAAAAGGTAATAATAATCGTAATGATAATAATTTGAAGTATGATTTGATTTTCTTTCAGCAATTCTTGTGCTGGCACGAGATGGAGCACATGCCACTCCAAGGGTTTAATCTTATCGTAGGTTACGAGATAAGGAGTCCCATTGATCTTCAGCTCCATATACCCCTCTGGATTTCCCATCGACAGTGGGCCACCAATAATATCTGAAATTACATTGTTTTCGTGATTCACGTTTGTAGATGCAACGATGGAATTATTCTCATCTAACAGATAAAATCCATCAGCATTACCGCTAAGACGGCTCTCCAGCAATCGATTAACGGCTTCCAGATCCATATTCATTTGTAGAACACCAAGTGGAATGGAGATATTATTAATGTCTTTAATCTCCCTCTCATACGTAATGACCTTCTTTTTCCTCCCATTGCCCAATACGACTTCATTAGAATACCAAATCGGCTTCCCTTTGCTTATTAATATCTCAGCAACTTTCTCGGGCTCTAACGAACGCACAGCTCCTCGTGCATTTAATCGGTTACCGTACAATCCTTCGAGCTGAATGGAATGCAAGAAGGTTTTCATATTTGGTAAATTCGTCAGTAGCTGCTCCGTTATTGATTTCTGATCGTTATAGGCTATCGGGTCGACGTCCGTCCTCATTTTCAGAAATCGCCTTACTTCGGTTGATTGCGTCATAAAAAGATAGGTGTCATTAAAGTAATCAAACATAAATTCAAGGTTTTGCCCAATTTGCGTTACCGTATTTAAGTCAGACACGCTAACCTTCTGACGGATAATTTCTGATGATTTTACATAAGACAAAATGCCAACCACCATCAGTGGAATAAGCACCATAATCAATGTGAAAAACAAAATCTTGTGCTGCAAACTAATAAATCGCTTCCCAACCTTACGTGCCACGATTGTGTTCACCTCATTCCCATTCGAATATCATCTTCCCCTACATCCTTTCAGAAAATGAATATAGCATACATAATCTCAAAGCGAAACACGCTAACCTGTCGAGATTCTTATCCATTTTCCATTAGGTTTCCCGTAGATTATTGGACATTTCCATTGTTTTTTTTATATTTCTAATCTTTGAGACATGATAATGTTTGTTTATTATGAGTATCGTGTCGAAAGGGGACAATCAACTATGAATAACATCGTTGTTTTATATGATCCATCACTTCCTTATCATGGAGACGATATCAATGAAGCATCTTTAAGAAAGCTCCAAGAAGGAGCACATCTCGTCAGCGCCGATGAGCTTGACCAAGCTCTCACATCGTTAGAGGGCGGATGCTTCGTTAACTTGCATGCACCCTATTTCCCTAAAAATAGCTGGAATCATATCGTAAGTTATTTGGAGCGTGGAGGCTCTTTACTAAGTACTGGAGGAGCTCCGTTCCGTATTCCCGTGTACCGTGAAAATGGACAATGGCAGGTCGAGCTTGAACAAACGTCCTACCATCAGCAATTAAACATTCATGAGGCGATGCCGGTTCAGCCTGAACCTTTTGACCATTATGTAGCCACAACAGACAATCCCGTATTTGCGCCCTACATTAGCGGGTTAACCATTGAGCCGACATTCAGTTTGATTCTACATGTGACGAAGGAAACTTCGATACCACATGAAATGGGCTCTTTAGGACCGATGAACGCTCATATTCACCCCCTTGTAACTGCCATATCTAAAGAAGGCCGTACAGTAGCAGCTCCGGTTGTTTTACTCGAAAATAATCGGGGAGTATATGCCGGAGGACGGTGGATGTTCGTCAATCAGCCACTTCGAGCATCGTTCTGGAATGCTGATGGCGGGGATGCCATATTAGCATGGGCAGAGTATTGTTCCCGCGGCGTTACGGAAGTATGGTTAAAACCGGGATATGCCAGCTATGATCCGGGCGATCGTGCTAAGTTTAAGTTCCAATGGCAAGCACTCGGTAGCCATGCCCCTTCACTCCAAGATCGCTCCAATAAAGAATGGACTTTGAAGCTTATCTTCGGTAAAGACGAGAGCGGTGAGCCTCATGCCGAATGGACACAATCGTACACTTTGGCAAGCTCTAATGAGCAACAGTCGATTACGATTAACGTACCGTTAGAATTAACTGCGGGGCAATATACGATGCGCGCCGATCTGATTTCAAACACGGGAGAACAGAAGACGTTGCGTCAAAGTATTTGGTGCTGGGATGAGCAAATGCTGCGAGAAGGCGAAATGCTAACCTGCGATCGTGACTATTTCTACAAAAATGGTCGTCCTTTACCTCTCGTAGGTATGACCTATATGACCAGCGACGTAGCGCGCAACTTCCTATTCCTGCCGAATGTAGCGGTATGGGATCGAGACATGGCTGCGATGAAAAATGCTGGCATTAACTATATTCGTACCGGCATATGGACAGCATACCGACAAATCATGCTACTCGATGGTCATGCGTCGGAAGAAGTTTTGCGGGCGATTGACGCTTTTGTCATGACGGCGAAGAAGCACGATTTAGAGCTAACATTCTGCTTCTTCTCGTTCACGCCAGAGCTATGGGAAGGCTTAAATCCCTACCTCGATCCGCGTAGTGTAGAAGCGCAAAAACGTTTTATCGTATCGATCGTGTCACGCCATACACACACGTCGAACGTCCATTGGGATCTGATCAACGAACCATCCATGTTTGATCCGAAGCAAATTTTTTCTAAAGGCCCGCGCAGCTCTAACGATCCTTTTGAGAAGAAGGCTTATATCGAATGGCTGAAAAATCGTCACGAATCGATTCGTGTACTCCAGGAACGTTGGGGTATGACACCAGCCACTCTTCCTGATTTCGAATCCGTCACCATCCCAGAAGCCATTGAGATCAATTCGGACGTACAGGATATGCATTCTGGTAAAAAAGGCACTCGTTGGCTGGACTATTCGTTATTTTCAATGGACATGCTGAATCGTTGGGCGAATGAGATCAATGCAACAATCCGTTCTATCGCACCTAATCAGCTCATTACAATTGGGCAGGACGAGGGATTAAATGCTCAGCGCCCATCCCCATTTTTCTATGAAGAAGCGATGGATTACACGACCAACCATTCTTGGTGGCTGATGGATCAGCTCTTGTGGGATGGTATATTCGCCAAGACACCGTACAAGCCGAATGTCATTCAGGAAACGGGCATCATGTATGTGGAAACGCCGGATGGAATGGCTAAGCGGAGCGAAGAGGAATTGCGTAATATGCTTGAACGTAAATATGCTTATGCATTTTCCACTGGTGGTGCTGGAGCGGTCCAATGGCTGTGGAACACCAATTACTTCATGAACAACGTTAATGAATCGAATATTGGGGCACTACGTGCAGATGGTACAGAAAAACCTGAAGCGAACGTATCCTACGATTTCGGTCAATTCATGGGCGAAATCCGCGACTTGTTCGTAGGGCGTAAGCTAGAGGATATCGTGATGGTTTTCCCTTACTCAAACGATCTATCCAACCGTCGCTTCGCGGTCGAAGCAACGAGCCGCGCAACGCGAGTGCTCGCTTACGATATGAATGTGCATTTCCGCGCCATGGGCGAATATCAGCTGGATGCGTTAAACGAACAGCCTGCGAAGCTGATAATCGTGCCAAGTCCGCATAACTTCAGTGACGCGGCTATGGAGCAGCTGCTTGACCATGTCTCTAAGCACGATACAACACTTCTATTCACCGGACCAATCAGTTTGGACGAATACTGGCATAAGATTGAACGTCTTAGTGAGGAGCTCGGCACCCGTAAGCTAGGTAATGTGTTGCGCGAAGAAATGTTCACACTAGATGGACAGAATGTACCTCTCTCTTATGGAGGACGTAAAATTGCCAAGCTAGCGAAAGAAGTTGTGTTAGCTGAAGCAAATGTTAAAGCTTCAAAATCCATTTCCACTGTGCAAGAGGTGAAGCTCGGTAAAGGTAAGCTTCTCTGGTGCGGATTGCCTGTAGAAATGAACGATCGTACGGATTCTATCGCCACATTGTACCGTCACGCGATCCAACAAGCAGGCGTTACACCTGAGCTTATCTGGGAGCAAGGCGGCGAATACACAGGCGTATATGGTCGTAAGCTAAGCTTCAACGATGGCGATTTATTTATCATCGTTTCCGAGTTCGGTGCAGATACCGACATTCGCATAACAAATCCGACTACGAATCAAACGTATTCCTTCACGCTAGAGAGCGAGCGTACAGTAATGTTTGCTACTGATAGCAATGGTAAGCTACTGTCGGTTTACCGTCCTCATGAAGTTAACGTAATTGTTCAGTCTTAGGATATAATTAGGTGTAAGAGAAGAGAACCCCCACAACCGCTAATGGTTGTGGGGGTTTTGTTGCGGGGTAGAGGGGTCTTATTTAAATAAGTTAAATATATAGGAAATTGCATGCCAAGTCGTAACGCAAAGATTCCATAACACTGGGAAAAAGTTCACGACGCTATCTATAGGGTGGAATAATAGACCAATGAAGCAACCTACAAACAGCATAACAAACGCTACTCCCAATCCAGTAATCGCATGTAAGATGTCCCACGCGAGGAACGTAAACTTCATCCCCGTCCCTATCTCACGAATAAGAGCACCTGAACCGGCAAATTCCTTCTCCATTGCAAAATCAGTCTTAATATTATGAAGCAATTTAGACGGCGTGTTAACGATATATGAATAGTTGTAAAGAATATTAGTTGAAAAATCGAGTGTGGTTGGTACAAAGTTACCCGATTTCAATTTGATATGATAACGTAAATCTGTTTCTCCGAACGCGGAGGCAATTGTCCGTCTATTGCCGGCAGTCAGCTTTTTAAGTGAAGGCTTATAGTCCTCAATAGCAGCGACTAAACTCGCTTTTTCATAGCTCTTATTGTAGCTTTCAGCTTCCAACTTACTAGAATCAAAAATGTTATCAATCTCACCTACAACCGCATATGAAGAAAGAATTACCTTTTGATTATAAGCTTCATCAAAATCCCCTGATATCGCTTGAGAACCATACAATATAATCAATAATACAAAACAAGCTCCCCAAAACCGTTCCATTCGTGCTACTCACCCTTTTATATTTTGTGGTTTTGCCAAAACTCTAGCTGTCTGATCAAACATTTTCTTCATTCAACATTTTGCAACAGCCTCTCCAACCCAACTCCGTTCAATCCTCTTTCATATCGTCCCCCGCTATAATGTTCTCCCAATACATAGTACTATATATGGGTATATTTTCCTAGCATTATAAAATATAGTTGATAGATATCGGCCAATAATATATCAAGCATAAACGGTTGACTCCGTGACATCTTATATCCAGTAAAGTAGCCCCTTTCTCCCTATATTTTACTCAATAGCGCCACTGGAGTTCGTAAGAAAAAATAAGTAGTCCATTTATTGGTAATAAGGACGATACAGTTCGTTAGAGGTCGTAATCGGTTGCGGAATGTATTGGGTGCAGATTGTAGCGGAAGTAGTGGAATACGGTAGGATACGGTAGGATACGGTAGGATACGGTAGGATACGGTAGGATATGGTAGGATATGGTAGGATATGGTAGGATACGGTAGATTATAAACTGTCTAGCATCGCTAATAAAAAAAGTGCTGATGCAGGAATCTCCTGTACCAACACTTTTAGATTTAAGCATGTTTTTTTACTCCATCATTCATCACACCGGGGCGGCATAACGAGAGTCTTCCAGCACGGTGCGGAATAGCTTACCTTTCTGCTGGAGAACCTTCAATGCATAGCCCTCGGCACCGCCCCACTCGAAGCCGAATGAGTAACCTGCCTTCGACTTGGAGACGAATAGAATCTTAAACATTTCCGCTGTTATTGTTCCACCATCATCAACGCGCCAAGTGGACATCTCATTGTCATTACCGATGAAATCCTCGAAGAAAAGCCCCGATTTGGTTGACAACACGAGACTCGCCAATGGGGCTTTCCCTTTAATTCTCTCGAACACAACAAGGGCAATCTCTACTTCCCCAGATGCTTGACCAATCAACGCTTGCGTTGCCACCTTACGCTTCTTCGCCTTCTCGATATTACTAACGATGCTTTTGGATAAAGAACCTTTACTTACAGGCTTATATTTCAGAAATTCGTGGCCTTGAAAAGCATTTTTCTCCGCGAGCAGAACGCTCTCATTGCCCGGAATTTTCCCCTTAACGATATTAAACAAATCCCCCTCATCCTGATCAAAATTCCACTGGGTTTGTCGGCCATTACTTTCTTCCGTCCTAGTCTGATGCTTCACATATTTAACATTTAATGCTTTGCCCGGGGCATAGTATGCTTGCACAAAACGTTTAGGATTATTGCTGCGAAATCCTAACAAACGCTTTCCCGATTCGTCCGCATAAGCAAAGCCTAGCTGCTCCCCTTTAAGCCTACCTGAATACGTTGATGAAGTCGCTGAGGCTACAGGTACTACCAACTGGATGATACTACTCATAAGAAAAATACCAACCAACAAATAAACTAATTTCTTCACTCAATCACCTACTCAATTTGAGATAATAGACCACTACTTGTAAATTATACACGAATATTTAGGCTGATTAATACTTCTTAATATTACAAAACCAATTCTCTAGCTCTATTGTCATCTATTCATAGATTACGATATTATAATCTGTATCATGAAAAAAAGTAGGGTGTAGCTTTGGAAGATATCATACTGTGGTTTAAGTATCTGTTTCTAGGATTCGTTCAAGGTGCGACAGAGCCTATTCCCGTCTCGTCAAGCGGTCATTTGATCATCGCTCAGAAACTACTCGGCATTAAGCAGAACGGGCTGTCGTTTGAAATCTTAACAAACACGGCTTCCCTAATTGCAATTTGTTTTATTTTCCGGAAAGATATCGGGAACCTGATCGTGGGTGCTGTTCGTTTCCTTCTCACTCGCAAAGCAGAATATAAGGCGGATTTCCTATTCTGCTTGTACATTATCATTGGTACCATTCCAGCCGTAATCGTTGCTGCACTATTCAAGGATAAAATTGAAGAAATATTTTCGTCTGTTCATACGGTTTCTATCGCCCTACTGCTTACGGGGGTCGCATTATGGCTAATCCGTAACCTTCGCGGTCGCAAAATGGACGGCGACTTGTCGACTAAGGACGCAGTGCTCGTCGGTCTTGCCCAAGCTATTGCCCTTATTCCCGGCATAAGCCGCTCAGGCGCGACGGTCATTACCTCTATCGCCGTTGGGATGAAGCAAGAAACGGCTCTGAAATTTTCATTTATGCTCTATATTCCAATAAGTATAGGCGGACTCGTGCTGGGCGCTTCCGATATCGCAAGCGATCCGAACCGCTCGCAGCTGGCTATTCCCTACCTTATTGCATTCCTTACCACTCTAATCGTCACTTACTTCTCCATGCGTTGGTTTATGGGGATTATGGCTAGAGGAAATTTGAAGTACTTCGCTTATTACTGCTTCGTTGCAGGAATACTGTTGCTCATTTTTCTGTAACATTTCATTTCAAACATAAAGAGCTTTCGCTGTCTTTTGGATAGCGAAAGCTCTTTATGTTTGAGGTTATTCCGAAATGGATATAGCGAAACTGATCAGCAAATCTAACTCAAGTTAAATGAAATCAGCTTTAATTGCGTCATCTCCTGTATCGCATAGCTGACTCCCTCGGTTCCCTTACCGCTGTCCTTCGCTCCGCCATACGGCATATGGTCAACACGGAAAGTCGGGATGTCGTTAATGACGACCCCTCCCGCCTCTAACTGACGGGCTGCCATAAAGGCGCTATTAATATCCGGCGTATACACGCCCGCCATTAAGCCGTAACGAGATGCATTAACTTCACGGATCGCTTCAGGCAGGTCACCGAAGGACTGAATGACTGCCACAGGCCCAAATACTTCTTCGGTCCATACTTTAGCTGAATGGGGGACATCAGTCAGGACAGTAGGCGTATAAATATTGTTCCCCTTCTCCTTGTCCCTCGATAACTGTCCACCCGTTACTACTGAAGCACCCGCCGTAACCGCTTCTTCAACCCATAAAGCAATCCGTTCAGCCGCCTTATCTGATATAAGGGAGGTAATGTCCGTATTTTCTTCCAACGGTGAACCTATTACGAGCTTGAAGGCTGCCGCTGCGAATCGTTCCACAAAACGAGAGTAGAGCGATTGATGAACTAAAATGCGCTGTAACGAAATACAAACCTGCCCATTATAACCGAATGCTCCGCTTACGCAACGATCGATTATCGCATCCACATCAGTTCCCTTATCTACAATAAGAGCCGCATTAGATCCAAGCTCCAATGTCGTGCGCCGCAATCCCGCTCGCCGCAGAATGATTTCGCCAACCGCATGACTACCAGTAAAGCTGACTTTCTTCACAAGGGGATGACTCGTCAATACCTCGCCCAGCTCCGCACCTTTGCCGGTTACGATATTAAGCACACCGGGAGGCAGACCAGCCTCAGTGAAAATATCTGCTAGCAGCAACGAACTGATTGGCGTCTGCTCCGCAGGCTTCAGCACAATGGTATTGCCTGCTGCAAGAGCAGGTCCAACCTTATGGGCAACTAGATTAAACGGGAAATTAAAGGGGGTTATTGCTGTTACAACGCCGAGCGGCAATCGGACCGTAAATCCGATCCGACCTTGACCACCCTCGGCCGCATCCATCGCAATCTGCTCTCCAGTTACGCTTTTTGCTGCTTCGGCGGCAAACCTATAGGTTTCAATAGTCCGCACAATTTCAGCCCTCGCCGCTTTTAGAGGTTTAGCAGCCTCTAACGCGATAACAGCTGCTAATTCCTCCCTGCGCCGCCCGAATATTTCCGCCACACGGTATAGAATCTCGCTGCGCTGAAATGCAGACATTAAGCTGTATGAAGCAAACGCCGAATGAGCCGCTTCAATTGCACGTTCAGCATCGGTCGGTGAGCCCTGCCCAATACGGGTCAGAGCCTCCCCGTTATACGGATTATACAAAGTCTCATATTGACTAGCCTGCTGCCACTGACCACCAATCCATAAATCGTATTGCTGCTGCATCTATATACACCTCATTACACTTATTTCCCTAGTGACCATGTGACCATACCCTATTCACATCTTCCGCAAGAATGGGGCCCTCGTGGTCGGCCAAACTCTTGTGAATTTCCTGTTTCCGATGCCATCTCAACGATGGCGGAAGCTCTAACAGCAGCACTGCAAGCGTATCACTAGCCTCCGGCGTAAAACGTTGCTCATAAGCTTCACGCGCAGCTCCGAATTGCCACAACGGCTGTACAATGCCGGCAATCTGGCGTTGACGCTCGGCGCGCAGCTCTTCTGTAGCCAAAGTATCCCAAGTAAATAGCTGTCCAGACTCATCTACGATCAATTCGGCCACAACGACGCCGTACTGTTCAGCCGCCTGCTTAACACTTAACAAGCCGTCAGCCACCTCTTGTACGACTAATTCAGGCGAGCGATCCAACGGATTACCCCAGCCCCCGCCTCCCGGAGAACGGATACTTACAATATCACCGAGCTCAGGTGTCAGCACGCTAATCTTCGGTACTTTCTTGTTCTCACCTTCAGGGTTTAGCACGATATGACCCAGTGCTCCTGCCTTACCGCCAGTCAGTCCCCACGGCTGGAAGCTCATCCGTTCCAAGCCCCGAGCCGTTACAATCGATTCAGGCTTCATGATCTCAAAGTCCAGTCCGATTGCATGACCACCACGATGTAGTCCTGCTCCTCCCGTATTCGGCAAAAGCTCATAGCGATGAACCATAACATCGATATGCTGCTCCAGACTTTCAATAGGTGTGTTCTGAAGAAAGCCCGAAGCATGATCAATGCCATCGACGCCGTCCATATCACTCTGCCCGCCGCCTCCACCGCCCATTGGCTCAACAACTGCCATCTGACGCGACTTGCCGTCGTCCCCTGGAGTTGAAAGCACGACGATGGCGGCCTGTCCCGCTCCAGCAGCCGGCACCAGCTCAGGAACGGCCTGCGAAAGAGCTCCCAGTACAGCGCTGTAAAGCCTCATCGTTATAGCATGCCGAACCCCAACAGATGCAGGATATTCGGGATTTACGATGCTTCCGCGAGGCGCAATGACACTAATCGGCGCAATAATGCCCCCGTTGACGGGAATATAAGGATCAGAGCTAATAATATAGTTGATTAGTCCTTGTAGCATAAATGAATGCGGCTTGCCATTCGTAACTAGATTAAAGGCCGTACTTACCTGAGAATCACATTTTGTAAAATCCAAAATCATTTCCGTTCCCTTAATCGTAAGCGTCAAAGCCAGGCGAATCGGAATGTCCGATACCATATCGTCATCCAGGTAGTCGGCGAACGTATAGCTCCCATCCGGGATCGCGGCGATGACTTGGCGTGAGCGCTGCTCCCCCTGTTCTAGCAAATCAAACATAGAATGCCGAACCGCTTCAATACCAAATTTGCTTACCATCGTATGAACACGCGTCTCCGCTGTATTCACTGCAGCAATCATGGCATTAATGTCTCCCATGTTCAGACCGGGAACCCGGCTGTTGCTGTCTAGAAAGGAAAGCACGTCCTTGTTTACCTTTCCCGCTCGGTGAAGCTTAACCGGTGGGATGCGCAAGCCCTCCTGATGAATATCCGTAGCCAATGGAGAAATACTCGCTGGAACTAGTCCGCCCACATCGCTGCAATGCACAAACGCCCATGCATAGCTAATCAGTTCTCCATCTATAAAAATAGGCTTAAATACGTGTACATCCGGCAAATGAGTGGCTAAGCCATCTGTTGTGTAGGGATCATTCGTAATAACAATATCCCCTGGCTCTAGCGGCTCGCAATTCGAGATTGCCTGCTGAAGGCTTAATCCCATGAAAATCGTAACTCCAACCGATTGCGGATAAACGAAAAACTGCCCGGAAGGAGCTGCGAGAGCTGTAGCAAAATCCGCCGACTCCTTAACGAACGTTGTCATCGAGGTTCTTTCAATAATGTGCCCCATGCCACTGGCAATCGCGTTGAAGTAGCTGCGCATAATTTCTAAAGTTACCGGATCCGTCCTCATCGCAGTTCCTCCTTCCGCCGCACAATCAGATTCCCGCGACCGTCTACCCGACCTTGCCAGCCATCCAGAATGACAACAGTCGTATCGTCCTGCTCTACAATTGCAGGGCCAGCTACTTCATGTCCATCCAGCAGCTCGTTCCTCCAATATATCGTCGCTTCATACTCACGTCCTCTACCGATCATTCGACGTTTGCCTCTGCTGATCGGTGGCTGAGTCGCTGCCTCTACTTGCTTAATTCCCGGCTTAATCGTATGTCCAAGAATTCGCACCCTTAATTGAATGACTTCCAATTCTGCATTTTCATCATGATGTCCGTATTGCATTTGATGTAGCTCATGGAAAGCTTTAATGACGCTACGATAATCCTTCCGCTTAAGCTGCTTTTCCGTAATGGGCAATTCCAGCTCAAAAGCCTGTCCTACATATCGAATATCCATATAATATAAAATGCTTTGTTCAGCTAATCCGTTAATTTGCTGCTCGTTTAGCCAGGCTTCTGCTTGCTTGACCAGCTTGCGATATTCGCCACGAAGCACCAAAAGCGGAATTTGCTCCAGCTTCTCATAACGAGCTTGCACCGCATCGTAAGCAAAATCAGCCATCAATGACCCTAGCGCACACAAGGTACCTGGGCTTGGCGGAATAAGCACGGAATCCGCGCCGATCTCATCCGCAAGGAAATTAGCCACAACGGGGCCAGCTCCTCCAAAGCCCATCAAGCTGAAATCACGCGGATCCAGGCCATGCTGCTCGATAATGCCACTTAATTCGGCATACATATTCGCCACGGCAACCTGTACCATTTTGTCAGCAGCTTCCCAAACCTCCGTCTCCAGATAGTCGGCAATAGGCTGAAGAACAGCCGCAGATAATTCGGGATACAGCTTCACGTTACCTGCTGCGAACCGTTCTGGATTAATATAGCCGCATAGCAAAAACGCGTCGGTCATTGCAGCCTTGTCACCCGTTCCATAACAAGCAGGTCCAGGATTAGAGCCAACGGATTCCGGACCGACCTTAAGCAATCCGCCCTTGTCTATCCAAGCGAACGAGCCTCCACCCGCCCCCACGGAGAAAATCGAAACGGCAGGGAGAATAATAGGAAAGCCTGCAAGATGATTGCTCTGTACGAAGGAAGGCTGCAAATTATCAATAATAGAAATATCTGCGCTTGTTCCGCCCATATCCAATGTAATGACGTTGCGAATTCCAGCAGACTCCGCTACCCGGACAGCACCAACAATTCCACCCGCAGGACCTGAGAACAACGTTCTTACAGGAGCCTCTGTAGCCGTGCTAATGTCCATGAGTCCGCCATTAGATTGTGTAATAAATGGCGTTGCCTCAACCCCTTCTGCAATGAGGCGTTCAGCAAGCGTTTGAAAGTATCTTTTGCAAGTAGGTAATATATATAAATTTACGGTAGCCATTACTGCGCGCTCATATTCCCGCATCTGCGGCCATAATACGGAGGAAAGCGTTACCTCCATACGACCACCTGTCCGTTCCTTGATACGCTCGGCTGCCCTAAGCTCGTGTTCGGCGTTTTTGTAACTATGAAGAAAGCATACTACGATTCCCTCAACCTTGGCCGCTACAGCAGCATCGATCGCCGCATCCAGCTCAGTTAAATCCAATGGAGTTCTAATGGTTCCATCCTGAAGCATTCTTTCCCGAATGGGATACACATGCTTACGTGGAATAAGTGGCTCCGGGAGCCGGGAACGAAAATCATAAGGTATAGGCAATCTTAAACGCTGCAAATGTAAAATATCGCGAAACCCTTCTGTGACGAACAACGCTGTTTTGGCGCCTTTGCGTTGCAATAATGTGTTTAGCCCGATCGTTGTACCATGTACGAAATAGTGAATCTGATCGACGGTAAGTCCTTTGTTCTTAAGCAAGATAAGCCCATTTGCAATTCCCTGCACAGGGTCATCGGCTACTGTCGGAGTTTTCAGGCTGAGCGTGGCGCCTGTCTGCTCTTCGTATACGGTAAGATCCGTAAAGGTTCCACCTATATCAATGCCAAGGCGTATTTTAGACTTACTCAAGTACTTATGCCTCCCTATTGTCATGTAGAGCTTCAATATAATGAGAAGGACTGCCTGGCAATGGTGTTGCAACAGGCAGTCTCTATCAAATCGTTAAATCAGCAAGAGCTTTCCGCTTACCCACTGGCCATCCTTAACCACTTGCTTGTCTCCTCTAAGTACATTCAAGTCGTGCAACGGATTTTCCTGCAAAATGAGCAAATCCGCCTTTTTCCCTTCTTGAATTGTACCGCGATCGTGCAAATCGATACAAGCGGCAGCCACTCTAGTAGAAGCATGAATAACCTCCATTGGAGTCATTCCCGCTTCCTGCATAATGATCAGCTCGTCGAAATAATATTTCGGCGGTGTCGCCGGTGAGCCGCAGTCCGTTCCTGTAGCAATATTTAGCTTCATCGAGACCGCTTGCTCAAGCATGCTACGATGTGGCTCCAATACATGCTGAACCTTCTTGTGAGCCCAAGCCGGAATACCACTATCCGAAGCTAGATTGCGAAATACGATCATCGTCGGCACAAGATAAGTACCAAGCTCTTTCATACGCTTAAGCGCATGCTTATCGGCATAAATACCGTGCTCAATCGTCTCGATGCCCGCATCTAGACAGTTAATAATACCTTGCAAGCCTTGTGCGTGTGCAGCGGTTTTTTTATTTTTTTTGCTTGCTTCCTCACGGGCAGCCTTTAACTCTTCCAGTGTCATCTGAACTGAGCCAGGCTCTTCGCCATTTGTATAGATGCCACCTGTTGCCATAACCTTAATGACATCAGCGCCTTGTTTAAGCAGATTACGTGTTACCTTGCGCACTTCATCAGCGCCATCGGCTTCAACCCCGATGTAATGAATATGGCCACCCGTCATACTAATGGAAGGTCCAGAAGCTACAATAGTAGGACCCGTGAGCAGCTTTTGATTAATGGCATTACGAACCTGCAATACAGTCTTAAATGGCGAAGCTAAATCCCGAACGGAGGTGACACCGAGCGATAACGTCTGCAAAGCATGACGATAAGCATGCAAGGTCACCATTTCCGGATCAGCGCCCGCGATGACAGATTGCGGGTGAGAAGAGCCGTTCCAGATTAAATGCACGTGCGTATCGATTAAGCCGGGAAGTACATAGCTCCCCTGACAATCAATCACCTCGCCCGCAAAAGAAGCATAATCACCGCGCCCAGTTGCTACAATTGTATCTCCATCAATGACAACATAAGCTCCATCAACGGGTTCTTGAGAAATTCCATCTATTAAAACGCAGTTTTTAAGTATTTTCATAAGATGTAAGCTCCTGTCTTGGGCTGCGTTCCCTCTTAATCCTGTGTCAGCTGTCCGAAACGGCTGAGGAGAAGCGCAATATGCACAATGCCTTGCTTGAAATCATCTATTCTTACACATTCGTTCGGAGCGTGGTACTTGGACCCAATCCATCCAATGCCCGTACTAACAATCGGAAGCTGGAGAACGTTACCGAGATCGTAGATCGGCCCACAGCCGGGGTGACTTGGAGTGATCGTCACGCCGTCCTTATACACTTCTTCGGCTGTCGATTTGACCAGCTTTACGAAAGGATCAGAAAAATCTGAGCGATATCCACGCTGCTTATCATTAATGACTGTCACCTGAATTTCTCCGAAGCCATGACGCTCTAGATGTGCTCTTAGAAGATGTACAACCTTCTTCGGATCTTGTCCAGCTACTAACCGAACTTCAAGCTTAGCTGATGCCTCGCGTGGGACTAGCGTCTTTGCACCCTCGCCCGTGTACCCGCCATGGATACCACAAACGGTAAGCAAAGGGTCGAAAGCCGTTACGATACGCGGGTCTTTGCCCGATCGCTCAGTTAGCAGCGGAAGCCTTAAGCCGTATAGCTGTTTTATTTTCTCCTCGTCGAAAGGTAGATTTAATACAGCCTGCAGCTCCTCTTCCGTTGGCGGCTGAACATCCTCGTAGAAGCCTTCAATCCGTACGTGCCCCTGCTCGTCCTTCAAGGATGCCAAAGCGTGTGTTAATCGGAAAATGGGATTGTCGATGTAGCCACTAGTCAGCGAATGCTGATCGTGATCGGCGTTCTGGCAGTTCAACTCGACGTATAGCAAGCCTTTTAACCCCGCTACCAGTCCAAGACGCTCGGATTCATCCTTATACCCGAACTCCCATATGCAGGCATCCGCCGCAAAAAGGTCCTTGTACTTGTCCACGTAGGGAGCTAGATTCGGACTGCCAATCTCCTCCTCACCCTCCAACATAAACTTCACGTTGCAAGGCAGGCCTCCGGGCAGGCTTTGCATAATTCGCACCGCCGCCAGACGAGCAGCAATATCCCCCTTGTTGTCACCGACACCTCGCCCGATTAGCTTGCCGTCACGTTCCGTCAGCTCGAAGGGAGCCGACTCCCATTCCTCAAGCGGCTCCTCCGGCTGAACATCGTAATGATTGTAGAACAGCAGCGTACGCTGTGCATTCCCTCCCGGACCAGCGGGAAAATAGCCGTAAACAACCGGATTGCCGGGAAGATCATCCAACACTACCGTTTGGCCACCCCATTGATCAATCGTTTCGCGGATATAAGAAACCGCCGTCGGAATTTCCCGGTGCTGTGCAGCTACCGAAGGGATTGCAATCAATCCCTCCAGCAGCCTCAACGCCTCTGGATAGATGTCCTCCGCCTTCTCCGTCAACTGGCTCACGAAATCGTTAGACATATCTCCAGCTCCTTCTGAAATCTTTATTCGTTAATATCCCAATTTTGCAGCTCAGCGAAAGTTCCAAATACTTTAGGTCCACCCTTGATAACCTTCTTCGAAACAGCAATGAAGTCAGGATCGGAATACAGAGCGATAAGCGGCAAGTCTTCCTGCCATAGCTCCTGCAGACGGTTGTAAATGACTTTACGTTTCTCTGGATCTGCCTCGTTCTTACCTTCTAGTAATAGACGATCGTTTTCTTCGCTTGTATATTTCATAAAGTTGTAAGGCTCGTTGCTACCGTAGAGAGAAGTGTAATCGGGATCCATTGTAAAGGTGTAGCCCATGAGCAGCAAATCATAATCTCCCGCTTTAGCTTTCTGCATTACTGTCGGGAAGTCGAACGTCGAGATTTGAACCTTCACGCCTACCTGACGAAGATTTTCCACAATGATGTTGGCGACCTGCTCACGAATCTGATTGCCTGTAGGAACAACTAAACGAAGCGTATCCTTGAAGTTCCAGCCAGCCTTCTCGAACAATTCTTTGGACTTAGCGATATCATGGTCATAAGATTTCACATTAGAATTATGGTACGCATGTAACGAAGTGAACGGACCGTTAACGATCTCACCTGATCCTGCAAGCAGCTCATCGACGATAAACTTGCGATCAATACCATAAGCAATCGCTTGACGAAGCTCTTTCTGCTTCACAGTGTTCTGATTGAGTATTACGGATTGGAAATTCAACGTCTTCTCAATGCTACTATTTACGTTGGACAGGCCTTGAATTGTGCTATAATCCTGAACCGGGATCTTCGATGGCGAGCCGCCGGAAGTCATGTGGATTTCGCCACTTTGCAATTGAGCAACCAGGTTAGGTGTTGTCAAAATTTTAATATATACATTGCTAAGCTTAGGAGCGCCTTGATAATAATCCTTATTGGCAGCCAGCTGTACGTACTGGTCTTTCTCATACTTCACAAACTTGAACGCTCCGCTTGTAACCGTTGGGTTCAGCATGAACGGATCTTGTGCCAATTGATCCTTGGCTACATTCTCCAAGATGTGTTTAGGCAAAATCAGAATTTTGGAGCCGATTTGCTCTTTCAAAAGGTTCGGGTCTACTGGTTGTTTTGTCGTCAAGGTTACCGTATGCTCGTCCACTTTCTTAACAGATGGGATTTCGCTTTGACCTTCCGGTAGCTTTCCACTTGCTTCCACTCCTTCAAGAATAGAAACATAAGCACCATAGACGGATTGTACTTGCGGATCTGCAGCGCGGTTAAGCGTGAAAATCAGATCGTCTGAAGTGAGCGGAGTACCGTCAGACCATACAGCTTTGCTATCTAGATGAATAGTGTAATTCTGATTGTCTGTTGTTTCGATTGAAGTAGCCAGCTTAGGAACGAAGCTAAGTGGTCCGTCCATAACGAGCAATGGATCGAAAAGGAAACCTTGTACGTACGTTGACGCGATGTCGCCATTAGCTAGCGGGTTAAAAGCAATCGGCGGAATGGACAAGCCGACGAACAACGTTTTCTCTGCTGCCGCTGCCGGAGCTTCACTGCTAGCAGAAGGTGAGGACTGACTAGTCTTCTCTGGCTCCGCGTTATTGTTACTGCATGCCGTAAGCACGGCAACAGCTAATAGAACAAGTAATAAAAGTGATCGATGTACTGATTTTTTCATTTTCAATTTTCCTCCAGTAGGTGTGACTATGATAGTTTTTTCTAACTTGTCTTACCGTCTTCCCTTAGGGTCCATTACATCGCGCAATCCATCACCCATAAAATTAATCGAAACGACCGCAAGAACGATCATGCTAGCCGGGGGAACCCACAGCCATGGACGATTGGTCAATGTCGAGAAGGATTGAGCTTCCGTTAGCATATTACCCCAGCTTGCTGTAGGCGGCTGAACGCCCATCCCAAGAAAGCTAAGCGATGCTTCCGTAATGATCGCCACGGCGATGCCGAAGGTGGCATTGACCAGAACGGGGGCGATGACATTAGGCAAAATGTGCCTGAACAACAGCCTCGGAGTGCTATACCCCAGCGCAATTCCCGCCTTGACGAAAGATTTTTCCTTGATCGACAATACTCCGCCTCTTATCAACCTGGCTACCGCTGGCCAGCCGAGCAGACCAAGCGCCAAAATGATATTTCCTAGACTAGGCCCAAGCACGCTGACCATGACCAGAATGACCATTAAATAAGGAAAGGACATGAATACATCTGTTGCACGCATGGCCAAGCTGTCCACCCATCCACCGTAATAACCGGCAACCGCTCCAATCAGCGTCCCTATAACCACATAAATAGCTACTGCGCCAACTCCGACAGATAAAGATACGCGAGCAGCGTACATTAATCTGCTTAGAACGTCGCGCCCACTCTGATCCGTTCCAAGCCAATGGCCGGATGACCAGGATGGGGACTGATAGGATTTGCCGATTGCATAAGGATCATGAGGTGCCACTAAAGGTGCCAGCAGTGCCATTAATACAAGCAGGATGAATAGGACGAAGCCCACACCTGCAAGCTTGTGTCGGAAAAATCGCCTTGCCGCCGTCCTCCAGCCGCTGGCTGCCTCCATCTGGAATTGCTCCATAGAAACGTCGCCATCCCCGTTAACCGTCGACATTGAATTTTCCCTCAAGACATCACCCCCTTCATCGCTTATTGTATTTAATGGTTGGGTCCGCCACCGCATACGCGATATCCGCCAGTATGTTGGCAACCAGTACGGCAACCGCCGCAACCAAATTGATTGCCATCAGTGTCGGGTAATCACGCGACCCAATCGATTGAATCATTAATTGCCCCATGCCAGGCCATTGGAACACTTGCTCTGTAATAACCGCCCCACCGAACAATAGCGGAACATCAAGCCCGACAACTGTAATGATGGGGATCATAGCATTGCGGAGTGCATGCTTGTTGATTACCATGAATTCCGAAATCCCTTTGGCTCGGGCAGTTCGTAAGTAATCCTGCCCCAGCACCTCCAGTACGCTAGACCTGATATACCGGACCATGCTACCCGCCGAGGCAGTGGCCAGTATACAAGCAGGCATGATCAAGTGATGAAGCAGATCGACAAACGTTTTCTCTTTGCCGAGTGTATACATCCCTCCTGTGGGAAGTATTTTCCAGGTTAGCGCAAACAAATATATGCCTCCCAGACCTAGAACAAAGTTCGGAATTGAAACCCCGAGAAAAGAGAAGGAGGTTGCCGTATAATCCAACCAGGAGTATTGCTTTCTTGCGCTCAGGATACCGATTGGGACCGCAATGATATAAGCTAGCAGCAGGGAAACTCCCATCAACAGAAGCGTCGGTCCAATTCGGGCTCCAACCGCCTGCATAACCGGCTCATAGCTGGAATACGAATATCCGAAATCCCCCTGAAGCAAGTTGCCCAGCCACCTAAAATACTGGATATAGATGGGATCATTAATTCCTAGCTGCTCCTTGCGTAGATCGATATCAGCCTGACTCATAGAGGGATTAATAAACATATCCACCGGATTGCCTGGCGCTAGATTAATAATCAGAAAGTTAAACAGCGTAATGCCTGCCAGCACAGGAATGGCTATGAGAATACGACGTATGAGGTAATTTAACATGCTCTTCCTCCCAATCAGGAGCTTTCTCTAATGCAATGGGTAATGACAGGCTACAAGATGATTTTCTTCGCCCGTCAGCTCGGGACTCTCCTTGCGACAACGCTCCTGAACATAAGGGCAACGTGTATGAAACCTACAGCCAGCAGGGGGATTCAGCGGACTCGGAATGTCGCCCTGTAGCACTTGCTCTTCCTGTTTGCGATGATACGGACTAGCAGGAGGATGTGAAGCAAGCAGCGCTGCCGTGTAGGGATGCCTCGGTGCTGCGAACAGCTGCTCGTTGTCTGCGATCTCGACCATTTTGCCAAGATACATGACACCGACGCGATCGCTAATATAATTGACGGCTCCCAAACCATGCGCAATGAACACGTAAGTCAGTTCTAGCTCCCGTTGCAAATCCTTAAGCAGGTTCAAGATCTGAGCCTGGATCGAAACATCCAGCGCAGATACAGGCTCGTCACATAGGATAAGCTTTGGGTTAACAGCAAGTGCACGAGCAATGCCGATCCGTTGTCGCTGCCCGCCTGAAAATTCGTGTAAATAGCGGGAACGATGATGCTTGGATAACCCGACAATGTCCAGCAATTCCTCGACTCGTCTGTCGATTGCAGCGCCCTCCAGCAGCCCGTGCACGCGAATCGGCTCTGCAAGCTGACTCCCGATTCTTAGTCGTGGGTTCAGAGAGGAATACGGATCTTGAAACACAATTTGCATCTGCGTCCGTATGGGACGAAGCTGGCGCTGAGTTCTGCCCGTTAATTCCTCTCCCTGAAACTGAATGCTGCCCTCTGTCGGCTTTTCCAGCTGGAGAATGAGTCTGCCTAAAGTGGATTTACCGCAGCCAGACTCCCCGATAATACCCAATGTGCTACCTTGGCGGACGGAGAAAGAAACCCCGTCCACGGCTTTAACATGCTGCACGGTGCGAGCCAGAAAACCCTTTTGAACCGGATAATGCTTTTTCAACTGACTAACTTCAAGCAAGGGCTGTTGTCCTACCGCTTTCATTGACAATGTCATCCCCCTCACTTCCTTCCCTATCTCGCTCTGCGACAAGCCAACAGCGCGCTTTGTGCCCATCGCCCGCATCGAGCAAAGGCGGATGCTGACTTCTACACCGCTCCATCACATCAGGACATCTATCCTGAAACCGGCAGCCTTTCGGCATATGCTGCGGCATCGGAACCGTTCCCGGAATCGAGGCTAATCTCGTATGCGGACCGGCACCAATGTGCGGAATACATTCCAGCAAGCCTTTGGTATAAGGATGACGATGATTATCGAACAGCTGGAACACATCCGCCTCCTCAACGATCTCACCCGCATACATCACGATGACCCGATCGGCCATCTCTGCCACGACATTCATATCGTGCGTAATAAGGAGAATGGAGGTGTCCAGCTCTTGCTTTAGCTGCTTCATCAGCCGCAATATCTGGGCTTGAATCGTAACGTCCAGCGCCGTAGTCGGCTCGTCTGCAATTAAAACCCTCGGCTTGCAGGACATCGCCATGGCAATCATGACCCGCTGAAGCATACCTCCAGACAACGCGTACGGATATTCACGCATAACAGACTCCGACCGCGCAATGCCTACTTTCCTCAGCATTTGCTCGGCTTCGCTACGTGCTTCATTGCGTCCCAGCTTCTTATGCTTGCGGATTTGCTCAACTAGCTGATAGCCAATGGTGAACACCGGGTTCAGTGCGCTCATCGGCTCTTGAAAAATCATAGCGATTTCATTGCCGCGAATTCGGTTAAGCTCTTTGTTCGACAGCTTCGTAATATCGAGACCGTCGAACAGGATTTGCCCTCGCTTAACCTTCCCGTACTTCCCTAGCAGTCCCATGATGGAGAGGGTCGTTACGCTTTTGCCACTCCCTGATTCACCGACGATAGCAATCGTTTCGCCTTTATGGAGACTAAAGTCGACGTCTTCAACCGGAGCAACCTCGTCCTTCTCCGTTCGAAAAGTAACCTGTACATGCTGTAGCTCCAAAATGGGCTGCATGCTTCCCCCTCCTCTCTTAGTGACAGCTTATCTTCAAGATTCCACTGCAGCCCGGAGTGCTTTCAGTGCCTCATCCGCAGTATTAAGCGGCACTCCGCAGCCAGCAGACAATATAAACGGACGATTTCTCAGCTGTTCTATTGCTAACTGAGCCTGCTTCGTAATCAGTTCGACCGAGCTCGCCTCGGAGAACAAACGCTCGTCGACGCCGCCCATTGCAACGCGTCCGTCAAGCCACTGCTCACCCTGCTGCAAGCCCGGATTGCCTTGTGCCAAATCCGCCCAATGCAACGCAGAAATCGGATAATCAGCAAACCGCTCAGGATGCGCTTCAGGACCGCAGGTATGCAAAATAACTGGCGTAGGTGCTATCGCCTGCAGGAGCTTCAAATCATACGTACGACCAAAGCTCTCATACTCGGACTCCGTCAAATAACCGTCGCGTGCCTGTCCAAGAACCGCATAGAAGATGCCATCGGCTCCCGCTTCAAGCGCTGCCTTGACGTAGTTGACCAGTGTATCCGTAATAGCTTGCAATGCAGCATGCGCATCTTCAGGGGCCGCCGCCAAAAGATCAGGCAGCGGTGTTGCCGACCGAACAGCAGGCCGGTAAGCCGCAAGTGTACGATGCCCGCTCAAATATTCCAGCACAGCTAGTGGCGAGAATAAGGTTTGCACAATCGGCACATCGGGACCGAGCGCCTGGCGTACTCGTGAAATAACATCCAGCTGCTCCTTAAAGGAAGGCTCCTCGGCCGTGCGGGCCGTAATTCGGCGCAAGTCGGAGGCTTGTCCAATACGCGCTTTCAATGTAGCTGGCACTACCCCGTCATAGGCCTCATAGTCGTATTCATTGCCCCAAGCTTCGGCGTAGTAGGTTGTGCGTGGATTTATTTTGACAAAGTCCCAATCATATTGTCGTTGAAAAGCAACGGTTGCAGCCGCAAGTGCAGCACTATCCCGTTCCGCCTCTATAAAATGTCGCCAAGCGGAGACGAGCGGTCGATCCGCTACCTCTTTTTGAATGAGAATACGATTAAATCGATCTCTTTTATTCTGAGTCATATGCCGATATTCCCCTTTGAGACGATAATTTTTTCGATATACACGATATCCGATAAAATAACTTGGATATTTAATAAATTTATTATACACTACTCTTTTAGATGTTTTGTTGTACATAACGTCTAGTAAATACCACCATTCATGTTGCGTTTCGTATGAAGACACATTAGCAATCTATCGTTTGGAGGCGAACATCATCACGAAGCCATTCACTATTCAACGCCTGCTATTACACTTCAGCTCTTCAAATACCAGCGTCTTTGGAACCGAGCAGGATTGGCATCTGCCCATTCGCAAAGTGCGTGTTCTGACCGACAAACAGGTCGAATTTGCACAAGACACTCTCCTCGTAACCGACGATCTCGATCTTATTCGAAACCAGAACGATTCAAGCGATTTTATCGATGTCCTGAAGCAGCAAGGTGCCGTTGGTCTATGCATATCGATGACAACTAACCAGCCTTTGCTAGATTCTTTCATCCAGGCAGCAGGTGATAGGCAATTTCCTATTCTTATTGTCAACGATCAGGCATCTATCCCCGATCTGCTGCAGCATATACAGTCACTGCTATTGCTCCATAATCAGGATGATCGCTTGAATGCATTGAGCGAATTTTCTCACAAGCTGCAGCAAGCTACTCTAAAAGCTACCGATATGCCTACCATTCTGCGTATTGTTCATGAGTACTCCTCTCTACAAGTGATCTATCATTCCATCGTAGAGCCTTCATTGTTCATAGCAGACACACTGGACTCTTCGGATTCTTCGGGCTCTTCAAGCTTCAACGAAACCTTGGAGCAATTCGGCAGCACAATTGACTCCCTCCCTGGTTCTGCAAGAAGACGCCTTAAGGTGACTTTGCCAGATGGTAGGAATGTTTTGTCTCAACCGATCGTCGGACTCGGACAAGTATTGTCCTATATTGGTCTTGTTCTGCCTCCTCAAAATCAACAAATCGTTTCTGAAATATATATAGCGTTATTACTGGAGTACGCTAGCAAGACGGCAGAGCAAATATTGCTGCGCAAGCTTTTTCTGGATGATAGATCTAGCGATGGGTACTCTCGCTTAATTCAAGATATTTTGTTCGGTGAAGTGTCCCACGAGGATCAAATGCTAGCGCAAATAGGCTTGCCAGCATTAAGCGATGGCAAGTATTTGTTCGTCTCCGGAATCGTCGTATTGGAGCGTCCCGAATATTCTGATGAGCATCAATCTGTCAAAATGCTTAATCAAGATGTGGTCATGCTACTTCGCTCCTTATTGTCCACACACGGTATTTACAATTTGCTGTTGCTGCATCATAACGTCATACATTTGCTTTGTATCCGGGAAACCTTCGCGAACACAGAAGCGCAGTGGGAGAAGGTCAAGCAAGCTCTGCGTAAAGTAATTGAGCTGCTCAAAAAATCGAATCGCCTCAGACCAGGCAACAATCTACAGCTTCATGCTGGCTTCGGGCATATGAAAACTCGGTTACGCGATGCCGCTCAGAGCTATCGAGAGGCACTCGATGTCGTGTCCGTTACTCGTTTGCTTGCTAGAACATCCATGAGCGCATTCTACGAGGACATGGGCATCTATCAAATGCTCAAAAGCATCGGAAATACGAGTCAATTAATTCAATTCGTGCAGTATCATCTAGGGAGCTTGTTGGCGCACGATCAGCAGAATGACACACCGTTGCTCCAAACACTTGACCAATATTTATCTTGCATGGGCGCGAAGCAAGAAACCGCCGAAAAGCTGTTTATACACCGTCAAACGCTGTACCATCGACTAGATAAACTGAAGGAATTGCTGGGGAGCAATTATTTGAACGCGGAACGGCGGCTATGCCTTGAAGTCGCCATCCGGGCATACGATTTGGTGAAGGACGAGATGAATGAATCGACGAGTGGGGAAGGTTTGGCTCATTGAGTGGTGAGTGAGTGGTTCGTTATCGTTATAAGGTTTTTTCGAACTACGCGGCTGGAAGTGACTAGATTGGTGAGCGATGTACGAAATTTTCGAGCTATTTGACTCAGAAACGCTGGATTTATTGGTGTTGTACGATTTTTTAGAGTTATGTGGCTCAGGAGCGGCTTGATTTGTTGGTGTTGTACGAAATTTTCGAGTTATGTGACTCAGGAGCGGCTGGTCTGGTTGGCGTTGTACGTTTTTTTCGAACTACGCGGCTCAGATACGGCTGAATCGGTGCGTGTTGCACGTTTTGTCGCTCAAAGTAAAAAAGGCGTTAGTACAGGTAGTTTATACCGGTACCAACGCCTTTTTACTTTTTCGCCATTAAATCAAATCTGATTTTTCGAGCAAACGCTTGATCATCACGACTACCTCTGCTCTCGTTATATAAGCCTTAGTTGCCAGCTCGGTGCTGCTTCTGCCGGAAATAATACCAGCATGTACACTGTCAGCGATGCTGTTTTTCGACCAAGTGGACACCTCTGCTGCATCCGCATACGGAAGAAGTGTCTCTTCCATGGATTGAACAGAAAGCTTACCTTTCAAGCCTGTGACCGCCATTGCCTTAGATATAATAACCGCTGCCTGTTCACGCGTAATCTTATCGTTTGGCCGGAATGTTCCATCTTCGAACCCATTAATTAAATGGTACGCATCACAGCCGCAAAAATGCGAAGTGACGGGGGTGTTCTTTCAGATTTATTTATTAATAGTAATAGCTGAAATACGACCATTGGTCTTAAAATCTTTGGAATAGGACACTGTAGCTGTCGCAGTAACAACCTTACCATCTGGTCCCTTAATGGTTATGGTTGGATTGGAAGAGTACCCTGCTCCCGCATTCGTAATCTTCACTCCCGTCATAACCCCATTCGTAACCGTCACTGTTGCACTTGCTGCAGTCTTTGTCCAGGTCTCTCCTTTACTTGCCTTATAGCGATAGTAGTTGGATACCTCATCCAAGCGTTCACTCGTGATACCATAGGGCTCAAGAACTTTAAGAAGAGCCGCTTTATTTTTTTGAGCGAGCTCAGAGCTTGGCTCTCCCGATCCAGCAGGGGTTACTCCGCTAAAGGCTTCTCTGAACACGTCAGTAGGAACCCCAAGAGCTGCGGCAATGAGTACAACCGGTCTGCCGTGATCCTCAGGATCTGTCTTAAAACCACCTGATATAACGACTGTATTTACGGCCTGTTCGGATGGATTGTTAGATGCTGATTCTTCGGACGGCTTTGTTCCTTTTGATCCAGCTGGATGATCTTTCTTCGGGCCACCCACTCCTTTATCCCCTTCGCACCCCTTATTTCTCTTTTCTCCCTTCCCCTCTACCTTGCCAGCTTCACTAGCTGGCTTATCTGTTGGTGCCTTCGTTGCCGAATCCGCAGTCGATACCGCCTCTGCTGCCCAAGCTCTGCTTACCCCGCTGTTGTTAATTGCGATTCCCCCACCGATAACTAGAGTGACTACGAGCGAACCTGTAATTAGGAGCCTTGATTTCTTTTTCATGTGATAACTTCCTTTCTTCAACTTGGATTTGTTTTCCTGAAGCCTATATTACGTGCACTTGGTGAAAATACGGTGAAAGAGCACAGCGATTCGATTATACTGGATGAAAATGGACAATAGGCTGATCGAAAAGAGGTTCGGGATGAAGATTTTATTGGCGGAAGATGATATCCAGCTCGGTGAATTGACCGTACATATCCTGAAGAAGAAAACAGGCTGCACCATAGATTGGGTAACGACAGGGAACGACGCATTCGATTATGCGCTCGCTTCGAGCTATGACATTGTCGTGCTTGATTGGATGATGCCGGATGGAGATGGTCGTGATACGTGTGCCAGACTTCGCAAAACAGGCTATCTTGGCGCTATTCTCATGCTAACGGCAAAGGATTCACTGCAGGATCGAGTGGAAGGACTGGATGCGGGAGCCGATGATTATCTCGTTAAACCTTTCGAGATGGATGAGCTGTTAGCGCGAATGCGTGCATTAACAAGACGCAACTTCGTCCCCCTTCAAGATGACGTGGTTCAGATCGGTGCACTGAAGCTCCAGCGCACGAGCCAAATTGTCATTCAAGGTCAGCACGAAATACAGCTAACGCCGCGTGAATTTCAAATCCTAGACTTGTTACTTCAGAATAGGGGCCGTACTCTATCACGAGAAGTAATCATGGACAAGGTGTGGGGATTGGATACCGACGTTAATCTAAAAACGATAGACGCCACTATCAAATTCATACGTAAGAAGCTAGAGTTATCCGGTTCGCGGGAGCTCATTCATAGCGTGAGAGGTGTTGGATACAAAATTGAATCATAGCTGGGGAACAAAACGACGGCTTAAGGATGATGTATTCCATAAAACGCACAAAAAGCTATCTTGGCAATACAGTGGCGTTCTCATTGTGTTTCTAAGCCTATTCGTCATTATTGTATATACGCTTCTATATGTGTTCATCTGGAACGATCAGCATCGGCGGCTGAACAATCTCGCTGACCACGATCTGTCTAACCTTCAAGCTTGGGCTGATCAGGACAACAATCCGAAGAGACCACCTCCTCGATCTGTCGAGGATACCTTCTCCATTAGTACCGATCAATCCTTCTATTATTTGGTGGCCGAGAATGGATCTATTCAGTTGGGAGATGAGATTCAAGCCGAGCTGCGAGAGCAAGTAATGGCCTTAATAATTAATGGTCAATTCAGGGGTAAACAAATTGATATGATTACTTTGCAAACCTTCAGCAGCCCCTCAGCAAAAATGGAAAAATACCAAACAACTGGTGAAAATGCTAAATTCATTGTCACTCATCGAAGCTTGCAGGTGAAAGGGCATAAAATTGCTACATTATATATCGGTAAAGAGGTCACATTCCAACACGACCTCTTCCGCTGGTTGCTTATTTTACTGATTGGGATGGCTTTGCTGTTCTTTGTACTGGCTACATGGTTCAGTCATTTGATGTCCCGTAAAGCAATGGTTCCTATTGCCAATGCCTATGCAAGGCAGCGCGAGTTTGTCGCGGATGCTTCCCATGAATTGCGCACACCATTAAGCGTGATGCTCGCTTCAATAGAAGCGCTCCAGCTTGACGAGAGTGCGGAGAATGTAGATTCCTTTTCCCGCAAAGTGCTTAATGGCTTAAAGGCTGAGGTTAGCTCCATGACGAGGCTGTCTGGCAACCTTCTGCGTCTCGCCCGCTCCGATTCCGATGAGGGATTAGGGGAGCAAACGCTATTCGATGCCAGGTCAACGGCTACTCAAGTTATCGATAAGCTGAGCGCAATGGCAAAAGCCAAGGACATTTCTATGACTTTGCATGCTCCAACCAAGCTGATGGTTACAGGCGACATAGAGAGGCTAACGCAGCTATTAGTGTTGTTAATTGATAATGCAATTAAATATACACCGGATAATGGGTTTGTTCAGATTACAATTGCGGAAGGAGTAGATCGAGGGGTACGCTTCTTCACCTTTGAAGTGAAGGATTCCGGTATCGGTATCCCTGCAGATGCGCTCCCTCGTATTTTCGACCGTTTTTATAGACAAGATAAATCCCGGACACGCCAAACAGGCGGTCATGGCTTGGGTCTAGCTATCGCCAAAACTATCGTAGACTCCAGTGGTGGTAACATTCGAGTCACAAGCCATCTTGGAGAGGGTAGCTCTTTTAAAGTTCAGCTTCCTTGGATTTGACGAGATATTCTCACTAACGCTGTGGAATACCTTCAATAAACTTCTCGATAGCTCCATCGAACGGGAAGCTCTTCATTTCTATACGTTTCTGCAAGCTCGCGAGCTCCTGCCTAACCTTTTCTATTAAATCTGGTGGATACGAGAATTTTACCGAATTAACAATGAATTCATCCTCGTCTACGACAGTCCACTTGCCCTCTTTGTTGATCAGATCGATATCTAGGTCAACAAATGATACCTTATTTCCATCCATTCGTGCTGGTTCACTAATGTTACAGTAGTACGACGTGATTTTTCCTTCCACTATGTCTACGCTCACCGTAAACCAGGAATCAAATGAAAAAAACTCTATCGTCCAGTTCTCAACCGTGAAAATTTTTCCTTTGGTATAATGCTGCAGCTTCCGTCCATAATGACCTAGTACAAAGACATGCGTATCTGTCCTCTCAAGCAATGTGGTCTTCCACTCATAATGAGGATGGTCGCCGTATTTCAACGCTCGTATGTTAATCTCCTCATTGTTCATGTAATCTACGACTATACCTCTCAAAATCTATAACCCACCTTTCTAGACAATCAGCATACTTTGGAAGATAATAAATCTATACACAACAATAAAACGACAAATGAGGAACAAAGATGGAACGCAAATATTTTAAGAAGTGGTATCTCATTTTATCGTTTATTCTCTCTTTATTTCTAGTATTTGTCACCATCCTAGGCTTCACTTCTGTTTCCAAAGACATCAAAGCGCCGCTGGACACTATAGCTCACTATATTCTTTGGTTTTACATTGTTGAGTTAATTGTGCTGTTCTTTATGACCAAGAATGCCCGTACGTTTTTTAAGGAACAATGGTTAAGCATATTAGCTGTTGGAACTTCGATTTCAGTGACACAGTTTATTGATGCAGTTGTCGGAGTCGGTTCATTAACAGGGCTTAAAGCTGTAAAAGGATTAAAATCCTTAAAGGCATTAAAATCGCTAAAATCGATGAAGCTATTCAAAGCAACCAAAAGCGTTAAGCTAGCTAAATCGTACAAAATTGGCAAAAAAGCTTCGAAAGCAGTAAAAGGAATTGAAGTATTAGAAAAAGAGACTACTAATAAACTGAGCTAAGCTGCAAAAGGCTACCGACATTCCCTTGTCGGTAGCCTTTTTTTTATTTTTGCGTAGCCGTTACATTAATATCGTCGAAATACAATGTTGTCAGTCCCTCATACCCCGAATCAACGCCAACCAGCAGGAAGAGCTCGCCTTTCGCGTTTGTTTTCACAGTAGCGTTATACTCAAAGTCCTTACGTTGATACCCTTGCTTCTCGGAGTCTGGCTTAGCGATATTGCCAAGTACCTTCACGTCCGTACCGCCTGTCGTTTGGTTCCCTTTGTCAATATTCATCCTATAATACTTTTCGCCAGCTCCAGCCGTTTCAACCGATAAAGGCTCCTTATTGAGGATTCCCGCCTTGACTATGACTGAGTTACCCGGAGATCCTCCAATTCCCATCATTCCATCGGCCACATCTGTATAAATCGCAAAATTTAGCTTAACTTGATAGGTGGCATTCGGCACAAACCCTCCAACATTGCGGGAAAGAAACATGAATAAATCATCACTTCTGTTATGCCCCTGAAGCTTCAAACCATAATTGGTCTTGTTAGCATCTCCGACAGGTAGAAGCTCTCTGGCATGCTTCAATTCGTAGATATCTTGATTATAATCGACCGGAAGATCGGAAAATCCCCCTTTCCAGCCCTCGTTATTTTTATCAAACTGATAGCTAAGCTTAATGGCATTAACATCAGCGATTTTCGTAATCGTAATTGTACGCGTTGAGGATGTCCAATTCGCCTTGGCCCCTATAAGAGCTGCTATACTTCTAGCTGGCACGAACAGGCTTCCTTTTACCACCTTAACTTGTTCCGGAAGCTTTATCTTCTCACCCTTCGCATTGATAGCTATATTGGTGTTTACCGATAGTTTAATTTGCCCGAAAGACTTCCCTGACAAAGTAGCGGTCTGACTCGCTTTATTCCAGTTGATGCTTGTACCAAGTGATTCAGTCAATGCCCGAAGTGGAACCATGGAATGTCCATGAAGCTCATAAGGTGCTACCGCCAGGAGATGTTTACCTGTGCTATTCGTATAAGAAGGTTGACCCCACTTAAATTGTACGGAGTTAATTACTTCTGCCGCATGCGATGGCGGAGCAGAAAACAATGAAGCAGCAGTTGCTACGATTAGTCCGGATAAGGCTATTTTTTTATTTTTCATCATTATGCACCATCCCTAGCTGTGATACATGTTTGACGAAGGCTAAGCGCAATAGGTTGCAGCAAGCAATTATTGGAATGGTGGCTTTCGCACCTTAGTCGAATGCACTGCAAAGCACACAAAAGACCGCCCTAAATTAACTTTAGAACGGTCCATTTGATTTGCTGCACATGCAGCTATTATTATGAATGGTATACTTCTAGCTCATAAATATTGTTACTCCGCCATTACAGCTCATTGGCCGCAGCATTTTTTGTACTTTTTCCCGCTCCCACACGTGCAAGGGTCATTTCTACCTATTTTACTCGGTTTTGGTGTGGCAGTACTAAACTTTGGTATGGCAGGACTAAATTTGGGTGTAGTTTTACCAGATATTGCCCCTAACTCCGCAGGTGTATAACCGTTATTAGACCAAATTCTCGTATTATTATAGACGTCTATGATCAGTGGCATAATCGCCTGAACTTGTCCCTGATTATCAAAAATGATGTTTCTTCTCTCTAACTCGTTAATGACATCACTCATTGGCCTTTCCATTGAGCAAACAAGCTGAATATCATCCATAAGTACTTCTACAAGCTGTTTATCCTTGCACATGTTCTTTAAAATAAAAGCTTTCAAGTTATCTAGTTGTGCAGTTTTTCGATAATATCCAGAATCCGCGTGTTTCAAAAACTCCGCTTTAGGTGGAGTATAATACGGTTTATGCTTGGTTCTCTCTAGATGTGCTTCTAAGTCTTCGTCTTGATCATCTGATTCAAAATCATTGCTAAAAATGTACCCTTGATATAAATACCATTGTTGATGCTTGCTGGAAGCCATGCTATAAAAATGAATAAACTCTTTCTGGTCTAATTGCTTTTCATTCTGAGCATTAAAAATTTCGACTACCTTGTCTAGCTTACATGCCCCATACAGATTCGATGATGCGGTAACATACTGATTAATTAATTGATAGCGATCACGAGCTTCAAGAAACGTTCCCTGTAGCAATTGCTTATAAGTTTCCTTAATTTCTTCCGGAATGGTGTAGTAGAGCTTGTCCTCATAATAGAATGAAAACAGCAAGCTCCGTTCCAGCAAAAACAAATACATCCCTGGGTTAAACGTTTCTTCTTGGACATACGGAGTATTTACAAGGCTTTGGAACAAATCCCACCCTTTTTCCTCCGTAATAATCAGCACAGACTCCAATTCGCTAACATCCGTAACCGTTTCGAACAGCGAATCCACAAGCTCCTGCTTATTCATCTTGGATCGCCCTGAAAGCTCGTAATTCTTTGCTACCGTAAGCAAGCTAGCTTTGGAAAAAAGCTGAAGAATGTCGCTCAGCTTTGTCTTTACTTCCCCTTTAATCGCATGCTCTATGTTCGCTTCTCTTATGAGTTTTGAAAAATCCATTATGATCCATCCTTTTTATTTCCTCTAGATAGTATACCTGTATAAGCCACGATAAAAACATATCTATTTGATTTCCAGTGTATCATAGATTTATACTGCTCGTTGCTTAATTACAAATAAAAGAGGCGAACCATGGCTATGCAAAACCACGATTCGCCGAAGCTTGATTAATGCCCCATATGTCCGTTTACGCCTTCACTCTGCTTTCGTATAACGTTTTACCAGAGCCTGCCCTAGCTCCTCCAATTCAAGTAAAGCCTGATCTATGGTCACCTTACTCTCTATAACCTCTTTCACTTTCTTATCACCTTCCGAATACAAATCCAAATAGAACTCCGGATTTAATCCGGTCGGAGCAAGGTCTGCCGCTTCAGAATCATTGGGTCTCAAAGAATAAAAAGGCTTTAGATCGAAATTATTATAGCTAGTATTAGCAACTGCCTTACGAATAGGAATCCCTTGACCGGAAAAGGACAAAGCAGCTTTTTCCCCGTTCAATAGCTTCATTACCTCCCAAGCCAATTCCCGATGCGGGGCGTTCACGGATAACCCCATGTATTGAAGATAGCGATAATTCTTTCCAACATCCGGTTGTTTCGAATGAAAAGGCTCCGAAACCATCGCCCAATCCGCTTTCCGATCAGTGATCTGGGTGAGCAGCTTATCATCACCATAGATCATAGCCATTTTCCCTTCACTAAACTGTTTAATCGGATCTTCACCTGCAGCATCTTGACCAAAAGGAAATAGAGTCCCTGAGCGAACAGCCTTTGTTACCGTCTCCCATACTTTGATCCATTCCGGTGTATGTAGGGCAAGCTCTTTTTTCGGAGTGAAAAAGCCAATTCCCTCTTCATAAGCCAGGTTCAGAATAGCTGAAAACGCGCTGTTCGCATTGGGAAGGTATAGCCCATATTGTTTATTGTTGTTTGTGCTATTACCTGAGAAGCGAGCGGCAGTTAAATAAACTTCCTCCCATGTCATTCCATCGAAAGGCGCTGCTACACCAGCCTGCTGGAAGGCTGACCGATTATAATAAAGCACTGTACTAGTAAAATGAGAGGATAACGCATATTGCAGTCCATCATCCCCTTGTAAAGCCGAAATGAGTTTCGGATCTAAAGGGTCCTGATCGTATTTGTCTGATTTAATTCCTCTATCAAGCGGAGCTAACCTATTGTCACTCATCAGCTTCTTAAAATCGGATTGCTCCCGAGCGATGATAATATCAGGTATAAAATGTTCAATAGCGCCACTTAAAATCTCCTGATTAGAGAGGTTGCCTTGCTTCGCCTGTTCATTCCTATAGTTCTCATACGGAACGAGCACGACCTCCAGCTTCGGGTACGATCTATTAATTGTACCCAGATATTCTGTGCGGAATCGTTGTTCGTCCGTATCTAGAACGACTAATGTTCCTTGTTCATTATGCTTTTCCTTAGAGTTTGTCTGACATCCGGACAGAAACGTTCCGATCAACAAGAAGGAGATTAGAGCCAAAATTTTGTACATGGGCTACCCCCCCCCTGGTCTACTTGAACTTGTTCAATTCCACTTGCGCTTCCTCCTGAAGCTGCTTGAGCGCTTCGTCCACACTTAGTGTTCCGTCCAACAGCTTAAGGAAGTAAGCATTAGCTAAATTGTAGAAGCTATCTAAGAACGAGATAGGGATGTCGTCCCGGTAAAATTCAACGAACTGCCCTACAGGTGATGGTGCTAACTCTATAAAAGGCTTAATGAAGCTCACCTCACCTTGATCCGCATGTATTCGGGCTGGAAGCCCCCCCATACTTATGACGGCAGCTTGCTGTTTCTGCCTCTCTTCGCCAACCAAGTAATCAATTAACTGCCAAGCCTCATCTTTGTAGGGGGATGCAGCGCTTATGGCGTAAATGTTTAAAGGCTGCATGGAAATTCCCTCGTTCAGAGTCGGATCGCTCGGCTCCGCTACAACTCCCCATTCGAATCCAACCTTCTGTTCGTTCAGAATATCCTTGAACCCCGGGCTCGCCTTAATCATCGCCGCTTTACCCGATAAGAATAAACCGTATGAATCTTCAGGCTTATAGTAATTGTGGCCCCCTCGGTTAACGGACATTTCTTTCGTGTTTTCGATGATCGCCCCTGATTTGTAACCATCAAGAACCATCTGCCAAATTTTTGCCCACGCTGGCGTATTAATTGTTACTTTCTTCTCTTTAGCATTTACATATTGCAGCTTAGATGTCATTCCGATCCCGGAAATGGTAACCCATGCTCTCGTTCTCTCATCAGTGCCAGCAAAGTAACCTGCTATTCCTGCGTTGGTATTGGTTACCCTGTTAGCTAAGCGCAAAGTTTCTTCCCATGACATAGAGCTCTGCGGGAGCGGTATTTGATTTTTGTTCAAAAGGGTTTTGTTATAATAGATAGCTTCGCTGTACAAGTTATCCGAAAGTCCGTAAAGCTCATCATTACCCTGTATGCGTAGCATTGTCAGTAAGGACGGTGAATACGTTGCCTCGTTAAAACTCTTCTCCTTCACTCTCTGCTCTAGGGATACCAGCTTGCCTTCTCTTGCCAGCTTTATGTACTGGGGCATCTCCAGAAGTAGAACATCAGGCTGTAGCTCATCAATCGCTTGTATAGTTTGCTCGAACCTTTGTTTAATTTTGTCCGGGTCGTATTCGTTCATTGGATTAGTTTCGTCAATAGGAGCTACTCGTACTAAACGAATGCCCTGATGCGCCCCTGCGAAATCCGTTGCATAGGTACCATAGTTGCCTTCCCAGCTCCAAACCTTTAATGTAACCGGCTCTTTGACCTTTTCTACTTTCGTGCAAGCCTGAGTAGAAAATAAGACTGCAACAGCTATAGATCCTATCACGAATTTTCTTTTCATAGACACTCCCCCGCCCATCGTCTTTTTACATCTTATCGTGGTTGATCCTAGTAAAACAGGGGATATATTATGATAATTAGTTGCGATTCTATTCTACTTGTTGGGGGTACAATGCCGGGGATTTACAAGCATGAGTGGCTTTAACATACAGAAAAACCACCTGCCCAGGTGGTCCGTCCATTATGCCCATATGTGTATTTTACTCAGGCTTGCTCAATCCATATATGTAGTCTATCCATACGGGACAGCTTTTTCCTTCTTCGTAATCGCATAAGATTGAGAGATAGCTATCTCCCGGTGGATCTCTTGTAATCGGAATTCCCTTACTCGTAAGCAGCTTGTCGAATTCCACAATATTTTGAGAAAACTGACTGGCATTAAAGGCGTTGAATCTCTCCCAGTTCCTCATGGTAACCATATAATCAATCAGGACAGTCCCACGTCCTTTCGAACTAGGCCGATAATGATACGAGACTTGCACGCTCGATACATCCTCTATCGAATAGGACTTTTCCTTAGTCGTAATCCCTTTCTTGTAAAAGATAGTATCTTTCGTCACGTCGTAGTAATGATCGAACGATAAGAAGAAATACAAGAACACCCCCGCTAACACGGCAAGGATAGAGCTGCCGAACAACACTCTGGTCTTCCGACTATTCGCGCTTCGGAAAGCAAGGAATAAAATCACGATTGCGAGCAATGAGAAAAATAATATTAAGAAACGGGTGAGCGTTCCCGCCGACAATACGAACAACAAGCTGCCCGAGTGAGCAAATGCCTTCACCTGCATCGCCTCGATGACACCATCTATCGAAATCAGTAAATAACAGACTATCCCCGCAACACCAATGGAGCCGAAAAACTTCAAGATGAGCATCAGGCAAGACTCGTTCTCTGGTCTATCTATTTGCTTCTTTTGTTTGTTTGTCCTGCTGTGACTGTACAATCCCAGTGCCTCCCAACCGTTGTAATCTCTCCGTTCACCAGCTTACACTATTCCCCAATATTCGTACACAGCTAAGATAACGCTCGTGTTAGCCACACAACGACAAAGAGCACCTAACAAGGTGCTCTTTGTCGTTCAATAATATGCTTCTATTATTTCCAATTCTCAATTCCAGTTTCGAAATTCTCGAATGGATGCTGAATCGAAGCTTCCATAATATCTGTATAGTACTTATGATCTTCTCCAACATCGCTCCATTTTGGCTTAATGCTTACATGCCAAGGCTGACGCTCGAGCAGTTTGTTGAAGATCCTAACAACTTCTAATCTCGTAATCGCTTGATTCGGATTGAAAGCAGTCTCTGTGAAATCAAACAGGACGCCTTGTTTCTCGACAGTTGCAATTGCATCATTAGCCCAGTGCTTCTGTACATCAGTGAACGTGCTCTCATGAACAACATTCCACTTATACACATTCAAGAGAGTTTGTGCGAATTCTGCACGAGTCACTTGTTTATTAGGCTGGAACATGTCTTTGCCATTACCGATCATCCATTGGCTTTGGGTTGCACTCGCGATAGCACCATAAGCCCAATTTGATGCTTTCACATCTACATACGATACGTTCTTTGCTTTCTTGACAGGTGTGTACAAGCGTGACAAGATCGCAGCAACCTCAGCACGGGTAATTCCACGTTCTGGTTGGAAAGCACCGTTAGGCAGTCCGACCATGTAAGGACTATGATCGCCTATAGCTTTCACTTTAGGCTGATGGGAGAAGCTAAATTGTACGATGGATTCGCCAACATGGATGATTCCATCCTTAATATAACTGTCATCTCCAAATTTCTCATTACGCTTATCATTACGGCTGTCAAATACGATGTATCCGGCCTTCTCACCCAAGAAATAGTAGTCTCCATCTGCGTAAACCATCCAGCCATATTCACCACTGGCCGAACTAATCTGCGGATTATGATTTTTGTTCGGTGCGAAATTAGGTAGTTCAGGCAGATTAACAAGAGTTCCTGGAGTTCTACCTTTGGAACGATTTAACTCCGTATCTGCCCAGTATAATTGCATATTCACGCCAGCAATTGGCTGTTTTGTTATTGTATCTACAATCGTACCATATGGATCAATCAAATCGACCGATAAGGTTGCATTTCCTTGGCTATCGACAATTAGCTTGCCAACAGGACCAGCTAGCTTCTCTCCGTTAGGCGCAGTAACATTCAAAGATAATTTATACTCGCCTGGTGCAACCTTCGGAAGCGTAAAGCTGCCATCTGCATTCATTACAATTGCCGGCACATTAAGCTCTTGGCCATTTGCCGATTTTATTTTCCCCGATACCTTTAAGTCTTCTCCAATTATCTTCGTAATTTTGTCCTGAACAACTTTGCCCCCGTTAGATGGGTCGGACACAGTTACCTTCGTATTCATTGTAGGTTGCTCATCTGAAGGTGTTACTGGTATTACAGTTGCTATAGGCTTAACAGTAACAACATTGGACAAACCTGCATAAAAACCAGACCCAACAAATATGCGGAAATAATAAGTTGTACCATTCGTTAAACCTGTTACGGTTGCGCTCGTTGAATCCTTATCCAACGTCTCGGCTGTAGTAGCTGGAGTAAAGGTTGTACCGTCTGTAGATTGCTCAACAATTATGCTAGAAGTCTGCCCTAGAGCTGGAAAGTTTAATGTAATTTGCTTGTCGCCTTCAACAGCCGACAAAGTTGTTAATGGAGCAGGATCTGCCGCAGCAACAAAGACTGTGAATATTTTCTCGCTTGTTAATTCACCTTCTGTAATTGTTGCTTTCAAGTTAACGTAAATTCCTTTTTGAGTCGTTACCGGTCTTGTAACGGTTCCGTCCGCTGCGATAATCGAAGGCTGGTCTGAAGACCATACCGTTGTTACTTTATCGTCTTGTTGTAGCGTAATATCTTTTTTAACTGAAGTTTTCGTGTCACCAGAATCAAATTGGATATCCGTCTTGCTTTCTGCCGTTTCGATGGCCAGAATAGCATCCTTATAGCCATTAATAATCTGATCTGCTATACGAGAGGCAATGGCATCGATAATATCGGCGCCCTGTTTATCTTTATCAAGAATCAGTCCGCCTTTCAAAAGGTTATCGACGAATTCTTTTTCTTTCTCATAAGTCGCACCAGTCACACTAGTTACTCCAATATATTGCGTGCCATTGTTATTGAGCGTATCGGTCAGACTGGTTTTCTTCGTGTCATCTGTCCAATACTCGTCATTATCGTCATTAACATTGATCACGTAGCGTACCGGTGAATTTGGCTCCCAGTAAATTTCCTCCACTGCAGTATCTAATTTCTTATCCGATGTCGTAAACAATTTCATGTTATCGAATGCAAAAATCGATATAATCCCGCAACCATGGCTTTTATAACTAACAAAGGGACCAAATTCATCTCCATATACGGTTGTAAGGGCTAAATCTTTAATAATCTGCACACCATTATCCCACATATTCAGCTTCGTATCGGTCGCATTAATTTTAATACTGTGTTGCGTGGAAGCCCCTTTCGCATAAGTACCGATCAGGGTGACACCTGGCCCTGACATACTGCTCAATGGATTCCCAGACTCATTATGAAATTTTGTCGCATCCAATCCATCAAGCTTATAAATTTTTATGCTTCCTTCGACATATAGAATCACATAACCGCTTAGTTTCCCTTCACTACTGATCTTACTATTGAATAGAAAGCCGCCGCCTTCCATACTATGATAATTTACCTTAGATTCATCCATGTCAAAGGTTATGATCTTCTTACCGGTAGGATTTGCATCCGTTAGCATGAAATCCTTATAAGCAGGTGCAGTATAACCGTAGAAGGTTACTGATTTACCATTATTTCCAATTTGGACGTGGTTGTAATCTGCAGTTTCTACTTCTGGAATGGAACCATTATACCAGCTGTCATAACCGCTATGTACATAAGTTACATCCGTTACAGATGCAGGGTTTGCGTTCGCATCCATAATACTAAAATATTTAGGATTCACACCTGCTGCAACTAGCTTAGCTTTTATCGCATCGTTTAATGCGCTCTCATACTGGCTAGAATCATATTTACTCGTTCCGAAGCTGTAATACACCTCTGCTACTGGAGATAGTGCATACGCCATTGACGTATTTGTTACTATCATTATTAATGCCACAAACAATGAAACCATTTTTTTCTTCATCTGTTCATCCACCATCCTGTAAGTGTTAGAAAGCAACTGAGAACTATTTCCAACATAACAGAGGTTTCTCTCAAAAAACTCTCAAACTCTCCTTAACAACTCTTTGGTAGTTTTTTGTGAGATTGTTCTCGTATTATAGTAATCATAGGGATGTGACTACATATGAAAAGATGGGTTGGCTTCTTGACAGCTATATGCGCCTTGATCGCCATTGTCTATATGATTTTTAGTGATAAGGGCACAGGCTCAGTCAAAATTAAAGCTGTAGACGGTGTGCTTGACCTACGAGAGCTCGTTGATTCACCCTTTGTATCGTTAGCAGGCGATTGGAAATTCACAGCCGATTCTTTTGTCGATCCTACAGACTTTTTAATAGAAGCGAATAATGAGCACGTACCAGGTCCTTGGGCATCCAATGTACAATGGGGCTCCTACCAATTAATCGTGTATCTACCAGATAACTGGTCCGATATTGGTCTTCGTGTCAGAAATATTTGGTCCGCTAATTCTCTCTACATTGATGGTAAAAAAATATCAGAAAACGGAAAAGTAGCTTCCTCTAAACAAGAGACAGCTCCAGATAATCGTTCTTTTGAAGTGTATTTTAAACCGGATAGCCGGCAAGTTCTCATCACCATTCACGTATCCAACTTCTATAATGCTAGAGGTGGCATCATCCTCCCAATCGATATCGGCGATGCTGAGCTAATGAAGGAGGACGTGAATCGCGATCTTTCATTGGAATGGACAGCCGTCTTATGCTTGCTGTTATTCAGCATGTTTCATCTGACAATCTATTTGCTTCGAACGAAAGATGAGGCTTTCCTGTATAGTGGATTGTACTTTCTGCTGCTAGCCTTGGTCGTTGTGCTGCGAGGGGAGCGACTGTTGATTCGGGAGTTCCCATCAATTCCTTTTGATCTCTACTTTCGCATGCAAGACACCTTTACATTCCTAAGCTCCCTATTGCTAATTGCCTTTATTGTGAAAATGATTCCTACCATTATGAAGCAAAGAACGCTGCTTCTGCTGTTCCTTCCCATACTGATCTATACGTTATTTAATATTATTTTACCGGCCAGAACCCTGTCTTGGGCACAGTACGAGTTCTTTTATTACACCGATGGATTATTCATAGGAATTATCATTCGCATATTCTATTTGACTGTAAAAAACCGCATTGGTATACGTAAAAATGAAGCCCTCATTCTCATGTCTATGCTCTTTTTTCTAGCCTTGTTCGCAGTCAGCGGCTCCATGGATAGTCTTTTCTTCTCCGGTCGCAACGGTATGAACAGAATCGGGCTGGTGGGGTTTGTTATCGCGATGAACGTATTTTTAGGCATACGTTTGATGAATCGAGCCGAGGAATCGGAACAACTGACAGCTAGATTGCAGAAGGCTAACAATGCGAAGGATGATTTCTTGAAGGTTACAACGCAAGATTTGCAGAGACCTCTACACGATACTGTACATTTAATAAAGTCAATTACTCGCGAACACAATCCAAAGAAGCAAGGCGAGCAATTATACCTAGCAGAGCAGTTAATGGAGAACATGGTTTATTTATTGAGAGATTTACACGATTTTACTCGCATTCGATTTGATGATTACGCAATTGATCTTAAATCAACCAATCTTCGGATGGTCATGCTCCATGTCATCCAACTGATGCAGCTTACATTCGCGAAGAAGCGAATTCAAATAAACGAAAATATTTCGGAGCAGTTGTACGTGTGGACAGACGAGCAACGGCTGACGCAAGTACTTCTACGCATTATGACAGAGATATCTCACGATACCTCAGATGACAGCCTGACCATTGAATCCCTTCATGTTGGGACGGATGTCCTGCTTAGAGTAACAACAACCCGCGAGTCACCGACAGCGAACATAGATCGGCAGCATCCCTCTGGGCTCATGATGACGGAGGAGCTCATTCAGCAAATGAAAGGAAGTATTACGTATGAAAGTATGGAGAACGGTATTGGCTTCACAATCAAACTGGGTTTCAGTGAATACAAAAATCCGGCCACAGCAATAAAACATAAATTCGCCATACCATCTGGAATGCTCATGGAAGATCGCGAGCAACGAACGATCCTCATTGTAGAAGACGATGTGATGCACGCGGAAGTCATGAGCGGCATGCTAAATGAGTCCTACAAGATACAAATCGCTTATACAGCTCAAGAGGCACTTAACTATTATAATAACCACCCAGAAATAGCGATGATGATCATTGATGATATCATCCCCGGTAACAGGAATAGTCTACAATTGCTTCAACATATTCGTAAGCAGGCATCTTTAATGGATCTGCCGATCTTAATGATGACCTCCTCCGAATATCCCAGAAATATTGAAATGATTTTTGCTTCCGGTGCAAATGATTATTTAATGAAGCCTTTCTCCAAAGAGACATTGATGGCCCGCTTAAATGCTGTTGAACAAACGAAGCAATCCCTGCTGAAAGCTATTGATTATGAAATGGCATTTCTGCAAACTCAAATCAAACCGCACTTTCTATATAATGCGCTTAGCAATATTATTGCTTTCTGTTACACGGATGGCGTGCGTGCAGCTTATCTTCTTACGATGCTTAGTTCCTTTTTACGATATATTTTTGAAACGAGTCGGGATGGACAATATTCTACTCTTTACAAGGAACTTGAAATTATTGAAGCCTATGTAGAAGTAGAGAAGGCTAGATTCGGTGAACGATTAACGTTCGCTTATAGCATTGATCCCCTAATTACAGCTGATAATATTTTAATTCCAAGTTTGCTCTTACAACCCTTAGTGGAAAATTCAATTCGCCATGGCTTATTTGAGAAAGAAGGGCCGGGACATGTTCAGGTGACGATTTCCGCACAAGAATCTCTCTTGAACATTCTAATTTCCGATGATGGTGTGGGCATGACAGAAATGCAATGTGCACAATTAATGGGGGAAAAGAACGCTAACGCTGGCATCGGATTTACGAATGTACGCCGACGTGTGCAAGATCTCAGCCAAGGTAGCCTGGAGCTCAGGTCCATTCCCGGCAAAGGAACAACAATTCATTTAACGATTCCCATTAAGGAGGGACGACATGATGTGGAAAGTAGTTATCGTAGAGGATGAGAAACCGATTCTCGGGCTACATGCCCGATTGCTTGAAACCTACGGCCCCTTTCAAATTGTAGGCTGCTTTGAATCTCCATTCGAAGCATTGCAGGAAATACCGAAATTAGATGTGGACGTACTCGTGCTCGACATTGAAATGCCAAGAATGACGGGACTACAATTGGCTCAGAATTTAGTGGAGAACGGCATTGACGTACCTGTGGTCTTCTCAACAGCTCACAAGCAATATGCTATTGAAGCTTTTCGCGTACAGGCTCTGGACTATATTCTGAAGCCAATGACCCCGAATATAGTCAAACAACTAGACGAACGCCTTCAAAAATATTACGGCCTAAAAAGTCAGCACACCCATAAGAATGAACTGCATGTCCGCCTCTATGACGATGCATTCGTTAAGAAGGGGGAGCAGCTCATCAAGTGGCCTACCCGAATAACGGAGGAGCTTTTTTACTATTTTCTGCTTCATGAAGGCAAATTGTGTTTGAAGTGGAGAATTATCGATGATCTCTGGACCAATGTGGAGGACAAGCGAGCGCTATCCAATCTGTATAATACTATCTACCGAATGCGGCAGCTGTTCATGGAGCTGGATATCCCCATTGTCATCGAACGCATAAACGATGGATACATGATGAAGGCCAATAATAGTATTTTACTAGAGCCCAAAGAAGGCCCTGATTCCGTGCTGCTTAAATCAAAAGGATATCTGTGGGCTTATCGTTGGGATTCTATCGAGTAAAAAACGAGATGCAAATGATAGCCTGTTTCGACTGAGTCGCGACTGGAGCAGGCTACAATATTATGCTCTAGCGACTGCGTCGAGTATATTTCTTAGTTTATCTATGTTACACACGAGTATTTTCTTCTGATCAATACGTATCAGATTATCGGTTTGTAATTCAAGTAATGATTTTGTCACTGTCTCGCGTGCCGTTCCCGTCATATCTGCCAGGTGCTGATGCGTTAGTTTCACATCGATGAGAACACCTTCATCAGAGGGCACTCCATGCTGTTCTGTCAGTCGTAGCAGCAAGCGAGCAATGCGCGTGCGCACGTCGAGAATGGTCAAGTCCATGATTAAATTATTGGCATCACGAAGACGATCTAAGGTTGTTTCCAGAATGCCGATCAGTATTTCAGGCTTGCTTTTAACTAAGGGAATGAAATCGCGTTTTTTCAAAATGCATAAAGTAGACTTCTCGATCGTCCTCGCGGAAGCAGAGCGTACCTTTTCATTTTGCAGCAAAGCCATCTCTCCGAAAAAATCCCCTTCTCTAAAAATAGAAAAAATCACATCCCTAGAATGGTTATCCTGATAGATCTGAACAACTCCTGATATAACGAGAAAGAGCTCCTCTCCCTCCTCACCTTCAAAAAAGATGGTCTCTCCCTTTGTATAACTACGCTCGATACATAACTTAGCAATTTCAGTCAAATACTCATCATCAAGATGCTCGAAGAATGGGAAATCTCGTAATAATTGTGGGTTCATCTTGAGAGTTGCCTCCAGTATAAGCAATATATCTTTTTGTTAATTATAACATTAATAAATATTGATAGATGAAGCGGTTATAAAAACAAAAATACGGCAGACACTGAGTTAACAGCATCTACCGTATTCAAGCTATATCATTGAAAATTGTACTTCTGATTATTTATTGAAGGCAATCATAAAACGATTAATAATGGCTGCGACTTCAGCACGTGTTGCGACGCCCGTTGGATCAAGCGTGCCATTACCCTTACCAGAAAGTAATTGGTTGCTCACGGACCACTTCACCGCATCAGCTGCCCATGTTGAGATTTTGTTAGCATCTGTGAAAGCGGCTAATGACTGGCTAGCGTTCATATTCAATTTGTTTGCTTTAGCATAATTAAACAATATCTGTGCAAGCTGCTCACGAGTAATAGATTGATCTGGAGCGAAGTGAGTACTATTAACCCCATTAACGATGCTATTCTGGCTTGCCCATACTACTGCATCATTGTAATACGCGTTCGTATTAACATCTTTGAACGGATTTGAACCAGCTTGATTAGGCTTACCAGCTAAGCGGTGCATAACCGTGACCAGCATACCACGAGTCATCGTTGTGTCAGGGCTAAACGTATTTGCCGCAGTACCCGTGAACAACTCATGTTCTACTACATAGCTAATGGATAAAGCCGCCCAATGATTCGTAACATCATGAAATGTGACAGCAGGCTTAGTAGGCTCGGTTGGATCAGTCGGCTTCTGAGGCTCCGAAATTTTCTCGAAGGTCACAACAACTTGGTCAGTAGATTTCAGACCTGTCACTTGAGTGAGTGCTCCCTTAGATACTCCATTAACTGTAACATCTTTAACTTGGTAACCTTTATCCGGTGTAAATGTAACACTACCATTTGAATTAGCGGTAGCTGTTCCTCCACCACCTGTGACGGACGTATTCGGCTTGCTAGAGCTGTTATCTGGCAAACTAGTAGAAGGATAAGCTTTCACGATAAAGGTATAGGGTTTATCTATGCTTTGATTCCCGCGAGATATCGTTGCAGTTAGTGTAACATTCATATCTGCCATGCCAGCGGATGGACGTGTAACAATCGCATTATTGTTGTCGATACGAATGGTATTCACATGACTACTCTTCCATTCAATCTGAGTACCATGCAACCCTTCAGTAGGGAGAGCAATGTTTGCGATAATCGCACTAGTATCACCAAGTGTTGAAGTTAAATTAGCAACGGTATCAGTAACTGCCTGCTCATCGCTTAGCGCAGCAACATTTACAAAGATCGGGTTAGAATAGAACCATAAGCCTGTATAGTTACGGTCATTAATATTATTGAAGCGTTCCTCGTTCTGCTCTGGTGAAGGACTACCACTATAGTCAAATGACTGATCTTTTAAAGGCTCGCCGTTAGCTGTGAAGCCTGCGACGTCTGTACCAAGGTTCGTACCACGCAAACGATAATAACGGCTAGTATCAGCAGGTACTTTATAGGAAACAGTATAATAGCCTTCTGCATCCGGTTGTCCCCAATCGTCTTTCGTAAAACGTTTAATAACTTTCGTCGTGTCATTGGTCTTATTGCTGGCATATTGACTTTCATCGAGCTTGCCAGTAACTTCTCCAGAAATCAGATCGACATGATCGACATTGATTTTATTAGTGACTGAGGAATTATGCGGGCTAATAGGTGCATAGTTGTTGTGCTCCGGGCTCTTGAAGCGAATGCTTATTGTTGTAAGATCACCTTCAGTTACTTGTAGGTTCTCGCCCATTTCAGCCTGATTTCCATTACCAATTGCTTTAAAATCAAGTGCGTTGATAAGATCCCCATAGACGGCATAGGATTTACCTGAACGCATACCTTCTACAACATCCTTAAAGCTGTTACCTTCGACCCAAGTATTGTTCCGGGAGTACTCGCTAGGCCAGTAACCGCTTGAGTAATTCCGATTGCTGCTCACCTTAAAATGAAAGTCGGAATTTGTGAAATTCCAGAAGTGGCGACCTTCACCAAGCATAGCATCCCACATTCCGCCGACCTTTGCGACCATGACGTCAGCTCCGCCGTATATGTCGACTAATTCAGCTCGATTCCCACCGGCTGCCATATGGTTACCAGGCAATCCTTCCATACCAAAAACAATTTCAGGAGCAATATCATTCATTTTGCGCATATCTTCAATATTAACAACACCGCTGCCACCATTGTGTCTAGATGGATGGTTAAGCAATACATAGCTTTCCGGATAGTTATTTTTCAGCCACTCGATAGCTTCAAAGGTTTTATTTTTATCGTTTTTCAACGTATTCTTATCAAGTCTTGGTCCCCAAAGAGCTGTTTCATTGGAATGGAACATACCTGGATTTGTGTCGTAGCTGTATAACCACTCGAATTGATGAATGGCATCTATCGGTACTTCATTACTTTTGGAATCGATAATACCGACAGAACCATGATCCAACCCCATCATGTCCCATTCAAAACCTGAGTAGATGGATTTTCCTTTATATTTCCCAGCCGCTTGGAGCGCTGCAAGCTTGTCCTGTTGATCTTTAATTGCTTCCCAACGAGCAGTGCCTTTATTGTTGCCATCTGGGTCTCGCGGCGAATCGCGCAGATGGTCAGAAAGTACGATGAAATCAAAGGGATTGCCGTACGACAGTGAAGTTATTGTTTCTGCTGGCTTCTTGTCAAGATCCTCTCGAAACGCAGCATCAAGTACATTTTCCAATTTCATAAAAGATTCGGATGCATCACCCGATTGTATCGTATGTGCATGATACTCACCGGACATCCATCTTCCAGGTGAATTGGCGGAAGGTGTGTTCTCTGCTGCAGTCACCGTTGTCGCACTCTGTGCGAGCATTAAGAAGGCGAAAGAGGTACCGATAAAAGACTTCAGTTTGCTATTCATGATGTTGTAATTCCCTTCGAGTGCATTTTGATGTCGGTTTAAGTATAGAGACGAATTGTAAACTCAAATGTTAAAAAGATGAGGTTATTTGTAAAACATATTGCTTGGGAGCACAACGTTCTGCAATTTCGCCCAAATTAAAAGCCCGACCGTGTGAGGTCGGGTTTTTGTTTGGGTGAGGCGTGGGAGTATTGTGGAGGCCAAGGGTTAGGCTAGCTACCTCATGAGTTATGAGCTTTAACCTTCCACCCCACACGCGGTACCGCCAAGGCGGCTTTATTCTTGTAAACTTCACGAATAGAGCTGCTGGTGACAATGAGCTCATAAAGTGATTGATCGCGCGGGTCAAAGATGGAAGCTGTATATTCTTCATCTGTACTGCTGCTATCCCTGGCAAATAAGACGAAATCAAGATCATCCCAATCTTGAAAAGCTGTCGACAATGCCGGCTTTGCATGAGGAATGACTGCACCCGAGCGAACGAGCATAATAATCGGCAGTTCACCTGCGGCAATTCGGTACCAGCGTCCTCCTTCATAATGCAGGCCGGTCTGATAATCAAACCAATCCCCGGAAGGCAAATACACATTACGCTCCTGTTCAGCCTCAAAAAATGGGGCCACTAGAATATCAGACCCAAACATATATTGATCCTCGACAAGCCACGAGCCTGCATCCTCTGGAAACTCAAAAAATAAGGTGCGTAGCATAGGGTAACCGGACTCCGCACTCAGCTTGGCTTGGGTGTAAACGTATGGGATTAAGGCGTATTTCAAATTCGCACTTTTGCGGAACAAGGACATGAATTCCTCGCCATAGGCCCAAGGCTCTGTCGGCGGTGCTCCATGACAGCGGCTATGTGAGGTCAGCATTCCAAACGGAAGCCAACGGCTGTAAAGCTCTTCCGGACTGCTATTAACGAAGCCACCAATATCATGGCTCCAGAACGAAAATCCGCTCAAGCCTAGCGATAATCCAGCACGTAAGCTTGCTGCCATTGCACTATTCGTATTCTCAGCGTCTCCTCCCCAATGAATCGGATAGCGCTGACTACCAGCCCATGCACTCCGTGCCCAAATGATAGATTCATCGTTGACAGACTTCGTAATTTCAGAGGCTGCCTTATTGTAACGGAGGGGGTACAGATTGTGCTCGTGGAATCCGCTTTGTCCCGAAGCATACATACCATTCAGTGGAGCCGCCTCACCAAAGTCAACCTTGATGGCTGCAACTCCGAGGTTTAGCAGACTTGCCAATTGCTTCTGATACCAAGCAACAGCATCCGGATTACTGAAATCAACAATCGCGTCCTCAGTTGGCAATCTCCCGTCGGTTGTGCGTATGGCATAGCCTTTATCCAGAATTTCATCATATAAAGAGTTGTTTGGAGTAAAATACGGCAGCTGCCACAGCGATACTCGATACCCCATCTCTTTCAAATCCGATAGCATCAAGCTAGGGTCGTCAAAACGTTCCCCCGAAAACTCGTAGTTACAGCGCCAATCCGTCTCGAACCAGCCCGTATCCAGATGGATGACATCACAAGGGATACCATGCTCCTGTAATTTTTGCGCAACCTCGCGAACTTCATGCTCCGAGCTATAAGTAATGCGACTCATCCATAGACCGAACGACCATAGAGGTGGAAGCGGACTTCGACCGGTCACTTTCGTATACTCAGACAGAATTTCCTTCGGAGAACCGATGAACAGGAATAAATCCAGCTTCTCTTCACCTGTATAGAGAGTATTCGTATCGTCATAAGTAGCGCCGAAATCAAAGGTTAGCGGCGTCGAGGTGTGGACAAACATTCCGTACCCTTCGCTGCTCATAAAGAAAGGAATCGGTTTATATGTCTTCTGCGTCTGGGCGCTTAAAGCATCCGTCGTAAATAGATTCAGCTTCTGCCCGCGCTTGTTTAGCCGTGTGAACGATTCCCCAGTTCCAAAGAGCTTCTCATCCGGTCGCAGAAGGAAGCTTGCCGCTATTCGGTTGCTTAGATCCGCCGTGCTTTTTTTGAAGGAAAAAGGAAGACCATTCGCATTCAGCAAAGATGAACAATCGCTAAAGTGGCGGGTTTCCGTTAAGACACGACCCATTTGATCCCTAACAATGATTTTCCACGGGTTACGTTGAATAACGACAGATCCTGCCGAGCTTGAATAGACAATCTGTTCATCCGTGCTGACGCAATCCCAAGGTACGGACAACGTATCCACCGATTCGTTCAGCATGAGGGATGGCGCAGCGGCTTGCCGATCAGCTCTTGGCCGCGTTTGAATTCGTAACCGTATCGTCCTGTCTGATAAGAAGGTAAGCTTAAACTCGCTTGTTGGCGATTCCTCATATTCCTCAGGGAACTCCCACGAAGGCGTCTCCGTGAACGGATAGTCCATTTGATTAAAAGATAATCGCGGTTTGCGCGTATGACGTTTCCACATCAAGGTTCCTGTTTTTTCATCCGGATTGAAGGCCGTTACATGGGAAGGAAAGAAGTACTGGTCTCCAACCTCCTCGAAATCCGCGCTCATGTCGATGGGCTGGTTTAATGCTTTTGACTTAAATTCCATGTCATCTACCCCTTCACCGCACCGTTCGTCAAACCACTGACGATATAACGCTGCACAAATATAAATAGTAAAGCAACCGGCAGCATGCTCACCGTACCGAAAGCCATTGTGTTGTTCCATGACGTGCTCTGGAAGCCGAGAAAATTATATATTCCCGCAGTAATTGGTCGTAGCTCTTCCTTCCCGATGAAGGTCATGCCATAGATTAGATCGCCCCAAGCGAACAAGAACGAGAAAACCATGGCAACAACAACGCCAGGAACGGCAATCGGCAGCATAATACGCGTGAATGTCGTGAACGTATTGCAGCCATCGATTTTAGCTGACTCTTCCATCTCTTTCGGCAACGTTGCAAAATACGTTCTAAGAATAATGACCGAAAACGGGATGCCAGCTGTAGCATTGGCTAGTATCGTACTCCAATAGCTAGCTCCGATCAGTCCAATATTCTTAAACAAGATGAATAAAGGCGTCAGCAATAAGGATGCTGGCAGCATCTGCGTGACAAGAAATATAAGGATGAAGCTATGCCTGCCAGGAAAGCGAAAGCGAGCCACGCCATAGGCAGCAGGAATCGATAATAGCGTGGATACGAGCAACGCTCCAACTGCAATGGCAAGACTGTTTCGGAAACCATTCACAATATCGAAGGAAGAGCCCGTCAGCTGCTCCGTATAGGACTTGAATTGCCACACCTGAGGAAACCAGGTTTGGGGTGACCGGAAAATCTCAGCCTCCGTCTTGAATGAAGTGACGACAAGCCAATATAGCGGGAACAAAAAGATAACGACAATGATGATGCTAACTAGCGGAAGTAACCAACGAGACTGTTTAATCATCGCTCTCATAGCTGTTCCTCCTTCTTAAGGAGTCTCAAATAAATGACACCGATGATTAACAGCAAGACGAACATCACGTTAGAGATGGCTGCGCCTTGGCTGTATTGGAATTGGTCAAAGGAAAGCTTATACGCATACGTGGACATCATCTGTGTGGCATTAACTGGACCGCCGTTCGTGATGATAAGAACCAAATCAAATACTTTGAACGTATAGATAAAGCCCAGCACGAGCAGAGACATGATAGCTGGCTTCAGCAGCGGAAGCGTAATCTTGAAAAACCGTTTCACAGCCGTTGCCCCGTCGATAGCCGCACTTTCGTAAATATCCTTAGGAATGGTGGTGAGACCCGCTGTTAGTAGCATCATATTGAATGGAATGCCGATCCAAGTATTCGCCAGAATGATCGTAAACATCGCTGTCCCCGAGCTAACAAGCCAATCGATTGGACTACTAATAAGATGAAGCTTCATGAGAAAATCGTTGATAATCCCGCCCGAGCTAAACATAAATTTGAACATCATAGCTGTTATCGTGGCGGGCAATAGCCAACTAATCATGACAAGACCTCGAAGTCGTTGTGCAGATCGGAATTGAAGATTGAAGAGCATCGCGAACGCAAGTCCAATGATAAACTGCAGAACCAAGCATGAGATTGTGAAAATAAGAGTATTCATCAGCACTTTTTGCAACGTGCCTTCTTTGAATAATTCAATGTAATTATCAAGTCCGACAAAGGATTGGTGCCCCTTAGTGAGGTTCATAACATTGACATCAAAAAGACTTAGCCGGATGTTATCAATAATGGGATATCCGACAAAAAAGATCATATAGAGAAGTGCCGGCAGCACGAATAAATAACCGGCGATGCGCCCTTTGGCTTTGGTCATAGCTGTGCACCCTTTCAAAAAAAGTGGAGCACCGGATCGCTCCGGAGCACCCCACTTTTTCTCATTCTACTTATTGCTTAGTATTTTATCGATTTTCGCCTGTGCTTCAGTGGCAGCTTGTTCCGGTGTGGTCGTAAGAGTTAACGCTTTGCTAAGAGCTTCGGAAATAGCGTTCGAGATCGTAGGCCATTGCGGATGTGGGCCCCGCGGCTGAGCGTTCTCCATATTTTCTGCGAACACCTTCAACTGCGGATTTTGTGACCAATACGGATCGCTTGCAACGTCTCTTCTCGCCGGGAAGTAACCGAAATCTTGCGAGAATTTTTTGCTAACTTCAGGAGTTGCAACGTATTTAATGAATTGAACCGCTTCATCTACGTTAGCACCATTCATTACGCCCAAGTTTTCTCCACCTAGTACAGAAGCAAATTTGCTATCCTTTGGTACAAAAGCGATACCGAATTTCAAATCAGGAGCTGTTTTTGTCAGATCCGGAATTTGCCATGGTCCGTTTACCATCATTGCAAGATTGCCCGAAGCAAATTGCTTCATCACGTCAGATTGCGTCCAGTTAATGACCTCTTTGCTCATGGAGCCGTCTTTGATCAAGTCAGACAGCATGCCTAATGCTCTTGTTCCATCAGGCACGATATGATCAAAGGTAGCGCCCGTGGATAACAACCAAGGAAGGAATTGGAACGTTCCTTCTTCGTTCTGCGGAGCGGAAATACCGAGTCCCTTCACGTTCCCTTTCGTAAGTGCTTTCGCTGCCACGCGTAGCTCATCCCATGTTTGCGGAGGCTTAACGTTGGCATCTGCCAGCATTTTTTCGTTATAGTAAAGGGCTAAATTATTGCTTCCGAGTGGAATACCATACTGCTTGCCCTCGTAGGATGCCGACTTCCAAGGTCCTTCGAAGTATTGGTCCTTATCTGGCCAATCCGCCAGCTTGTCTGTAATATCGGCGAACAATCCCATTGCCGTATACGCCGCATGATCCGGGTTATCGATGATGACGATATCTGGGAGGTCGGACGCTGCCAGACCTACAGAAAGACGTTTCTTGAAATCTGCGAACGGGATGTAGACAGGCTTGATTTCGATGTTCGGGTTTTTCTGCGTAAAGCCATCTGTTAGTGACTTGATAATATCGAATTGAGATTTACCTTCAAAATAAAACCATAACGTCAATTTCTTCTTGCTGTCAGTTGGGGCGGTTGCGCTTTCATTTGACTTTTCTGTTGGCTCTGCTGCTTTATTCGAACCGCAGCCTGTAAGCGCTAATGTCAATACAAGCATCAACGACATTAGCAATAAACTTGCTCTTTTCATGTTTCTCCCCCTAATGGCGTATTGTCTACACCTTTAGATTAAAGCAATGTAAGCGTTCTTATAATTCTAATTATCTAAAAAAGGTGGACGATATTAAGCACAAATTAAGCGCTATCAAAGCTCATGATTCATTTTGTGATAGCTTGCAGGCGACAGTCCGGTCACTTCCTTGAACACCCGCGAGAAATATTTCGAATCAGAGTACCCTACGATTGCGGAGATTTCGAATATTTTTAGCTCGGTTGTCAGCATTAAGGTTTTGGCATGCTTGATCCGAACATTCTTAATATAAGTGGAGAAGTTACTCTTCACCTCTTTGGTGAACAAGGCACTGAGATATTCCGGGGTAATCTGTAAGGAGGATGCAATTTCATCCAATGTGATCCCTTCCTTGTAGAGCTCGTGGATAAGCTTAAGGGCTTTCTGCACGATGAAGCTGTACGGCGGAGATTGAACCGCTTGGCTGATTTCCGTCATTTCTTTTACAATCCGCTGGATTGAAGCATTCAGTTCCGTGCGAGTGTGAGATTCCAAGATAGGCTGAAGCCATGCTTTCTGAAAATGAAATGCCCACGTATCGCCGAACGTTTCGCCGACACTCCACAATGCTGCAGTTACCAGCCGCACTGAACCATCGATGATATGCTGCGGATCATAGCGTCGTTCATAGCAAAATTGCAACCACTCTTGAAAATAGCGCTCAAGTGGCTCCCATTTCTGCTCGGCTACCGCCATCTTGACTTTATTCTCCAGCGCATGCGGAAAAATAAACGGTTCAATGCTGATTGTGCCGATGTCAGACTCTCTCATAACCGTACGAGTTTCATCCAAAGTAAGGAACCATTTTCGAGTGAAGTTCAATAAATTGAACCTTTCTTTAAGCATGTGCAATCCTGCGAAGGGTACCGTGCTAATCCCTGCATAGGGGGCTACAGAGTGGATCGTTGACTTCATTTCCTGTTGGATAAACATATCGAGATCGATGCCCGCAATGCTCGGCTGAAGCAACGCAACGAGCGAAGCTTCTTGCGGAACGACAAATACCGAATAGCGGCAAGTCTGTTGGAGTTGGTGCTCTAATCTGGCTTTAATTTGTGCAGCAACATCAGGCTCGGCTTGGCCTATGTAGATGCAAACCATGTGATAAGCTTCACCTGTTGTGAAGAAGGCAGCTTTCTCCGCAAGCGGCGCCAGCAAAGCCAGATCAAGCTGCTCCTGTATGACGGACTGCTGCAAGTAATGCTCCAATCGTGCCGCTGCATGTCCCCGTGGAATGCCTGCAACCTGTTGGAGCATTAGCTCCTGCTGCGCTTTAACTAACGTATCCTTCAAATCTTGAGCAGTAATCGGCTTCTCAAGAAACTCTAAAACGCCCAATCCTAGTGCTTTTTTCGCGTATTCATATTGTGAGTAGCCGGTTAGAATGACCGTCTGGTGACGGTGCCCGTTGCGCTTCAGAGATTCAAGCATCTCAATCCCACTGAATTGCGGCATTCTAATATCGGTGATGACGAGGTCCGGCTTCATTTGCTCAATTAGCGCCAGTCCAGCCTCCCCATTATCTGCATCTCCCACTATTTCATAGGGCTCGCCTAGCTTCTTTATTAGATTAATAAGGCCATATCGGGTATTATCCTCGTCTTCAATGACTACAATTTTCATTGCTCATTACCCTCTCTCTGCATGGCGGGCATCGTGATTCTAACTTCCGTGCCTTCCCCGATATGGCTATGAATTTCACAGGAGGCTTGCTCCCCATAGTACATTCTCAGTCGATCCATCACATTACGCACACCGATTCCTTGCGAATGAACCGGGCTTTCGGACAAAACTTCGGCCAGTTTGGCAGCTTCCATACCGGCCCCGTTATCTCGTATCGTCCATTCAATGGAATGAGCAGCGATTAATTTGACCTCGATTCGCAGCTCTCCCCCCATCTTAAAGCCAGAGAAGCCATGAATGATAGCGTTCTCAATAAAAGGCTGAAGGATCAGCTTCGGAACCAAATAGTCCATGACTTCTTCGTCACGCTCAACGGTACTAGAGAAGGAGGAACGGAACCGATATTGCTGGAGGAAAATATACCGATCCATCCATTCAAGCTCTTCCCTTACAGTGACGAGCTTGTTGCTATCCTTAATACTATATCTCAGGATTTGAGCGAGCCCTTTCAGCATATGGCTGATTTGATGCTCATCCTTCTCGATGGCGAGCCAATTGATCGAGTCCAATGAATTATAGAGAAAATGGGGATTGATTTGCGATTCCAACGCCCTAATTTCGGCCTCTTTCCGCTTCTCGCTTGTTTCCTTAACCTCTACCATTAGCTCGTTAATTGTATTCATCATTTTGTTAAAGTTAAAAGCAATGGCGGATATTTCATCCTTCGATTGCTCTTCCACATGGACCGTGAGTGCACCTTGACTAGCGCTTCTCATCGCTTTGACGACCTTCCGGATCGAGCCGGACAATCGGCCTGCAAAATAGAAAATTAACAGTGCCGCGATAAGCAGCGCAGCAAAACCGACAATCAGGTTTAATCGCTGCATAGCATACATTTCGCTGAATAGCTTCTTCTGATCAATCAGGTTATAGATTGTCCAGCCACTATTGGGATTGCTGTAAGTGTTGCTAATCGTCGAGCCCGTTTGGATCTCATCGACATGCTTGCCGATGTCGTCCTTCGTTGCCGCAGATATGATTAACCCCCGACCATCTGTCAGAAAATTTCGATTATCGATTTGATGTGCTTGTCCCACATCTGGCACATCTAGGTTAATTGCGCGAGCGAGCACAGACTCGTACACGGTGATGACAACGACTCCTATACTGTCCAGACTGATTCTATTGTAATCAATTAACTTTCTTGCGAGATGAAAGCCGTATTGTTCCTCAGAATTAATAGAGTCCATTTTCTCTGGGATCGTCTTAATACTCCCAGTTTGGTTATGTACAGCCTTCTGATAGATGGGACTTGATGTTAAATCTCGTACGTTGGTCCACAGGTTATCGTAGGGTGAGCCCGTCTGCTGATCATAGCTAATTAAGGTTCCGTTGTTCGAAAAAATGGCCACGCTGCGAATACCGTTCTTCGCATAGGAGTAAGAAGCTAGTTGATTAATCAATTGACGCTTACTAAGCTCTACATCGTCCGCAGGGTTATTAATCTCACGCAACAGTCGAATGACATCGTCGTTCGTCACGATCTGAAATAACAAATCCTCATAGGCTTGAAGCGAGGTGTCCAAGTTTTTGGAGGTTTGAGTCAAATTCGCCTGCACAAGAACGTCTATTTTTCGCTTCATCGCATCACTAGAGACGTAATACGATACCATTTGCACGATGAGCACAGGTAGCAGACTAACGAGCATAAACGAAATGATGAGCTTGTTACGATAACTCAATCGCCCTTTCATGACGGAGCAGCTCCCCTATTCTACGATTCTATGATTTGCAAGGCTACCGCTATTAATAGACATTACTCCCCACATTCCGAGAGCACTAATATTTATATTATAAGACTTAAAACGGAAAAACATCTACAAATCCGACAAAAAGCCACCTAACCCCAAGTGTTAGATGGCTTCCTCTACATTATTACTCTATTGCGATACCCGCGCTGGAACAGCTGGGAATCCCCGCCAACCGTAGCAATTACCAGTCCACTTACCTGATATTTAATACCCGCTAGGAAGTGCATAAAGCTTTCCTTCTCCAGGTGCAAATAGAGCTGAGATTACCCCTGTTGAGAGATTATAATTGGTGTTTATTTCTAGTCCCGTTGTTTTGGATACTTCTGTTACTGTTGAAGGTTTGGGATTAATAATAAAAGTAAACGTATTGGAATTTGTATAAGATTTATTAACTGCCATAATGTACTTCCTATTACTTGAATCTTTAAAGTAAGAGATGATAACATCATCGCTAATGCTATTAGGTTTCCAGAAAAAATCTGTAGGCACACTGCGTGTTCCTGTTTTCAAGCTACTAGCCGAATGGAATATTTCTTGTGAAGTCAATCCCATCAAGGTAGGACCTAAATTTTTTATCTGTGCATTTAGCGTCTGTACGGGAGTATATAAATCAGTCTTAGTCCCGGTTCGGTTTATAATAGCGTCGGTAAATTCCGGGAGATTGGTTGGAGTCCACCATGTAAACCAAGATAACCCTTTCAATCCGTATGCAAGACTTGTAAACACATTCCATCTCATTTGGTTTTCCACAGGACGGGTCATATAATTATCAATACCTACTGATTGTAAATAACCGCGCGTACTGATGTTCGTCTTTAATCCCTTATCTCTTAATAACTCAAGGTTTAAGAAATAACCATCCGTTAGAACTCCTTTTGTCGAAAATGGATAAAAGTCATTGGAAATATTTTTTAGACTGGTCGGTCCGATCGCGTCTACCCATTCATCCAAATAATCTTGATAATCCGATCTAAATGTACTTCTGAAATAGAGGTCCCAAGTTTGTGCAGTACCGTTTCTATACCCGCTTCCATCCACATAAGAATCTAATGGGGAATGAACCACATAAATGCTATTGTTCCCTCCACCATTATGTGTTAACTCAATGTAATAGGTAGTGTTGGGTTTTAAAAAACCATTCATATAAAACCTTGGAAACCAACCATTGTTTGATTTATCTGCAATAGAAGATTGGGCAAAAATTTCTTTTCTTAAAACACTATCATAAACGGTCATAGTTAACGTCTCACCTGTAGTCCAGGTAGCTGGATCCAAGTATACTTCCACACCATATAAGTTTCTTTCTAGGTTTACTGGTGTCTTAATCGTTTGGCCGATTACGTTGGAGGTACTTACAAAATCCCCATCGCCGAATGTAGAGTTCATAACAACTTGATCTTTAATTGCCGGATTTCCATAAACCCTAAAGACAAAATCATTATTTAATGCCAACCCATTTTGATAAGCAGATCCATCTGCATAATTGTTGGTATTTGAATTCCATACCCAACCAACTGAATTATCTCCCCCGCCATTATGCGTTAATTCCCAATAATAACTTGTATTTGAAGATACATTGCAAGCTAGCTGAAATTGGGGATAGTCTCCATTATTGGTGGCTGTCAATGTGCTCGATGCAATTAAAGTCGTTTTTGAAGGTGAATTCCATAACTTTAACGTAAGGGATTCGCCTGTACCCCATGAGCTGGAATCAACCATTAACTGTATTAAATTAATAAAGGTACTGTTTATAGGTGTTTTGAAAGTTTGTCCTACACTATTTGTACTTGTTACTGTGTAACCTGTTCCCTGCAAAGTCTGAGATGCTAATAAAGGCATTTTGATACGATCTTTACCATATATCTTGAAATAAAAATCGCTATTAGGCGCTGAAGTACCGCCTGAATAAAGATTACCATCCGGATAGGAATCATAATTCGTATAGTATATAGGTCCTATCGAATTGTTTCCTCCCCCATTATGTGTAATCTCCCAATAATAAGTGGTATTTGCCAACACATTTGCATTTAATTTAAATCTCGGATAATCGATATTGTTCGTTGAATTTAGCGTACTAGAAGCGATTAGAGAGGTTTTACTAGGCGAATCCCACAATTTCAATGTAAGAGCTTCGCCAGGTGACCATGAGGTGTTATCAAGACGGAGCTCAATTGAATCTATATAAGTAGAGAATGCAGTAGTCTTAAAAGTCTGCCCCATGGGCCACGTGCTGGTAACAGAAGTATTGGCAAAATATAGACCTTGATTCTGTTCGATTAAAGTCGTGTTTGCTTTGGTATACCCTGAGAATATTCTAAAGTAATAATCCCAGTTTTGAACTAAGCCATTGACATACCCAACACCATCCGGATAAACATCAGAGGTAGATCCAACTATCCATCCAACCGTATTGTTTCCACCGCCATCATGGGTTAGTTCCCATTGATAAGTCGTGTTTGGGGATACATTAGCCATAAGTTCAAAGCTCGGATAATAACCATTATTAGTAGCATTCAATGTGCGTTTAGCAAGCCAAACCGTCTTATCGGCATTCCACAAAGTTAATGTAAGATTTTCTGTAGGGTCCCACGTATGATAATCTATTTTTAATTCAATAGAATGAATAAAGTTACAGGTCGCAGAGGTTATAAAACTTTGTCTCAACGGCTGATTACTTTGAACAAAAGCACCATTTCCTACCTCGGTTTGGACTACTTCCGCGACTGGAAATGTTTCCAAATCGGAATCATGATAGCTACCGAGTAAATTTACGTAAGGTATACTATCAGCTTTGTTATACAAATACCTATTATACGCCCTTGCATAACCTTCCGACCTTGATGAAGAAGGCTCGTCTCTTACATAAAACCCTTTCGTTGCACTATGATTTTTGTAGTCGTTTACAAAAGCATCAATATCAGTATTAGTTGCACTATCAACATACCTTACTCTAGGATCAGATATATTAAATTTTAATCCTCTTTGACTACTTAAATCCATAGCTGCTATATTTTTTGCGACGGAATCTATCGTTGAATCAAAAGCGTTAACATTAAATACTTCGTTTATATTTGCATCTCTTATATAGTCGTACTGCGTACCATTTGTATAACCCGATGGCGGTGCATAGTAAAAACCGATCATGAAATCTTCTGCAAAGGCTGTCCTAGCAGTTGTAACGAAAAACAAAACAGCTATTAAAAATAAGGCGGGCACTTTAGAAGATAATTTTTTCATTAAATTCACTCCCTTAAATTAAACTCCGTTATTCGGGGTGCCTACCTACAATGTATCGCACAGATCAGGAGCATGAGGAAGCGGTGGCCAGCCGCTTGAAACCTGCCTTCTCCTAGAGAATATCTTCTCGCTTATCCCTTCACTGCCCCCAAAGTGGCGCCTTCCATAATTCTGCGCTGCAGGAAAATAAACATGAAGATGAGTGGAATCATCGTAATCATAAGGCCTGCAAACAGGGTGACCCAGTCCGCTTTGTACTGCATGATTTGACTTGCCTGATACATGGCGACACCGATCGTATACTTACCCGGGTCTCCCAAGTAGATGAACGGTCCCAAGAAATTGTTATACAAGGCGAGACATTTAAATATGGCCACAGTTACAATCCCAGCAGTTGAAAGCGGCATGATAATCTTGAAGAAAATCTGGAAAATGGATGCCCCATCGATCGCGCCGCTTTCTTCGAGCTCTTTCGGCAAAGATTGCATAAAGCCGCTCAGCATCATCAAATAAAAAGCACTTTCGCTGAAGCTGTCTAGAATAATGATTCCGGTCAGACTGTTCGTCAAATGCAAATCGCGCATCAAAATATACTGCGGGATTAATGCATTGATTCCAGGAAGGAACAGAGACAGCATAATGATACCCCACATCAGCTTTCTCCCTCTAAACTCCAGTCGAGTCAGCACGTAAGCGTTAATGGCCGTTAAGAATGTTCCAATCACCAAGCTTACGCCAACGTAGTAAACCGTATTGACCATGGCACTTCCAATTCCGTATTTCTGCCAAGCCCCTTTATAGTTCGTCCACTGCAGAACCTCCGGTAGATTCCATACGCTTTGGAAAAACTCCTGATTTGTCTTGAGCGATTCATAGAATACCCAGATCATAGGAAACAGGATCGTCACCGACCACATCAGGAGAATGGTGTACCACCATGTGTCAACTATCGTTCTTCTTTCTCTCACCGCTGTCCCTCCCTAGTATTCGGAATCCCGATTTGTCGTGAACTTATCGATCGCAAGCTTGGTCGCAACTAGGATAACGAATAACATCATCCCTATAGCCGATGCGTAACCATAATTGTGAATTCCCACACCGAACGCAATATTGAACATATATAAGCCAATTACATCCGTAGAGCCCGATGGCCCTCCGTTCGTTAAAATCAAGATGTTCTCAAACCCTTTAAATACGCCTAACATTAAGAATAAAACGGCAACGCGAATAATAGGGGTCATAAGCGGAATGGTAATCTTAAATAGTCGAACCCGGTGACTTGCCCCTTCTAGAATTGCCGCTTCGTAGAGCGATTTTGGAATCGTACTCATCGCATTCAGGAAAATAACGAAGTAGAACCCTACTGCGCCCCAGACAGAAGGGGGAATCGTCGCCCACAATGCGGCTTTCTTCTCACCTAGCCAATAATAATTTCCTATGTCCACTCCGATCAATCGCAGCCCCGCATTCAGCAAGCCGAAGGATCCGTCATACACGAAGGACCACAGTAAAGAAACGGCTACCAAAGAGAGTATATTGGGGAAAAAGAACAGCACCTTAAACACCGAATGGAATCGATACCCTTTGTTCGCCAGCAAGTACGCAAGGATAATTGAAATAAAAACAACTAGTGGTGTAATGGTTACCATTAGCAGCACGTTATGCCATAACGCCCGCCAAACATAGTCATCCTGTAACATATCTTTGAAATTGTTCAGGCCAACAAATACAGGCTCTTTAATTCCATCCCAATCCAATAAAGAATAATAGACAGAAAGCAAATTCGGGTACAACGTAAACAGCATATATCCTCCAAAAGCAGGGAATGTTGCCAAAAAAATAAACAATCTCTTCTGAAATTTGGCTTTCTGCTTCCATTGCTGATTTTGGGGTGCTGCTACGTGCGCGACAGGATTAGGCAGCTCATTCATCGTGATGTCGCTCCTTTATTATTCACGGAGCGCTAATTCCTTCAGCGCTCCGTGATGGCTTCTTATTAAGTGCAATGAAATCGGTCTATTATTTCTGAGCGGCAATTGCTTTAGCGAGCAGATCCTCTGCCTCATGCAGCTTAGACTGCGGATCTAGCTTTCCTGAAGCGATATCGTTCACTGATTCTTCCATCAGCTTTCTCGCCTTTTCTGCATTCTGATCAGTCAGCGAAACACTACGCGCCTCGCTAGTACCTTTGACATGGTTATTCTTCAAGTATTCAAGAACGGCTTTCGGAGCATCCTGCAGCTTATCGACCAAAGCTGCATCATCCATATAGTCGGTACGAACCGGCAATCCTCCCGCTTTAACCGCATAGAGCTGCTGTACATCAAGATTCCACATCCAGACCAAGAACTCTTTCGCCCACTTCTTGTTTAAGTCCGGTTTGGCTGCCCAGATGTAATGGCCTCCGCCTGCATAGCTCTGATAATATTTGGTGCTGTCCGGATTATCCCCCATCGGCGCCAGCATGAATCCCCACTTAAAACCATCAGGAATGGAATCTTTCATTTCGTTCTGAACCCATTCCCCTGTCGAAGCCAATGCTGCTTGCCCTTGTAGAAGCTGCATTTGCGATTGTGTGTGGGTCAATGCTGCGACGCCATCCGGGAATGCTTTTTTCTGACCGAGCTCGTAAATCTTGTTATATACGCTCAAGCTTTCTGCTGATGCATAGTATGGCGCTTTGTAGTTACGATAGTCATCATTGAATTTATCCAAATTACCGTTGATCTCAGCGATTTCAAACATTTTCGGTATTCCGATGGAAAAATCTAGGTATCCCGGGTATTTACCAGGGTATGTGACAGGAATAATTCCCGCCGCTTTGATCGTATCGATAAGCGTCGTAAATTCGCTCCAGGTTTTCGGATTTTGGTTCCACCCGTGTTTCTCGAACAGAACTTTATTGTAGTAGAGCCCCGTTATGTCCTGCCCGTAAGGAATGGCATACATTTTATCGAGGATGAGAGTTCTTCCTTCATAAATACCCGACTGAAGCTCCTTCAACGTCTTCACGCCAATGTCGAGAGCTTTATGGTCCCAAAGATCGTCCTGCGGCTCCAGCTTGCCGGCTTCCACAAGGCTTGTCGCCATGGCCGAACCGCCGCCTGCACTTCCCGGAAGAAAGTTCGAGAAAATATCGAACATGTCGTCATCGTTTTTAGCCGCTATTTTCGTCCCGATAATCGTATCAATCTTAGGAGAATAAGTCGTATCGAAGCTTACATTCGGAAATTTCTTCGTGAACGTTTCAATCGCGTAGTCAATCCATTCCCTGCCGCTGCCGTTTTCCCAGTATGCAAATTTCAAGGTAACTTTCTGATCTTTAGGAAGACCATTTTCCGGATAGACATTGGACTCGCTGGCGGTTGCACTCGCTTCAGGACTAGCTGTGGAGCTTACTACAGCTGGAGCGGTTTCTTGGCTATTGGAAGCTTGAGAATTGTTCTTGCCACTGTTGCAAGCTGCCATCATAAATACAAGAAGCAAACAAATCAACGATAAACCCCATACCTTAGCTTTGTTTTTCATAGATGAACCCTCCCGATTTTTTTTGCTTTCTCATTTCTCTACAGCCGTAAAGCCCTTTTCCCTCCGTCCTGAAGCAGCCAATTGTTCATCCGCCGCCTCGCAAATAAAAGTAACACCCCGGGTATTACACGGTATATAGATCATTTGCTGCAGATAGATGAAAAGGAACATATTACTGTTTTTAGGCGATAGACGATAAGTCAGCAATAGATAATTCTCCTCATCTTCACTTATTTGGTGAAAAAAAGAAGCCCGCGACACCGTGCAGGGCTTCAGGGCTTCAAATCGAACTATATTTCTTGCGATATTGGCCTGGGGTTTCACCAGCATGCTTCTTGAACACGCGAATAAAGGTTAGTGATTGATCATATCCAACGGCACGGCCGATGTCTTGAATGGTATCTTCCGTCTCAAGCAGCATCTGAATTGACTTCTCCATCCTCACCTCGGATACATATTCAACGAACTTCATCCCGAATGCTTCTCGAAATAGACGGCTTAAGTATTTGGCGTTTAATTGGAATTCGTCGCTAAGATGAGTGAGCGATAGATCGGGGTTGCAGTAATTGTCGGCGATATACATTTTAACTTGATGCATAAGCTGGTGGGACGATTTGTTCTCACGAAGCTTATTTAGTCTATCGTAGGCATCCTTCAGAATATCGTGTATGGCCTGATAAACTTCTTCTTGCGTTTCTTGTTCAAGCGCCATCAGCAAGGAAGGCTGTACATCCTCGATCCAAACCTTGTTTAACTCTTCGGTCAGCTCAGCCATTTCCTTCTGCAAATATCCGATCAGAACCTGCATGAGGCTCGCTAGATCATCATGGGTATACAACTGATCTTGGAGGGTCTGATACATTTCCTCATAATAATCTTCCCATTTCTCGTCTCCAAGTCTAAACGATTGACTAATACTTCGAAACACCTGCAGTTGCTTAAACAATTCACCCTTTGGTTTGGAAACCATATGTTTGGGAGTAATAATCCGATTCATTCCCAATGAAGATTTGTAACCAACAGCACTGACCGCTTCCCTGAACGATTCCGCAGTTAACTCCAGTTGTTGAATAAGATGACCAATCCCTATCGTCACCGTAAAGTCCAAATTAAGAGCTATCCAGTCCCTTAACTTCTCACAGCTTTCCAGTACTTCTTGCTCGCTTTCCTGATGATGGAATAGAAAGAGAATTCCCATCTTGGAATTGGAAATCCATTCGGTCCATACGGTGAAAGGCTTATTCTCGACTAATTCCTTCATGGAAGCGCCTAGGATGTATTTCAGTAAATGCTGATCACTTCGATATTGTATCGCGAATTCCGTATAATGATCGATCTCGACAATCGCGACAAGTGAGCCGCTTACAGGTTGATGAATGCCATGCCGCGATAATTCTTCTTCGAGATATTTGCCGAAGTTGGCTGTGGAGTTCGTTCCCTCCATTAAGCTAAGAAACAAATGTCTTCTGTGGTATACGGACAATTCTTTGTGCTGCTCTTGAAGCATGTTGGATTCATCGAGAAGCTCTTCGATTGATGATTCAATAAATTTAAATTCATCAACCTTTTCCGTCTTCAGCTGAGTAGGAGATGCCTTACGCGCTCCTGAAATCATGTTCATTAAAGTCATAACCGGCTTGTATTGGCGCCTGGACACATAGATGATCCAGGTCAACCCTGCAATAACGATTACTGCTGCAATAGCCATCCATACGTAGAATAGCGAGGACACAAACTCCAGAATTCCGCTATTAAGAGTGCCGCTGGATATGATCCAGCCCGTTTGTTCCGAAACGGATGAGGATAGGACTGTGCCAGCCCCCATGTTGGATGTCTTGCCATTGGCAGTCGCTTCCGTAGAGACGATAAGATTTCCTTCTTCGTCACTGAGATGGACAAAGGTCGAATTGTTGTCGGTCATGCTGGTTATCCATCCAAGCAGGGACTCGATACGGACATTGACGATGAGGATGCTTAAATTGCTCAGATTCGTGTTTTTGGCCAAGCTGATTACTCTTCGGGCGTTACCCCCATCGGTATTTTGCGGTACTAGGGTTCGGGCTGTCCAGCGGTAAGGAACGCGGCTGTTCAAGGATAATCCGATAAATTGACTATCAGCGAAATCGTTCAAATCGGTTAACGTCGACCGGGTAAGAATTGTTCGATCTGGAGTACGATACAAATAAATGGATTCTATCGTCGGATTGTTCTGCAATAGTTCCTTTAATGCCGAAGAAGCTTGAATATCCGTATAATGGCGATTGTCCTTGGGATTGTCCGAGAAAAACTGTTTGATCTTCTCATTGTTCTGTATTTCATATAGAAATAAGGAGTCTATATCCGCGAGCTTGCTGTCTATCATCTTCGAAATATTGTGAGACACAGCATTATTCGCCTTTACGGAAGCCTTCTTGGACATTTCGCTTAAAGTCAGGAAGGTCATTAGCAAGAGGCTTAAGCTGATAATAAAAAATACTGGCAAATAGGAGAGTAGTAATCTGTTAAACCAGTTTGTCTTCATTGCTCCCCTCATTCCGCTAGATAGTTAGCAAAATTTATTATTCGAAAGTCATTTATTTTCTCTAGGAAATAACTTAACATATTAAATAAGTAATCAGCAATGAGCTGTCCGGAGGGGAAAATGGTTGATACGATACCGATCTATTCTACCTTTAATTGTCTTCTTAGTCATCGGATTATTCGTACTCTGTTGGAGCATCTGGGCGCAAAACAACAAATCGCCCCTTCCTGCGCCTCCAAATGAAGATCAACAAATTATGTTTTTGAATCTGTTCATCAATGCTCCCTTGGATATGGCATTGCCTGAGAGAGATACCGATCTTATTCGCCAAATCATAGAGAAGAAGTTTAACGTCCGTATCCATGTTACCGCTATGGTGCCTGGAAATGAGTATAACGCCAAGATCGAGTCATTGCTATTCTCCAACAACCCTCCTGATATGTGGATCGATAGAAGCAGCGACGGAGCTTCCAAACTTTCGCTCGATGGCGTGCTCGCGGATATGTCGTCTTATGTATCCCCGCTTTCGATGCCAAACTACTTCAAGTACTGGGTAACCGAGAAGGAATTGAAACAATATCAGATTCATAATCGCTTCTATCGTGCTCCGATTCCCTATGATAAGAATTCTTATCGCAGCTACTATATCCGTCAAGATTGGCTTAAGCATTTAGGATTGAAAATTCCGCATAATTACGACGAATATTTGCAAGTATTACGCGCCTTTACATTCGATGATCCGGACGGAAACGGCAAGAAGGATACCTATGGATTTACGACATCGGGCAACAATTCGAGTCTGTCTACCGACTGGCCCGAGTATGCAAAGAACGGTCTCGTATATCCGGCTTATATGAATAATAATAAGCTTGTCGACATGGAATCGGATCTGAGAATCGAACATGTCGTAGACGATATTCTTAAGGTCATTAATGGGGGGTTGGTCGATCCTGACTGGTTTTTCAACTCCGGCACGGAGCATATCGACAAAGCGATACATGGAAAAGTAGGTGTTGTCCTTGGCCAAACCGTTGATTTCGCCTTGGATGCTAATCCGGGAAGTATTCAATCGCTTAGTCGTAAGCTTGATCCGAAAGCCAACTGGGTACCCTTTAACCCGCTGGGTAACCAGCCGTTAAGGGCAGGGGGTTCACCTGAATATCCTTTTGTTTTTGCCAAGATGACTGCCGACAAGTATCCCGAGAGAATAAAGAAAATAGTGGAAATATTAGATTGGCTATCGAGTGATGAGGGGTTTCTCCTCACCCATTACGGTATAGAGGGGGAGCACTATTCGCGTCGCGGTAACACGATCACGTTATTACCTAAGAAGGCGGAGGATTCTAGACATTCTGTCGACTCATTAAAATTATGGGGTTTCTTCACGCCGGAGACCCCTAGCGTGCTAGGTTTGCAGATCGTTGATCCCAATACGACAGCGAGAGACACAGACATCAAAACATTCTTGGTCCAGCTTCCAGTCAAAGCGAAGCTTGGAGTTACATTGGCACCGCCCGTCGGCATTGATGTAGGAGCTTTCCGGTCCAGGCAAAACGAGCTGCAAGTCAAAATGCTGTTCTCCGATCAGTCGGGAAAGCGATGGCCAGTCTATTACAATGAAATCATGAGTCATTATAACGGATTCCAAATCATTAAAAACTTCGAGATGCAGGTGAAATCCGTTGCCTCGGGGACTCGATAAATAAAAAAGAAGAGGCTGTCCATTGATTAACTCAGTGGCAGCCTCTTCTTTTCATTCACGATCAAGCGGGTAGATAGGCCGTACGATTTGCTTATAGCTAAAATGGTTTACATCCACCGCGCAGCAACCGGGAGTATCGACGAGAATATACCTCGTGCAGATGTCCCCGAATGCCGTCTTCCACGCGATTGCCGCTTTAACCGCAATGATGTGGAAGTCTTGCGCGCGCAGCCCAAGCGAAACGACGTGGCCGGGATCCCAAGGAGCCGTCCGTCGTTCTGTAATAATTATCGTTAATCGATTGACTTCAATAACCGCGGTTCGCCCCATATCCGCTCTCTGACCCGTCATATAAGAGCCGATATGGGTGTACTTCCCGTCGAATAGCAACCCAATCTGCCCTCGAACGGCAACCGGATCGCCATGCAACCGATCGCTTTTGCCGCCGATGTCGGCCTCGAACGTTCCTCCGACTCCAAGCCTGTCGGCAAGCTTTACCGCTTCCGGATCGCAAATCACGATCAGGCTCTTAACCGGGGCGTCGACCAAATGTCCGAGCAGGAATGTCGCATCTCCTGGAGCTCCGCCCCCTACGTTATCGGAGCCTTCGACAAGGACAACCGGGCCTTTCGGCTCTTCCATGGCTAATCGTAGGGCATCCGCCGGTGGATAGGCCGGACTGACGAATCGCTCCCGGCGTTCCCAAGCCATGAACGAGAGCTCGTTGGCTAGCCTGTGAGCAAGCGCCGAATCTCCATCCGTCGCAACGACGAAAGCCATACCGGCGGCCGGCACATCGCTGTAAGGAAAACCACCCGCAACCATAATGCTGAGCACGCCCGGCTCCCGCTCCATCTCGAATGCCCTACTCATCAATTCCCGCATCGGACCCGCTTCATCTGTCAGCATCACCGGTGGCACGATCAGCATTCCCGGCCGAGCAAGCGCTAGGACAGGAGTCAATTCCCCCCGCACCGTACGTGCCAATAACACGAGCGCCTCGACGGCTCTTTCATAAGGATCGATGTGCGGGTAAGTGTCATAGCCGGTCACGATCTGAACTTGATCCAGCATCTCCTGGCTGACATTCGCATGCATATCCAACGTAATCGCGATCGGCACTTTCAGTCCGACTTTCGTCCGAATGCGGCGAAGCGCTTCAGCCTCCATGTCCGCGATCCCTTCTGCCACCATTGCCCCATGCAGAATGACGATAATGCCATCGGCTTCCGCATCAACCGTGGAAACCAGCTTGGCTAGAAGGACTTCAGCGGCTGAAGCCGAGACCATAGCCGACGGTGTAGCGGACAAATACGCTCCGCATACCAACTCCGTATTCTCAGCGGCAGCCGCGTCGATTACTCCCCCCATGCTCGTCCGGGTTCCTTTATATCGCTCGAGGTAGGCGTCGGCACCTTCTACCCACTCGCCTTGAAACTGCTCGATTTCCGTCTTCCCTGGAGCGAAAGTGTTCGTCTCGTGGAAAATGCCCGCTACTAATAGCCTCATCCGAATCCTTCTCCTCTCCTGCCCAAATTCGAATTATTTTATTATAACTTCGGAAGCACAGCGCCGATCGCCGAGAGTGTTTTCTCAATATCCGCTTCACTGTGCGCGGTCGACAGATACCACAAGCCGTTCGGACGAACGAGAACTCCCTCATCCAGCATCAGCTCGGCGAAGCGAGCGTATTTGGCCGAATCGCGTCTATTGTAAGCGGCGAAACCCCGAACCTCTGTTTCTTCCGTAAACATGACATTAAAGACGGGACCGATTTGATTGATAATTCCCGGTACGTCGTGCTGCTTAAATAATGACCGGAAGCCTTCGACTAATGTACCAGTCAACCCTTCCATATGGGAGAAGGCGGCCCCCTTATCTTTGCGAAGCTCGCGGATCGTGGCAATCGCCGCCGCCGTGGACACGCCGTTTCCGTTCAAGGTTCCAAGATGGCTGACTACCCCGTCATCCACCAATTTCATGATGGCTTCCCTACCGCCGACCGCACTGATTGCTATGCCCCCGCCGAGCGCTTTGCCTACGGTCACGAGATCGGGCGTAATGCCGAATCTCTCCTGGGCGCCGCCGATTCCAAGCCGGAATCCCGTAATGACTTCATCCATGATCATTACGATTCCAAGCTCTTTCGTAAGATCTCGGATCAATTCAAGGTACCCCTCCTCGGGAAGAATACAGCCGGAATTGCACATAACGGGTTCGGTAATGACGGCCGCGATCTCGAAATGCCGGGTGCGGAGAGTCGACTCAAGCGCGGCTTTATCGTTCCATGGCAACAAAATGACATCGGACAAGCTGTTCGCGCTCTGTCCGTTAGTTCCCGGAGAAACCGCGGAATCGTTATCAACCGCATGTCCTTTCATATCCGCGCTCGGAAAAGAAGTAAAGATGGCATCCGACCATCCGTGGTAGTGACCGTGAAAGCGAATAACCTTGCTTCTACCCGTGTGGGCGCGGGCCAGCCTTAACGCTAGCATGACCGCTTCCGTACCGGAACCGCTCAGCGACACTTTATCCGCGCAAGGCAGCACTTCGCATAATAGCTGCGCGAGCTCGATTTCCCCCTCATGCTGCACGCCATAAGTGTATCCCTTGCGCATGGCTTCGATAATGCTCTCGGTTAGGCCGTCATGCGCGTGTCCGAGAATCAATGGACCGTAAGCCAACATGTAATCAACATACTCATTTCCGTCGACATCCCGGATATGCGAGCCTTTTCCCGAAGCTGCATAAAGCGGCACTGGTTTCATTGAAGCACGCAAGGAGCTGGATACGCCACCAGCAAGAGAATTACGGGATTCCGCGTACTTTGTTTTTGAAGTTTCGAATACTGTCATTTGTGTGCCTCCGAAGGAGTGATTTTTTCCCATATTAACAAAGCAATTATTTTATATCAAGAAAATAATTTTCTATTTATATATTATACTTATGATTACAGTATGAAATAACCCGTTAGACAATTTTTCATTAATGCTGTAGATTGGTCTATATCTTATTGCCAATAAGAAATTTGTTTTCGCAGGAGGAATGTTTTTGTGGAAAATACCGGGAAACAAGTCACCTTTGTAAAATCCGCCGACCGCGTGTTGGATATATTAGAATTGCTTGCCGATCAACAGCATTCGCTTAACTTGGTGGAAATTTCACGAAGGCTGGATTTGCCGACGAGCAGCACCTATAAGATCATTCAAAACTTGTTAGAGCGGGGATATCTGGAAAGTGATAATAGCGAGAAACAGTTTCGCCTAGGCCACAAGCTGCTGGAAATCGCGACGAAATACACCCAGAACACGGATTTGATCTCCGAGTTTCAGCATATCGCATTGAAAATCGTAGGCGACATTAACGAAGCGGTGTTCCTGTCAATCAGGGACCGAGATAAGATTCTCTACGTCTCCGAAAAGCAAAGCAGTCATCCGGTCCGGTTCGTCTCCCATATGGGAATGAAGCTTCCCATCCATTCCACCGCGATGGGTAAGGCAATGTTAAGCAAGAACACCGATGAAGAAATCTCCTCCATCTATTCAGATAAATCGCTGGGCAAGCTTACGGAGTCGACGATCAACGACTTGGACCAGCTGCTCGAACAGATTCGGGAAGCACGCGATGATGGCCTCTTCCATAGCTATGGAGAAGCTGTACAAGGCGTACGCTGCGTAGCGGCTCCCATCTGCAATTCTAATAATGAAGCGGTAGCCGCGATCGGCATCTCCATCCCCGAGACGCGGCTGACCGATGAGCTGTGGCAACGCGCCCAAGATTGGGTCAAGCAAAGCGCCAAGGAATTAAGCTTGCGGATTTATTACCATGGGATTGCGCAGGGCAACGATAACTAATCGAATAACGATATTTGCAAACTTTTGTATTTACAAACCCGAAATCATCAGTTACCATTCGAATTAATGAAACATATGTTTCGATAGATAAAATAGAATAAGGGAGGACGAGTAGCGTGCAGCAGAATCGACACCCGTGGGCTGAATTGGAAACCCCCGCCGTACTTATCGACTTAGATATTTTGGATCGAAATCTAAGGCATACCGCGGAATTGGCGCACCAAGCCGGCGTAAAGTTGCGACCGCATTTCAAAACGCACAAAAGCATTTGGATCGCGAAAGAACAAATTCGTTACGGCGCTTGCGGGATTACTGTTGCTAAGCTAGGGGAAGCAGAGGTGTTGGCTGATGCAGGCATAGCCGACTTTCTTGTCGCTTTTCCGATCGTAGGCGAGACGAAGCTGAGAAGATTGGCCCGGCTGATGGAGCGTGCCAACGTCATCGTCAGCACCGATAACGTGCAGGTAGCACAAGGGCTCTCCCAATTAGGACGCTCAATCGGCAAGGACATCAAGCTCTATATCGACGTCAATACCGGATTGAACCGCTGCGGGAAAGAACCGGGCGAAGAAACGGCCCAGCTCGTTCAAGAGATTGCTAAACTCCCTTATGTGCATGTGACCGGTTTGATGACGCACGGCGGATTTGCTTATGGAAAAAAGACGCAGGAGCAAATACGGGAAGCAGCCCGGGTGGAAGCGGAAGGCCTTGTCCGCACTAAACAATTGCTAGAACAGTCTGGGATTCCAATCGAAGAAATCAGTGTCGGTTCCACCCCTACTTCCAAGTTTATCAGCGATATCGACGGCGTCACGGAAATTCGCCCGGGAGCTTACGTATACGGAGACATCTCGCAGCTTGCGATTGGCGTCATTACACCTGAAGAATGCGCCATGCACGTGTTGGCCACGGTCGTCAGCACCCCGCGGAAGGGAACCGCTATCATCGATGCCGGCTCGAAAACATTCAGCAGCGACGCCAGTGCTCATGTTCCTGGGTATGGCACTTTGCGTGATTTCCCGGACGTTTATGTGGAGCGGCTGAGCGAGGAACACGGGATATTGCATTTGCCGGAAAGCGTCCAATTCGAAATTGGCGACCAGCTACTGTTTCTGCCGAACCATTGCTGCACAACGGCGAACCTGCACGATGAGCTACAAGGAGTTCGCGGAAACCGGATAGATCATATGATTAAAGTCGATGCGCGCGGTAAAATTCGGTAACTATCATTTTAGATTGAAGGGATGATTATTCATGTCAAAAGCTATTCACGTTGAAAATGCACCACAATTTCCGCTTCCTTTCTCTCATGCTATTCGTTCAGGCGATTTTGTATATGTGTCCGGTCAAGTAGGCGTTGACCCTGTAACGAGAGAAGTCGTAGGAGATACGATTGAAGCGCAAACCCGGCAGTGCCTGCGCAATATAGAAATCATACTGGAAAAGGCGGGACTGACGATGGATCATGTTATTAAATCCAATGCTTTCGTCAGTCGAGCAGTAGACTTCCCAGGCTACAATAAAACGTACGCCGAGGTGTTTAACGCCCCTTATCCGGCCAGAACGACCGCTCCGATTGATATGGGCGCCTATTTGGTGGAAATCGACGTGATCGCATTCGCTCCCGCCAAACGGGAAGCACTAGGCTGACGAGGGAGAGAATAAACGTTGCATAAGAGCCGCGAGGAAATATCCCTATCGATTAATGGGTGGATGAAGGAAAATCAATTGAAAGCGATTGCATTTGCATCCAAGCTGGTGCAAATCGAAAGCGTCAATCATCCTCCGACCGGCAATGAAGCGGAGTATCAGCATTTCTTGGCGAAATGGATGCGCGAGCAGGAAGCCAAAGTGGATCTATACGAGCTTTCCGAGGTGCCGGGATTGCGGGAACATGTAGCTTATATGGATTCTCGCCGCTATGACAACCGACCGAATGTCGTCGGAACTTTTTTCGGCGGCGGTCCGGGGCGCTCCTTGATGTTCTCCGGGCATGCCGATACCGTCTATGAAGGAACGGAAACATGGACTCACCCCCCCTTCTCCGGGACTGTCGATTCCGGCAAATTGTACGGTCGGGGCTCGTATGATATGAAGGGCGGAATGGCTGCCGCAATGATGGCGGTCAAATGTCTTCAAGAGCTTAACATCCCGATCGCGGGAAGCGTCTACATCGAAAGCGTCGTGGATGAGGAGCACGGGGGAGCCAATGGCACTCTTGCTGGAAGGCTTCGCGGTCCAAACCCGGACATGGCGATTATTCCGGAGCCTTCTAATATGAGGCTCTATCCGGCACATCTTGGTGGTGGTATCTGGAAGGCTACCTTCACCGGCCGAAGCGGAATCGCCTTCGCGGGCGAAGAATTGGTGAGTGCGCTCGAGGCGACGATCGATTTCGCCAATTTTCTACGAGCATACGATACCTACCGAAAGGAGACCCTTGAGGTCCCTTCTTGGTGGCAAAGCGGTCGGAAAGCGGAAGTGACTCTTCTGACGATTTATTCCGGAGACGTTACTCGCGAGCTTCAAGAGAAGCTTCCCGCGACCGGAGAATTGAATTTCTGGATCGAAGGCTATCCCGGAATGACCGGAGAGAGCATTATCGCGGATCTATGGGCATTTTACGAAGCGCATATTTCCAAGTATCCGTTGCTACAAAAGTGCAAACCGCAGATCAGGCCCTTAATCCGCTATTTATCCGCAAGTGAAATGAAGAAAGACGACAACACCGCCCGGTTTATGGAGCTGACCGCGGATTGCGGCGCACGGGTGCTCGGTCGCTCTGCAGAGCCTCCGACAGGATCGCCGTTTGCCTGCGACGGCTTTATGTTTAACTTGTACAGCGATACGCCTGCTTTAGTACTCGGTCCTAGCGGCGGTAACGCGCATGGGGCGGACGAATTTCTCGATATCGCTTCTTATGAAGCTCTGATTCGGTGGTATGCCGAAATCATTATCGATTGGTGCGGAATCTCGGAAGACGTGGGAGGTTTGCAAGTTGAGGCTAAAGGATAAAATAGCGCTCGTGACGGGCGGTTCCCAAGGAATTGGTCTGGCGATTGCCGTCCGGTTTGCCGCGGAAGGCGCGAAAGTCGCCGTCGCCGGTCTCGATAAAGAGGCGCTCGAAGAGACCGCAGCTTATATAACGGACAAAGGCGGTCAAGCGATCGCGATCGAAGCGGATATCAGATACCGAGCAGACGTGGATCGTATGGTCGATGAAGCTCTACGGGAATGGGGTCGAATTGACATTCTCGTGAACAATGCGGGCGTCAACCGCACTGCGTCTTTCCTCGAAATTACGGAGGAGGATTGGGACTGGCATCTGGATATTAACCTGAAGGGAACTTTCTTAGTCTCCCAACGAGTTGCCAAGGAAATGGTCAAGCTCGGAAGCGGCGGCTCCATTATCCAGATGTCGAGTGTTAACGGTCTTGCGGCCGAGGCGGATCAAGCCCATTACAACGCGGCCAAGGGCGGGATTAATTTGCTGGCGATGTCGATGGCGGTGGAATTGGCGTCGTACGACATCCGCGTAAACTCCCTTTGCCCCGGATTTATCGAGACTAGGCTGACGAAGCCGCTCATTGAAAATCCGCCCGCTATTGCGGAATATTTGAAAACAATTCCGATGAAGCGCGTCGGGCAGCCAGAAGAGATCGCCTCGGCCGCTTTGTTCATGGCCAGCGACGAATCGCGGTATATGACCGGACACTGCATGGTCATTGACGGAGGTCAACTCATCAAACTTTCTTAGTTGAGAAGTGCGTAAATACAATCATGCTACTAACCTTTCCACCTAGAGAAGAACGAACGCTTGCATGTGTTCTTTCTTTTTAAATCAATTAATTCGTCTATTTGATACTTATCAAAATTATCAGTAAGTGCATCGTAACCTTCATTTAACTTGAATTTCATCTCCTCACCGAAGAGCGGAACTAGACAGTAAAAGTGAACACTATGTACATCGTCTATTTTCAAGGTATGGAAATCCTGGCTCACTCTAATTGGAGGAAGCAGAATAATACCATTCATTGCAGTTGTATTGGAGAGAGATTCGGCCGGATCTCCGTTTGGAATCGTGTGGCCTTCACCCAGCCACGTATGATGTTCATGAGGCAATCTTGCCAGCATTTTCAGCCAGTAGACAGGCCAATAATTATCGGAATTTTTGAACGCTTTGTCTGATATCTGCCAATCTGGAGGCAAACAAATCATTAATTCCGCATATCGATAATCTTCCCTCCCCTCAGGGGTATTCATAGGAAGATAACTCATTCCCGTTGTGAACAAGACATTATACGGATGGCGTTCTGTAGGTTTAATATGATGTACATCAATGTGAATTAAATCGGAAATAATCTCGTGCAGAACGGTCTCCACCGTCCCATAGTATCTCTCCATGTGCTCCCCAATTTTCTCCATCCAGCCTTCTTCACCATATGTCGGAGGTCTCCACTCCGATTCTTTATTTTCATACCGATATATTGGATCGCCTGCTTTAGAGTATTCTTTAGTCATCTTAGCGAATCTCCTCTATGTATAATAGTTATCTACAACATCTAATAAATCCCATTTATGTATATACAGTATATCTTATCAGTTTGTTGCAAGGAACATATAAATCTCCACGAAAAAACAATGGCAGCACTTTAATTAGCACAAGCATAAACGGCTGACGCCTTTCTTTCACGGCGTTCAACGTTTATGTCGGAGACATATCAGAAAAGTATAGAAAATTCTATTGCTGATATGTAGAAAAAACCACCTAACCCCAAGTGTTAGATGGCTTCCTCTACATTATTTCATTTTTACCTATTTAATAATTTGTTCCTCGCAGTCGCTGTCATTATTCTATTGCGATACCCGCGCTGGCATATCCTTGAACATCATTTATCAAAGTCAGCCCGGCTGCCGTTGAAGAGAAGACAAGTAGATACCGCGTCCCTTTTGTTAAAGGAACAGCCAACCCAGTGGTAATACCACTGGAGGTACTCCCTATAGCTATTACTCCTGTAATTGATGGCGAAAGCGTAACTGTAGCGCCCGGAACAGGTGAGAACGTATTATTATTAGAGCTATATAATTGTGCAGTAATGGTGACTGATGAGCCAACTAGAATCAACGCCGTAGATGTGCTGAAAAAGGCTGATATCGACGTCAATGTTCCATCACGTGGTAACGAAAAGGCATAATTGGGGGTAGTAGTGATATCTACAGTTCCACCGATTAATGATAAGCCTGTGGCGGAACTTCCGAAACCGACCGCACTGGACGTTCCAACTAGCCCACCGGCAATAGTCGTCATAGTAATCGGTCCGCCGGAAGCAAACGGAATGATGGTCGAGGATCCTTTATCACCTTTATCACCTTTATCACCTTTATCACCTTTATCGCCTGGTGCGCCTGGTGCGCCTTGTGTGCCTTGTGTACCTGGTATGCCTTGTGTGCCTTGTGTACCTGGTATGCCTTGTGTGCCTGGTGTACCTGGTGTACCTGGTATGCCTTGTGTGCCTGGTGTACCTGGTATGCCTTGTGTGCCTGGTGTACCTGGTGTACCTGGTGTACCTTGCGGACCTGTTGGACCTGCTGGACCTGTTACGCCCGCAGGACCTGCTGGACCTGACGATCCAGAACCAGAAGAGCCCGCTGGTCCGGTATCTCCTTTATCGCCTTTATCCCCTTTATCCCCTTTATCGCCTTTGTCGCCTTTGTCGCCTTTATCACCTTTCGTACCAGTTGAACCAGTCGAGGAGCTATCTCCAGTCGTGATGATAACTGACTTGAGTTTATCATCCCATTTCACCTTGGCATCGAATTGTTCTGCTAGAAAACGTATAGGCACCATAACCCTGTTTTGAATGATTTGTGCAGGCTGCTCAAGCGTCACCTTCGTTATTTCGGAGCCCTCTTTTACAGTTGCAACCAAATCTCCAACAATAATAGTGACTGTAACATCGTCCTTAACAGCGGTCACTGTCTGAGCTGCACTATCCCATTTCATCTTTATATCTAATGTATCGGAGACATGCTTTAGAGGTACAAACACCGTTCCTTTTATGACTGCTGGCTGAACATCATTCTGTACGTTTTTCCCATTGATATTCAGGGAAATGCCTGCCGCTTGAGTTACCGGTACTGAGATTAATGTGGTAACAAGCGTAAATACTGTTGCGAGAATTAGCCATTTCTTTTTAAACACATTACTTCCTCCTAAGTATAAATAAATTGTATTCAAATCGTTGCTCTATAACATCCTGAAATGTTATCTCCTACTATTCTAATTCATTTAAGGTGATTAATCTGTAACCACGGTTACATTTTGCAAAAAATTATGCTCAAATTACCTCATAGTTCAAGTAATAATTTCGTCACTGCCTCGCGATTCGTTCCCATCATTAAAAATCTAGTAAATGCAAAATCCACAACCTCGTGCGGTTGTGGATTTACATGGTGGAGGCGTGGCAGTTCAATTGTCATAGACTAGGTTCGCTGTTCATACAAATGTTTAACCAGTTTAATATTTCTCTCTTTAAATATTTCATGATGCGAAGAAACTCTTCCTGTCTCCTCTGCACCCGGCTCGATATATTGCTTGGCTTTGTTGACTGCATTAGCCGCGTCCTGAAATGCACCTGCGATTAAGTGAAGCTTTCCTTCATGATGTAAAATATCTCTCGCTGCAAACAGACCGGGAACTGATGTTTCACTCATGGGCTTGCCGTAAAAGAAATAAAACTACCCTCTAGAGGTTCTAAGAACCTCTAGAGGGTAGCTCTTTGTGCCATTAATCTTTTAATTGTTGCCTTCAACCAGCAAATTAATGATGATATCCATCTGTTTTTCTACAGAAATCGGATCACTTAGAAGAAATTTATTGAAATCAATATTGTAGATTTTTCCTGCTTTCCCCGCTGGCGAAGACTTAATAAGCTTTTCCACTTTCTTCATATCTTCCTCTGCACCTTCATTCACAGCCAGAAATAAACGATCACCTATGAAATCGGGGATTACCTCGGCAGATATTTCCCATGTTTCTCCATTAATGACGTCAGTCTCAACTTTTTCTGTTGGCTTCAAACCTAGATACTTGTAGAGAATGTTGCCTCCCATATTGGTATCACCGTAAATATAAATCGCACCGGGACGCACATTCAAAATCGAGAAGGTTTCATCAGCCCCAATGAACGGGCTAATCTTCTTCTTATAATCAGCTATTTTTGCTGTAAATGCCTCTTTCCATTGCTTCGCTTCTTCCTGCTTGCCGAGAATATCACCAAACATTTCAACATCCTTGAACGGATCGTTGTACTGCTCCACAACAATCGTTGGTGCGATTTTGCTCAGCGCTTCGTACCCGCCCTCAAATGCCTCCGCAAATGGTCCAGTTGTAACAATCAGATCAGGCTCTAACGACAAAATCTTCTCCGCATTAGGAGGAACTCCAACATCTACAATATCGGAAATATCGCTTAGCAGCGGATTCTTCAGAATAAAAGTAGTTGCACCTACAGGCTTCACCCCAAGCGTCATCAGCTCGCCCAAATGGAATAAGCTGACCACACGCTGAGGCTTCACAGGAATTTCTGTCTCACCTTTCAAATGCTTATAGCTACGCATTTCAACAGCTGTGCTATCCGTAGCGGTAGCTGTAGCTGTTGAAGCAGGCTGGGAAGCCGGCGTTCCTGTGTTACTGCCTGAATTGCTGCCTGTCTGGCATGCATTCAAAAGCAATGTTGTACATAATATCATCATTGCTCCGAATGCTGGTCTTGAAAATCTAAACATGGATGTGTCCCCTTCTCTGAATGGATGATAATAATTCTCATTCTCATTATGGGGAGCAAGCCTTTCTGATACAATAGACGATTTTAACAAGCGTAATGGATTATTATGAACAGTCTGCCGACTGTCTTCGCGAAACTGAAGCGGAGAGCAGCCGGTATGCTTCTTGAACAAGCGACTGAAGTAATAGACATCCTCATAGCCAACGCTGCTCGCTATTTCCTGAACACGAGCCTCCGATCTCAGCAGAAACTGCTTCGCTTTATGAATACGTACATGAATCAGGTATTCAATCGGACCTACTCCTATCTGGCTTTTGAACAAGCGAGACAAGTAGCTCGCGCTGCAGCTGTAAATTCCGGCTAATTCCTCGGCTGTAATCGCCTTCCTGTAATGCTCATGAATATAGTGAATCGCTTCGGTTACGACATTTAATCTACCGTTTTCCGTTGCTGACGTGCGGATTTGTCGCATAACCTCAAACACAAACGGAAGAAAGGCAGACTGCGCCTGCAGCTTGTCCATTGGGGTTGATTGCTGCCACAGGCGATACATAGCTTGACACTTTTCCTGCAGAGGCAGCATCGCATAAGGAGTGAATTCATACGGAATATGGAAGCTTTCCTGCTCCTCCGGCGAGGCGCACTCGGCTTTATACAAAATCAAATAGCAAGCAAAGTCGTTTCCCAGCGGCATAAAGCCTAACTCCGCACCCTTTCCACCATGCAGAATGTGAAGTGAACGGGTTCGATAGACCGTTCCCGAAAGATTCACTCTCGCCTCTCCATGGGTAGTAACTACGAAAAAGCTAGTATGCGCCACATAGCGCTCAGGCACAGTGTCATTCTCCACACGATACTGTCGAATATCTAGCAATCTAACAGCGGTTCGGCTCCACCGTTCGATGTGGGCTTCCCAATCCATACTTTCTTCCCCCATTCGATTCGAGAAAAACTCTCAGTGCCGTTAATAGAAAACATCCTCGCGGGTAGGCCACGAGGATGTTTTCTAGCGAAGAGTCTTTAGCCTCGCATTCCGCTGCATCGCCAACCATACATATCGGCAAAAACATATTGGTTCCACTCCGAATAAGTATCTTTTTACCAGGGCGGTTTGTCAAGCTACGTGCGGCATTAGAACGGCAACAAAGGATCGTAGTAAAGCATTGCAAAGGTTTCCTGCGCTTCTTTATAATGATTATTCGCCATCTCAGCTCTGCCTTGCAGCAGCCTTGGACCAATATAAATCAGTAGCGTCCCACCGATAACTATAATCCCTAATATGATTAAGAACATTTGTTGGTCCTTGGAGTAAACGCCAAGTTAACTAAATATTTGAGCCTAAGTGGTGCAGCTACTATATAAGCAACCTCAAAAAGTAAACCCAATAGGTTAGTATCGCAGAAGTTTTTGGAGATCTCACTTCGAGATGTCCACGAAGCCTTCCCCGAACACGTCTCTTACATCATGAATAGTAATGAACGCCTCTTTATCAATCGATCTAACAATTTTCTTGAGCATGCTCACTTCCTGTTTGCTAATAACAATATAGAGCAGCTCCTTAGGCGAATTTGTATAATAGCCCCGACCATAGATAACAGTAACACCTCTGCCAATGATGACGTTAACTTGCTCAGCTATTCTATCCTGCTCCTTAGAGACAATCGTAATCGCCTTCTTGGGATTGATACCTTCAATAATGAAGTCCATCACCTTGGTTGCTACATAGAGCATGACTATCGTGAGCATCACACTTTGCGCGCCGATAATAAAATAAGAGGCAAATACGACAATCAAATCAACGATCAAAAGCGCATAGCTTACGTTCCAGTCTAAGTACTTATTAAGCATTCTCGCAATAATTGTCGACCCTGCCGTCGTTCCACCTATACGTATAATCATACCTATACCCACTCCCGCAAAAACACCGCCGAATATAGCATTGATAATGAGTTCATCGGATTCAATATGCCAGCTCTTCGTAAGATGCAGAAAGAGTGAATGAAGGAATACGGCTATAACCGTATATATCGTTGTGGTCTTGTCCAGAAATTTATACCCTACTATTAATAATAGGGAATTAAGAATCAAGCTTATCAGTCCAGGAGACCATTCAAACAAATAGTATAAAATAATCGTTACTCCCGTTACCCCGCCTTCGCCGAACTCATTCGGAATAACGAACAGATTGACAGCCAAGGCAAATAGCATTGAACCCACTATAATAACGAGCATATCCAGTATTCTTTTCTTCATAACATGTCCTTTCGTCTGACCATCCACTGTTGTAGTCTCCGTATATTAAGTACTTATTAAGTACTTAGATCATTCTAGCACGGTTCGTCAAAATAATAAGCTAAAAAGAAGGAAAGTACCCCCTAGAATTCATCGGTTAACTCCCACTGGGCTTGCCAAGTGATTATTCTAGCAGGTGCACTTTTTGTTGATTTGTAGCTTGTAATCTATGCTTACAAATCTCTTACGATATCTTCCGTTTTGGCGGTTTTACGGGATGAGCGGACCCCGGTTCAGTGGCGCGATTTGGGACGGAATTAGGCGGAGATGCCGACTAATTCTCGGTATTCGCGAGGTATGGGACAGAGTTAGGCGGAGGTGCCGACTAATTCTCAATTTTCGCGAGGTATGGGACAGAGTTAGGCGGAGGTGCCGACTAATTCTCGGTATTCGCGAGGTATGGGACAGAGTTAGGTGGAGGTGCCGACTAATTCTCAATTTTCGCGAGGTATGGGACAAAGTTAGGCGGAGATGGCGACTAACTCTCGGTATTCGCGAGGTATGGGACAGAGTTAGGCGGAGATGCCGACTAATTTCCGGTATTCGCGAGGTATGGGACAGAGTTAGGCGGAGGCGCCCCTCTTATAATGCTCTAACGCTTCTTCGTCATTTCTATGCTCCTCCAACCATACGGCGGCCGACTTTGTAAGACGTTCCACTCCGTTGGGCACCAACGCGTTATATTGATGAGGGATCTGAAGTTTCGGGTTTATACTCATTGAAACTCCTCCACTTGTAAACCTCTTGTTGTAATAAAGCACTATTACTATCAAAGCTTTAGTAGCAAAAAAGAAAACCACCTAACCCTTAGTGTTAGATGGCTTCCTATACCTACTCATTTCACCTATTTAAGGCCTATCTCACTCACACTTACAACCGTCATTCTATTTCAACACCCGCGCTTGCATAGCCTTTGACTGTGTTTATTAAAGACAGCCCGGCTGACGTTGCATTCAACCCCTTTACTGATTGATTACCCCGTACCTTTCATCACCGCATATTTCCTATAATACTATTTCTGGAATCTTGCATTTTTTTAATGACATTCGTCATTAGCTCGAAAGCTTCATTTCGTTTATTACTCAAATTTTGCAAGCGAAGCAAGTCTATTTGCTGAATATTGCTTGCACTATCAATCTGTGACTTGATATGTAATAACAGGTTCTCAAGTTCCCCTTTCGTATGCGGTATATCCAAATTCATAGCAGAAAACCGAATTGTTATACAACAAGGTCGCCCCTATGATAATACCCAGATAAAACTAACTTTTTGACATTCATTCCATTCCCTCTTTTCAAAAGTAAATTTACACAAACATCAGTCAATCAAAACCATGCGTATCCACCCTAGTTAATGACATCACCTGCATTTAATGATGATAATGGTGTCAATACGATTAATACCACCAAATATTCATTTTCTAATGATTAAGTTCTGTAACCCCGATCACATTTTGACCATTACCAAAATAAGTATTTTTATAATTAGGTTTGTCAAGCTACGTGCGCAGTAGATTGGTTAAAACGGATTGTGGCACAGGGTTTACAACGGGATAAGGACAACCATATATTTTACAACATTCTCTTCGAACAGAAGGTAAAATCTTTGATAATCGCCAAGGTTGTAGTTCCACTTTGAAGCTGATTTACTGCTTGGTTCTCCTAAATTAGCCAATACCTCATCGGGGGTAGAGCCAACGGTAACGCCGCCACTGGTCTTGTATTGATTAGTCGTGAACACATATTGTCTACTAATGGCGATAATACCGCCCTTGTCGTAAATGTTTAAACCTTTGACTTTCTCCTCTCCCGAATCGTAATAGCGAATTTCCGGTTGATCCAAGCTGCTAGATTCCAATTCCTTCTCCCATCCAGCATAATCATTCCCGTTCACCATCAACTGATCGAGGTTGTAAGTCCTTTTCCCATCCCGGGATGAATCCTCATTATGAGCCTTATCCATATCTCGATCCAACTCGGCAAGCTGGGAATCGGGATTTAATAACGACTGCATCAGCAAAACCGTCTGATCATCGGAGTAGTAGAAGCTGTTTCCAGAATCTGGTTCGCCCAAATCGAATACATTATTGTTTATGTCATAGGGAACCGCATATACCGTACCATCCTTTAGATGTAACCGTAGGAGTGCTGATAACTCATAGCTCTCACCTGAAACATTGACTGCCTTCGCTTTCGTCAAATCTATCCAATTAAGGCTTTGCAAGATGATATAATTACGCTCTTCAGGGATAGAAACTTCCTTTCCTGTATTCTCATTAAGCACGGTCATGCTCGATACATCCTCGGTTTTAAAAGGTAGCAAATGCCACAAAACTCCTGCCGTTTCGGTAATTTCTACTCGTAAGTCCTTACTTGTCTCGGTCGGTGTCGGCGTTGACGGTGGTGGACTCGTCGGAATGGGAGTTTCAATCCCGGTCTGGTTATTATCCGAGAACCATTGTCCTACAGTGTCTTTGTTAACAATAACAACGAATAAGACCATTGCTGCAAGAGCAGTCACAATTAACAACGGTACGAGTGCTTTTCTTTTACGTGGTTGGACTTGAATTTGATATTCCTCCGCTTTTTGCTCAATTTGATGTATTTTGTCCAGCGTGAACGTTTTTTCCCGAATTGGATCGCCCTTCAGCTTCGCATACCATTCCGGCTTTTGCTCATTCATACGCTGCACTCTCCTTCCAATATCGGTTCATCTGCTGTCGTGCTCTCGCAAGTCGGGATTTAACCGTTCCTTCCGATATTTGCAGCAAATCCGCGATTTCTTTCATTGTCATCTCGTACTTGGCATGTAAAATTAACACTTCTCTCATTTTGAGCGGCATCGTGAGAACCGCTTGCCAAATTTGTTCCGAAAACGCCTGCTCCAGCATTTTGTGTTAGGCAGATGGACTTGTTCCTTTGCTTGTAATCCATTCTGTAAGCGTCACTTTGCGCATAAATGCCGATCGTAAATAATTGATTGATATATTACGCGTAATGGACAACAACCAAGTTTTAACCGAGGAGGCACCACGAAACGTTCCAATCGCTTTGTATGCATTCAAAAAGACATCCTGGGTGACGTCATCCGCCAGATCGTAACGTTTGGTTAATACAAAAGCTAAATTCCATACGTCTTGACCGTATTGGGTCATTAGCAGATGGAAATTTGCAGAGTCCAAACTCTCGCAATATTTCCAGTACGATTCCTCCAACGTCTTCACCTCCTAAGATTAGACAATACAACAACCGAATTAGTTCCATTGCCATGCTCAACTCCGAGCTTGCAGCAAAGCCTAGTGATAAATAAGAGCATCTCGGCTGTAGCGTCTTCCAGTTCAAACACTTCATTACAATTTCGAGCAAAATAAAAGCCCGACCGCTTGAGGTCAGGCTTTCATGGTGGAGGCGCGGGGAATCGAATTTCTATCTGAAAACAACGCCACATATGCTTCTACGGGTGTAGTCACAGATTTGATGTCAGCTTAGAGACTCCTCGAACAGCTCAAGCAAACACTACCCTTTCCACCTAGAGAAGAACGAACGTTTACATGTGTTCTTTCTTTGTAGATCAAGTAATTCGTCTATTTGATACTTATCAAATTTATTAGTAAGTGCATCGGCACCTTCATTTAACTTGAAGCTCATCTCCTCACCGAAGAGCGGAACTAAACAGTAAAAGTGAACACTATGTACATCGTCTATTTTCAGGGTATGGAAATCCTGACTGACTCTAATTGGAGGAAGCAGAATAATACCATTCATCGCTGTTGTATTGGAGAGAGATTCGGCCGGATCTCCGTTTGGAATGGTGTGACCTTCACCCAACCACGTATGGTGTTCATGAGGCAGTCTTGCCAGCATTTTCAGCCAGTAGACAGGCCAATAATTATCGGGATTTTTGAAAGCATCATCTGATATCTGCCAATCAGAAGGCAAACAAATCATTAATTCCGCATGTCGATAATCTTCCCTTCCCTCAGGGGTATTCATAGGAAGATAACTCATTCCGGTTGTGAACAGGACATTATACGGATGACGTTCTGTAGGTCTAATATGATGAACATCAATGTGAATTAAATCGGAAATAATTTCATGCAGAACGGTCGCCACCGTCCCATAGTATTTCTCCATATGCTCCACAATTTTCTCCATCCAGCCTTCTTCACCATATGTCGGAGGTCTCCACTCCGATTCTTTATTTTCATACCGATATATTGGATCGCCAGCTTTAGAGTATTCTTTAGTCATCTTAGCGAATCCCCTCTATGTATAATAGTTGTCATACGGCTTCCTGATACTTGACCGGACTGATTGCCCGCGTAGATAAATTTAATATATCCTGGAGAAAACACCTTCGCCTCCATAAATCTCAGTTTGGTTCATTTTACCATATTAATTATTATTTCAATAGATTGGAAAACACAGCACAAAAAGCCCCTGATCCTTCCAAATGGAAAGACCAAGGTTAATCCATACCATTCTCTTGTACGATGTGCAGCAGTTCGGACCGACTACCCTCTTTTTCCACGAAAAAAAGCCAGTCACTTGCGGCTGACTTTGATGATAGTGAAGGCGTGTCGTGGCTATGCAAAGCCACAATTCGCCGCTTGATACCTTTCACTTATGACTCACTCTCGTCATCTTCATCGGAGAAATCGCCGTATTGATCAGGCGCTTTTCCTTTTGATTCCAGGAGAGAAGGGAGCTTCGTTCCGCTCAAATCTTCATCCTCCAGATACTGAACAATGAATCTCCATTCATCACCATAGTCGAATAACAGCAGCATCTTATGTTTGGGTGTATGGAACACCTTACCAGCCTTAGCTTTCTTCACACCCGGAAACTTCATCTTTTCGCCCATATCGGCAAATAGCTCGTAACCTTCCTCGGACCGGGCCCAATTTTTCAGGTTGTCATAAAATCCGAACGAATGATCTATATCAAATTCAAACACAGACAACGCAGTAGCCGCCAGATCATACAAGCTTGCGTTCTCTTGAATCGCGATTTTGCGGTACGGTTTTCCGCGAACAGCTCCATTCCAATCCGTCAAAGTGATCTTAAAGATTTTTGCCATATCTGGTTACCCACCTTCCGCTCCATTCTATGCTATTATTCAACATTATTATATCATTTCTAAAGGAGGGTTACGGCTAGTTCTAGTGTTCTTTTAGCATAACTCTCTACAATATCTTCGATTGTTATGCATAGATTGAGGATGATTCAAATGCTTTCTCCCTCCTATGCTTCATCTTTTTACAATTATAATTTATAGATCGTCGGAAATCTTACGTTCGTCAAAGGTTCCAAATATACAACTCTATCTTGATTTTAATGACTGCGCATCAGCTACGAGGCGATTTGGCTCTAACCTTTTTCACCAGCTTGTTGTGCCTAGCCTTGTCTCGGCGCGCTAAAAAGCAAAAATCCACAACCTCTTGTGCGGTTGTAGATTTGAAGGTCTTAATAAGCCTCTGGTGTAATATGAGGAAGACAAACGCACCTCGAGCCAGGCGTATGAATCAGTGGCTCCAGATTTGTCTAAATTCATTCAGAATGGACCGTAGTCTCGTCGTCCACTTGTTTATAGTATTTCTCGTACATGTGCACTGGGACCATCAGAAAAACGCCTACGAATATGAGAATGACGACAAAGAACGCAAATACACTCATGAAATCTGCATTTAACTGACCACCTGCAGAGGCTACCTTCGCAACACTTTCTCCAATCGGTCGCATATTCGACAAAAATACCGGCACCATTGATGATTCCTCCAATATAGATAAATTAGGCAGAGTCAGCACGCGTGGACTTCTGAGTAATAAATTCTCCTCCGCCTCATTTCAATTGTAGTTCGCTCTAGCCCCGATGTATGTGATTTAAATCACGAGCAAACTTTACGAAGGCTGGAGCCTCCTCACTCTACTAGAAACCGAGATTTGATATGACCCTTTGTGTATGAATAATCATACAGATTTAGCCGCGAAAAGGTAATATTGAAGAATGTGTAATCGCACCCTATCGATCTGAAGGATTCCCGTAAAAAATAAAATCCTCATCTCGCTCGCGTAGCCAGAAACATATAAAGCCACAAATACTCAACTAAATTGAGTATTTGTGGCTTTTGTTATTTAATGGATCCCTTTACCGGCTCCACGTTTCACTGTTCAAACTCTTTTCATAATTATGCTCATTAGACGCTTCCATAATATCATAGTAAGCCCAGTAGTTATTTTTTAGATCCACGTACTGTTTGAGCACATTTTTATTGCTGTCTACATAACCTTTGTCGCTATATCTTTCAAGCATACGGTTTACCAGACTAACCACTTCTGCGCGTGTGATGTTGTTGTTAGGCTTGAAAGCTCCGTCCGGATATCCTTTTACCCATCCTTTTGCAGCAGCAAAGGAAATATTGTCTTTGGCCCAGTAATTATCCGCAACATCAGAGAACGTAGAGGGCTCTCCTGTGATCAGCTTATCAAAACGTGAAGCAATTGATGCAAACTCTGCTCGAGTTATCGGTGCTTCCGGCTTAAAGGTTCCATCTAAATACCCGTTGATGATGCCATACTGCTCCATATACCCGATGGCATTTGCATACCATTTCGTACCTGCCACATCTTTGAAGCTGGTTGGATATTCTTTATTAACATCCATTTTCTTTACCAAAAGACGTGCGAACATTGCAGTAGCTTCAGCTCTCGTCATATTTTTCTCAGGACCGAAGGTTTTGTCAGGATATCCCAACATATATGCAAAATGGTTTACTTTATCAAGCTCATGTATACCCGTATCCGTATCTGCTAAAGTCCATTTAGCTGTCAACGTGAAATTAGCGTTCACCCTATCGCTGCTAAAGCTCCACTCGCTTCCATCAGCTTTATACCAACCTGCAAAAACGTAACCTTTTCTTACGGGATCAACAGGCTTTGACAACAGACCTCCGTTAGTAACAGATTGGGTCACAGATGATGGAGTGCCTCCATTTCCGCTAAAAGTAATGGTAGAAACGGTTGCTCCACCTGATGGATTCTGTTGACTTTGACTGTCATTATAAGCTAAGGCGTAGACAGAGAAGTTCTTGACATAAAGTGTAAGTGTCCAGTCGGATGGATCAACAATGAGATACTCTCCATCTGTATTCGGCACCGTGCTGATAATATTCACTGCGTTTCCGTGATAGCGATAAACCGAATAATTGGACTTTCCTTGTAAGTCTGCAGGAATAGGGATAATAACTTTAATCAGCCCTTTGGTTTGTCCGATTAGTCCATCATAGCTCCAACTATCTAATTCTGAATTGCGATTAAATTTTTCAATTGTCATATCAAGGTAGAGCCCGATTCTCATATTTTTGCTCTGTGCCTGAGTTTTGATTCCATTGATTGCTGTTAAGTTATCTCCTGCGGCCGTTTCTTCGTCGGTCTTGGCTACTGTCATTTCAACCTTGACGAAATTTGATCCACCCTCATTGTAGTATTCCTCGGCCTCAGGATGCAGGTTGCCGATAATAACTGCTGGCGTGCCGTTGCCTTGAAATTTAAGCGCGCTGCTTGCATTTCCTAAGGGGAAAATAATAACTCCTAAATCAGTTATCGGTTTATTTTTCTCAACGGTAATCGCGATAATCTCTGTCTTATCCCCAATAGTCATAATTAAGTTATAAGTGCCTGGAGATACATTATTAATTGTAAACTTGCCATCTTCGTCGGTAGTTGCTTCTCCGTATTGGGCATTGCCTTTGATAATCTTGACTGTTGCTCCTTTAATCTTTTGAGCAGGAGCTCCATCGTCAACTATCGTCCCTATTACATCATGTTCTGACCAGCTGGCAAATAGGGTCACATTAGAAGCTGTTTTATCCCAATTTCTCGCACTGCTCATATCCGAATTATAATACTTCGTTCCACCGGTCAATTGGTCAAAATAACCGACAAAAGCATGTCCAGCTTTAGAAGGCTTTTGAACAGTCGGCATTGGCTGATCATAAGTTGCATTCACACTGCCGCTGCCGTCGCTTCCGCCGTTGTCATTCAATATGACAGTATAGGTTTTGGCTGTCCATGTAGCCGTGTAAGTACGAGGGCCTGTGGAACCTTTTGCTATCGTTACAGTTTGAGTTGCAGCTCCCAGACCCGTTCCTGTCCATCCGGCAAACTCATACCCTGGTTTTGTGGGATTAGTTAAGGTAAAGCTATCATCCTCAGCGGTATTGGTTGCTGGGTTCGTTGCCGTTCCGCCGTCAAGATTATACGTAATATTGTAAGAGTTCGGTGCAAATACAGCAGTATAGCTACCTGCTACATAGCTTCCGGAAACCTTTTGCGGTACCCATGTCGCACTCGTGCTAACTTGAGAACTGTTTGCGTCCTGCCATTTCACAAAGTAGTAGCCTGGTTTTGCAGTTGCTACTGAACCAGATGCAGTGCCGATTTCAGGGTTCAATGCTTCACTGGACCGGCTGACTGAACCATAGGCAGTATTATTAGCAGCATAATTGATTGTCACATTCGCGGCTACAGTCCATGTTGCCGTGTAAGTACGATCGCCTGTGGAACCTTTGGCTATCGTTACAGTTTGAGTTGCAGCTCCCAGACCCGTTCCTGTCCACCCCGCAAAGGTATACCCTAATTTTGTGGGATTAGTTAAAATGAAGTTTTCATCCACAGCGGTATAGGTTGCTGGGTTCGTTGCCGTTCCACCGTCAAGATTATACGTAATATTATAAGAGGTCGGTCCAGGTGGGGGCCCCACCTTCCGTATCCGATTGTTATTAGAATCTGCAATATAAAGCATTCCGCTGCTGTCAACAGCTACTCCTTTCGGATTGTTCAATTCGGCAGAGGTCGCCGCTCCGCCATCTCCCGAAAAGCCACCAAAAAAGCCTTTGCTACTCCCCGCCACCGTACTGATTTTCCCTGATGCATCTACTTTTCGAATTCGGTGGTTAATGAAATCCGCTATATACAGATTGCCACTGCTATCCACGGTTACTCCTGTAGGAGAATTCAATTGGGCCGAGGTAGCCGATTCACCATCTCCTGAAAAGCCGGCACTGCCTGTGCCCGCCACCGTACTGATTTTCCCTGATTGTTTATCTACTTTCCGAATTGCATGGTTTTCAGAATCCGCTATATATAGATTACCGATACTATCCACGAACACTCCAGTCGGCAAGTTCAATTTGGCGGAAGTCGCCACTGCTCCGTCTCCCGTATAGCCCCCGACATTGCTACTACCCGCCACCGTACTGATGATCCCAATTGTATCTACTTTCCGAATTCGATTATTATAACTATCCGCTATATAAAGATTACCTTGACTGTCCACGGCTACTCCAGTCGGCCTGTTCAATGGTGTAGAGGTGGCCGCTACATCGTCTCCCCAATAGCCGCTATTGAAAATACCCGCCACAGTACTGATTTCCCCTGATGTATCTACTTTCCGAATTCGGTTATTAAAAGAATCCGCTATGTATATATTACCTGCGCTGTCCACAGCTACTCCCTGCGGGTCTTGCAGTTTGGCAAGATTTGCTTTTCCTGAATCTCCCGAAAAGCCGGCAGTCCCCGTGCCCGCTACAGTACTGATCTTCCCTAATGTATTCACTTTCCGAATTCGGTTGTTACTATAATCCGCAATATACAGATTGCCATTGCTGTCCATGGTCACACCTGTCGGCAAGTTTAATTTGGCCGAGGTTGCATCTCCTCCATCTCCCAAATATTCGCCACTGCCCGCCACCGTACTGATGATATCGCTTGCTGCAGCATAGGTTTTCCCCCCAGACAGTTCAGGCAGCATTGACACTATTAACAAAAAAGCCAGCATACCAGAAGTAAGTTGTTTTAGCTTCTTTCCCATTCCTTGTTCCTCCCTCGTATCGTTGTTGGCAAATGACGTTCCTTAATTATCGTTAGCGGATTAATAGTCTGGTCTATCCTTATGGCAAGGCTCGGGTTACATGTCGCTGATGAGACATCGCGCTTCGTACGTTCTGCGAACAGGCGCCGAACGCTGCATTCAGCTTGGTTGACTCGCCTTATTAACTCTCCCCCTTCCATCACAGCACATTCTATAACAGCGGTCTCTCAAGATTCTCTCAAACACTACGAATGATTTTGAAAACCAAGATTCACTCGCTAAAATAGCTACTTCCCGTCGCACCAAAAAACCAGCCTCATGCGGCCGCATAATGCTGGTTTTTGGGGTGGAGGCGAACCGTGACTGCACAAACCACAATTCTTCGTAGTAGCAAATGGTCAAAACCGGTCATTACTGGTAGAAAGCCGCACGATATTTGCCAGGTGATACCCCTGTCGTCTTTTTGAACAAGTTTTGAAAATATGTTTCGCTCTTATACCCTATTTTCTCCGCTATTTCTACCATGGGAAGGCTTGTAGTCTCTAAATATTGCTTCGCTACCTCCATACGATAGCGGATTAAATATTGGATCGGACTAACTCCCGTCTCTTTCTTGAACACGTGAATAAAATGATAGGCATTCATATGCGTCAGACGTGATAGGACCGATAAATTAACATCCGCCAAGTAGTTTTCTTCCATGAAACGCTTGGCCAAGTGAATCGCTTCCTTGACCGGTCTCCTTCTGAACTCATCTTCCTTCGAATAATGCACCAGCCGCACTAGCCGCCCGACCATGACGCCTAGCAGCGCATTCGCAATAACGGCAGACTCCGGCTTAAAACTTTCCCATTCCGATATCATCTCTAAAAATAGCTGCTTAATCGGCAAGAAATGCTCGTTAAGCTCAAGCATGGCCGGTTGTTCGGTTCCGCACAAAAAGTCGAAAGGCAGCCCTTTTAACTGCAAACCCGTGTACCCGACATAGATCGCCATAAACTTGTCGCCTGTCGACCTCTCCTCATGCCAGACGCCCCGATTATAAACTAGCATGTTGCCCGTCTTCGCCCGATACAGCTTGCCATCCACTCGAAACTCGCCTTCACCCTCCAGAATGAGCAGCAGCTCTGCGTTGCTTTCATGCTGATGCATTGGAAAATAAAATGGCTCATCAGGCTGATCCTTCATAAATGCGCCACTTAACATCTCGGGCATTCGAATCAATATCGACCCCTGCATTCCTTAACCCCCAAATACGCAACTTTCAATAGTAAAAATCACAACTATGCTCATTGAACTTTATTTTACAAATCATGTAGATTTAGTTCAAGAGGTAAGCTAAAAGCGCTTACCTAAATAATGAATATAAATCACATGAAAAGGAGCACTCTGAAATGACGATTTCCTTCAAGAAAAGGAAGATTAGCGATGAGCCCTATGAGGCTTGCTCGGTATTCGATGTCAACAACGATGGTACGCTGGACATTGTTAGCGGCGCGTACTGGTACGAAGGCCCCGACTTCGTGCGCCGGCACAAAATTTGTGAGTTAGCTTCCTATGCGCATTATCGTGATGACTTCTCCGACTTTCCTATGGATGTAGACGGCAACGGTCGAATGGACATCATCACCGGCTCGTGGTGGAGTGAAGGAATACATTGGCGCAGAAATCCAGGACATTCAGATTCGCTGTGGGAAACATTTCGAATCGATCACACCTCCAACATCGAGACCATTCGCTACTATGATATTGACGGCTGCGGTGTGCCCGAGATTTTCCCAAATACACCAATGGCGCCCCAGACATTCTACAAGCTGATTACAGATGAAAATGGTAAGGGAACAGGACAATTCCGCAAAATGGTCATCTCCGAAGGTCCCAGTGGACATGGCCTAGGTTTCGCAGATATTACCGGAAACGGCAGGATGGATATCGTTCTGTCGAACGGCTGGCTGGAACAACCCGAGGAACCTTACTCCGGGTTATGGACTTTTCACCCAGAGTTCGCTCTCGGTTCGGCTAGTGTCCCGATTATCGGATACGACGTCAATGGAGATGGGCTATGCGATCTGATTGTCGGTCAGGCGCATGACTACGGCCTGCATTGGCTTGAACAGACACGAGAAGAAGATGGCTCGCGAAGCTGGATTCGGCATGAGATCGATATGACGGCATCTCAGTATCACGATCTTATGCTTGTCGATCTCGACCTCGATGGGGAACTAGAGCTCGTCACGGGCAAAAGATACTTGGCGCATGACAACGATCCCGGCTTTGATGACCCGCTTGGTGTGTATTACTTCAAGATCAATGGTGGCGCATTCGAGAAGCATGTCATCGACTTTGGTCCTGCAGGTGAAGGCTCTGGAAATGGCATCTTCATGTGGATTCAGGATGTAACGGGCAATGGTTACCCGGACATCGTTGCTCCAGGAACGGACGGTTTGTATTTATTCGAAAATTTAGGAAAGCAGGAGTGAAGAACTTGAGCAGATTAAAAATCGGGTTTGTTGGCACTGGCGGCATGGGGCAGATGGCACACCTGTCCAATTACACACAATTGCACGAGCTATGCGAGGTTGTCGCACTGGCGGAAGTACGCCCGCAGCTTGCCAGATCTGTTGCGGATCGTTACGGTATATCGAAGATTTATGATCATCACATGGAGCTGATTAATCATGCGAAGGTAGATGCAATCGTCGCTCCCCAGCTCTACCGATCCCATCTCGCCATCATCCCTGACATTCTAAAAGCGGGTATTCCCGTTTTCACCGAGAAGCCGCTAACACTTACTGTTGAAGCTGGTGAGCAATTGGTTCGGCTTGCAGAGGAGCATCAAACACTGCATATGGTCGGTTACCACAAACGTTCCGACCCTGCGATGGAGTATGCAAGCGAACGGATTGAGCAGTGGAAGACGAGCGGTGAATATGGCCGACTGCAATATATTCGCGTCACGATGCCACCCGGTGACTGGATCGGCGGGGCAGACGCTCCGCTCAGCTCGAACGAGCCATACCCGTTCATCCCTATCGAGCCGGGCTCAGCGGAATTTACCGATGAACAGAACCGCCAGCTAGACACCTTTGTCAATTATTACATTCATCAGGTCAATGCTATTCGGTATCTTCTGAAAGAGTCATATAAAATCACATATGCTGACCGTAGAGGCATTCTACTAACAGGTGAGAGCGACAGCGGCGTCACCGTGGCGCTTGAGATGGCACCTTACCAGACTAGCATCGAATGGCATGAAAGTATGCTCGTCTGTTTCGAGAAGGGCTTCGTCCGTGTAGATCTTCCCCCTCCGCTCGCTCGTCAGCAAGCCGGGAAAGTCACAATCATGAAGGACAATGGCACAGATTCACCCTCTTACGAGCTGCCCGTTATGCCGAACCGTTCCGCCATGCGTCAGCAAGCAATGAACTTCATTGCAGCTGTGCGGGGCGAGCGCCCGGCACCTTGCGAATCTAAGGAAGCTCTTGAGGATCTAAAGGTAGCTAGAGATTATATTCGCTTGATGCAGCAGTACCAATAAATGAATGAAAAGGATGGGATTCAAGTATGAAGAGAATCGCGATTATTGGCGCTGGAAGCATCGTGTTCTGTAAAACGCTAATGCTCGACATTATGGCCACTCCGGAGCTTGAAGACACCGAATTCGTTCTAATGGCTCCCTCGACAGGGAAAACATCCCAAGTTAAAGCGTTTGCTGATAAGGTCATTGAGCAAAATGGACTCAAATCGAAGGTAACGGTTACGACTGATCGCAGAGAGGCGCTGGCCGGGGCGAATTACGTCATCACGTCATTCCAAGTGGGCGGCGTTTCCGCCTTCGAGCTGGACTACAAGATCCCATTGAAATATGGTATCGATCAATGTATTGGTGATACACTTGGGCCAGGCGGCGTATTCCGTGCGCTGCGCAGCATTCCAGTTATCTTGGATGTTGCGCGCGACATGGAGGAACTGTGCCCGAAGGCAACGCTGCTCAACTATGTCAATCCGATGGCCATGATCTGCTGGGCGCTTGGTGAGACGAATATTCAATATGTCGGCTTGTGTCATGGCGTGCAGACGACGCTGGATCTGATTGCAGGATACGTAGCTGTTCCCAAGCAAGAGATCGACTATGTCTCTGCGGGCATCAATCATATGGGTTGGTTTACGGAGCTGTCCCACCAAGGTCGTGATCTGTATCCGATTCTTCGCGAGAAGTTCGAACAACCGGAATTTTATGTAAACGAGAAGGTACGTGGAGAAGTGTTCCGCCACTTCGGCTACTTCATGACCGAGTCCACCGGGCATCTTTCGGAATATGTTCCTTGGTTCCGCAAAAATCGCAAGGCACTCGACTTGTATTGCGACGAGCCCTCCTTCGGCGGAGAGTCCGGCGCGTATTATGCATGGTGCATGTATGTCGCAGACAAATACAAGGATCAGGATATCCTGAAGGACGAATCATACGATCTGCCTACGCGCAGTGTCGAGTATTGTGCATATATTATCGAAGCATTGGAAACCGGAAAAACGTTCAAGTTCAGTGGGAATTTGCGTAATAATGGCATGATCTCGAACCTGCCAGACGAGTGCTGCGCAGAGGGTGCGGTGTTCGCTGATCGTACGGGTCTCCATCGGACAATCATCGGCGAAATCCCTCCACAGTGCGCAGCACTAAACATGACTAACATCAATGTGCAGCGACTAGCCGTGCTAGCTGCCAAGTCCGGCGACCCAGAGACGGTCGTACAGGCGATCGCTCTCGACCCACTGACTTCGTCTGTGCTCACCTTGAAGGAGATCCGCGATATGGTTACGGAGATGCTGGACGCGCAGCGCGAATGGCTACCGCTATTCGCCAACCGAAGCCCACGTCCGACGCCAGACATCATGATTCCGGCCGACATCGTTCGGGCCGAAGTTCCGATAGACCCGGCACTCGCTGTCTTCTCCCGCTTCGGAGAGCTAGCGAAATAAGCCATAAATATATAGGACCTGCCCGACTTCAGATAAGTCGGGCAGGTCCTATTTCATTCTAAATTTTACTATCTGGACATCAGGCCGTACAGCACTTGAGCAGCCTGCGCTCTCGTGGAAACACTCTTCATATCGAGAGTCGTCCCATTGCCCCGAACAATTCCGGTTTCCACAAACAGCTTAACAGCAGCTCTGGCATAATCCGCAACAGCACCTGCATCCTTGAAGCTGTCAAACGCAGTCCCGCTTTTACCTGTCGGCAGCTCTCCTAATTTGTCCAATGCCCGATACAGAACGACCATCATGTCCTGCCGGCTAATGGAGGCCTCGGGCGCGAAGTGGTTATCTCCTGTTCCGGAAATAAGGCCAAGGCGTTTAGCTGTTCCCAGATATGGGGTATAGTACTTGCTTCCTGCATCCGCAAAGTTGCCTGATGTAGTTGCATCGACATCAATGCCGTAAGCATTCATCACCATCACAAGGAAATCGGCGCGGCTGACGTTGACGTCGGGAGCGAATCTCTCGCTTCCTACACCTTTGATAAAATCTCTGGCCGACATGAATCCTACAGCCTCGTTGTACCAGGCATTCGCAGCCACATCCCTAAAGGATACTTCGTTGTAACCTATGGCAAACCTCGAAAGAAACGCGGTCTTAAAACGAACGGCTCCTGCAACATCGTCATATCTGCCTCTAATCGTTTGAAGCTTCCCAGCATCGTCAATATTGTAGACAATAATGGCGTTCTTCTTCTCGCCGGGCTTACGCGTATAAGGAATGCTAACGTCCGCGCTACCTCCGCCGAAATCGGCCAGCTTCGTTTTACCTGCGGAGACGGAAAACTCATAAACCGGGCGATCCCCGATCTTGGTCCGATTCTCTGAGGTTAATGCGCTTTTCTCCACCTTGGAGATGCTGATGCCGATGTTCCCCGTTTTCCCAGCACCGTTAATAGAAGCAATTGCTTTGGAATCAAAGGTAACGTTCCCGATGCCGGCATCTACCTTTAAAGCACCCTGTATGGCATCCCCCACCAGCTTGAAGGAATCTCCTGAGATTTCGACAACTACCACATTGGCCTGTTCCGCATCCTCCACTTTAATTTCGATTTCCACCTTCAACCCCTCGGCTTTGAGTGTCTTCACCTTGTCGATCAAAGCTGTAATCAAACGGTCCTCTATGTGGACCTCAGCTTTTCCGGTTGCCGGGTCGAGCGTTGCCTTAACGGAGGCGGACACGGTCGCGACAGCTCCGTTATGGGTAACAATAAGCTTCGGCACCGAAATCGAAGGCGATATTGTTGATATTATCGTTGTAGGGCCACCGTTCGAAGGAGGATTGCTCATGTCGATTTTCCCCGTTCCGTCGGTCGGCTCGCTTACATAATCAGGCGATATCGCAGGCTCCGAGACCAAATAGGTCGTGACATGCGTAGCAGTCGCTACCGCTAATCCGTTTACGCGAATATACCTTGCGGTGACGGTAGGAACCATAGCTTTGATGATACCTCGCTTGCTGTCTATCGCCTTGTATACCCGCGACCAATCGTGACCATTGGCCGAGACTTCAATAATGAAGCTCTTATTCGTCGGATTGCCGTCAAATGCCAGTTGAATTCCGTTGACCTTTTTTTCGGCTCCCAAGTCCAGCATGCCGTCAGAAGAAAGCGTACCGGATGCGATCTTTTCGACATTCTGTTCGATTTTGATCATATCCAGAATACCGCTGTCAAACCTGTCGTTTGCCAATTCGAACCGCACATACCGCTTGTTTGCTCCTCCTGGTATCGAGTAAGTGAGACGAGTCGCTTCTTTTCCGTCCAAGTCTGCAAGCTTCGTCCATTCAACACCGTCGTTCGAAACACTCAATGCCACGCTTTCGGGAAGCAGCTTCCGCCAGTTCAGGTCGTCAAAAGCAAGCCAGCCTGCACTTGTGTCAGTGCTTCCGTCCACTGCTTCAAAATGCACCTTGCTCCCAGCATGCCCTGTCGCATCAATCGACAGCATTTTGAAGTTTGTATCGTTGGGAGGATCAACCCTGCCGATTTCGCTGCCATTCTCGTCCACAAGACGATAGTAATTGTTCCCATTGTCGCTGTATCCAGCAGCGAGGAATCGGATAAAGTTCGCTCCGAGCGTAAACGGCGCGCTTGTTGTCGTGCCGATGGATCCCGCGCCTCCGTTATAGGAATCCGCCCATTTCAAACCCCGTGCCCCCGTCGCAGCCGGATGCTGCACGGCGCCCGATGGCGCTCCGCCAAAGGCCCCAACAGACGTCCAGGTCGTATAGCTGCCGCTTTCGAAGTTGAAGTTGTCCTCCTGCGCAATGCTGTCGAGTGTCATCCAAGCGTAGCCGCTGCCTGAGTCCCCATCGACCATACGGAATCGGACCGTCTTGCCCGTAAGATCCGAAACGTCCCAGAACTGCTTGATGAATTGATTCAGCGGTTGCGACTGCATGCCGGGAGGCGTGGCGATTCGAAGCCGCTGACCGTCTTGGTCGACCAATTCATAATAATTTTTAGGAGGACTCCAATTGCTTTGTCCGTTCCAGCCGGCGGCAAGGAAAGTCAAAAACGGTTTTTCAATCACGAATTCCTTCGAGGTTAACGTTCCAGTCGCACTCTCCCCGTTTACCAGCGAATCCGCCCAGTATTTTCCGTTATCCGTACCGAGCGGCCGGCCCGCCTTCAGCGAGCTCGGCTCGGACGGGAATGCGTTCCCAGTACGTTCCCAGTCCTCATAAGTTCCGGACTCGAACGACCAATAAGGATCCTCGGTATGATCTTTGTTGTTGTACCCGAACAAATTCCCGAACGCCATCCAACCATCGTCTGCATTATCGTTACCGTCGTCCGCTTCAAAATAGACCAATTTACCCTTCAGATTCGACACGTCCCACGCCACATTGCTGATCTCGCCGTTATCCGCCGGATAAGCAGTACGCAGCACGGTCCCATCCGCCGCCTTTAAGTAGTAGGCGTTGAATCCGGTTGATTGAGCTGGAGCATCGAACGGTTCACCTGTCAGCATGATGTCATCGACTGCAAGCCATTCGAAGCCGCCGCCGTACTGTGCCGCTTCGTCCGCCCCTATCGCGTCCACCATCTCGAAATAGACCTCGCGGCCAGCATACGCCGATACATCCCAGGCATAGTCCATAAACTTGCCACTGTCACCCACCCGGTTCTCGGGCGCCCGCTCAATCAATACCTCTCCGGTTGACGCATCCTTTAAATAATACCGGTTATTCAGCTGGTACGGCCAAGGTCCATTCCCGTAAGTAGTGCCATTCCAGCCCGCGCCTTTGAATGTCAGCATAGGCCGATCAATAACGAAGCTTTTGGTTTGAAGCTTGCCCTTCAGCTCTCCACCTATCGATGATGCGGCGTAGTGGCCGCTCCAATTACCGACCCATCCGGCTCCGCCGGTTGCCGGAGCGCTGCCGAACGCGTTCGTGTCGATAGATGCGAGCTCGCTCCAGTCACCCGTCTCGAAGCCTGCGATAAGCTTGGGCTGTGCTGCTGGCGGCGGACCAGCCAATACGGTGCCTTTATAGCCTGCGGAGCTAAACGCCAGTACATCATCCGTTATCGTGAACAGACCGCTTGTGATTTTGCCCAGCGCATCTGTGCCACCTGCTGATGAATTGGCCATAAATTCGCCGTTTGCTGCTTGCGCAGGCACGGTTCCAAAAGCGGGACCAAACGTTTTCCAACCGCTTCCATAAGCTCCATTGTCGAAGGTTAAGCCTTCGACCCGGTTTTCCCCATCAAGCGCAATCGTTTTGATGTTATAGCTGTTGCCCAAATCCAGTGTAATGACTTGTTTGCCATCGACCTCCTCAATGATGCCGGATCCGGTGACGGCCCCCTCTGGACTAGGAACATAAACAAACGCTTTTCCCGGCTTAAAGGTATAGTTGATCATGCTGTCTCTTTCCCAACTGAGATCGATGACCGCATCGACATTGTCCAGCGACGACGTGTGCTTAATGATCAACACATCGCTTGCGCTTGTGCTCTCGTTCCTTGCCACCTCGATAACTCTTTTGCCGCTGTATGAATCAACGCCTGCGTCCACGACATGGAATTTGTCCGGGTCGAAGGTGACCGTACGTTGGATACCGCGCGAATCCGCGTAATCGGAGAGCAAGCGGCTCATAAACGTATCTTTGAACATTGCGTTATTCGCAACGGGCAGGGTGCTGAATAACACGCTTCCCTTGCCAACCTTGAGCTCGGACATGATGATATTGCCGCCCTCGTCCTCCAACACGGGAACAGCACCGGGTACTAACCGTTTAAATGCTTTCCCTTGCGACGGCCCGTCAAGACTTACGTTAACCGTCTGTCCTGTGGAAAGCGACTTGAGCCATGCCGGCGCTCCAGCTGAAACCTTGACGGTCGTGCCTACCCGTTCGACCGCCTCGGCTCCGCCCGACATGCCCATCATCCATGAGCTTACCTCATCGCTGCCTGTCACACGCTGCGTATCCAAATCCAAACGGTAGTTGAAGCTGTCTTTGCCGAAGCTGACGAATGCTCCTCCCTTGTTTACCCAATCTTTAATTTTCGCCTCTGCCTTATCGGACGTCAGCGTCACGTCCATATTGGGACTGATGAACACTTTATAGTTTTTGAGCGCGCCATCCTCGATCGGGAAATCGTCGAGCAGGTCGGGCGAACTGAGATGATGGGTCCAGCTCGCGAAAGCTGAACCGAACCAGGAAACACCATGATCGGCATCGAAAATAAAATTGTGATCATTGCGATCGTAGCCCTTGCGGAACAGATTGGCGTACCACGGATTGAAAATGAGCACGTCCGATACTACAGGCTTCGGTTTAATCTCCCTTAATTTCTTCGCGTTGTCTTTCATGTAGCGATACAGATCGGTGCCCGTATATTCGCCGTTCGGATCCCAGGTGCCCGACGAGCCGTTATATTCACTGTAATCCGCGCCTGTCGCAAAATGTGCCATCGTGCCGGCACCGCGGCTCAGGAAGTTAAAGGCGTTGTCGGCCTGCGCTTTTTCAGAAGAGAACCCTGTATCGTCCATAGAGCCCTGCAGCTGGTAGAATCTCGCCGTCGCCGTATACTGTGCAACGCCGTATGGTGCGTCCAGATTGCTATTGCCCAGAATAACATTGTCGTATTTGCTGAAATCCCGCGCAATCTTACCCATGCTTTCCCCAGTTTCCATCGGCGCGCTCTGATAGCCGCCGTCCACCTCAACCGTGATGACCTTGTCCGAAACCGAGCGCATGGCGGTCATATAGTCGTCGGTATACTTGTCCATATATTCGATCTTCCAAAACATCAGGTCGGCCCACTCTGGCCTGTCGTCTACCGCATTCACATTCGTTCTATTAGGCAGAGGAGACTGGATTTCGTCGAAGTCGACGTAATGCTTTCCCCATGCCACGTTCAATTTATCAATTGTCGTATATTTATTCTCCAGCCATCTTCTAAAATTGTTCTGGGCACTTTCGCTATATACGGCCAGAAGCTCTGGATTGCTACCCGAATAATATTCGATGCCGCCGTACCATCCAGGTCCGAGTATGGAAAAAATCCGGATATACGGATTGCTGTCGAAGTGCCGCATCGTCTGCTTGGCAACTTCAATGATGGTCCGGTTGTTCGTTTCGTTGAAGAAGTCCCGATGCTCGATCATGCGACCCGATTCGTCGATAATATCGGAATAGAAGTCAGGAAAAGCACGTTTGGTAAACCCTTGAAACCCTATCCAAACATCGAGACCTTTATTAATAAACCGATTGAAGAAGTTATCCGCATAGCTCCACGAGTAGTGTCCGGGGTCGCTTACATAAGCAACCGCGTCCTGACCCGATATACCGTTTGGGAATTTAGTATTGTCGATCAACTCTGGCATAATATTAATGCCGGGACTTCCCGGATCGGCAATGCTGACGCACAGGTTATCCAGCTGCTGATATTGCTCTTGCAGTGCGTCAAAGCCTTTGTCGCCAAAATTTTTCATATCCGGAAAGCAAGACAGAACGCCGACACGATGCGGTAGAATATCCGGGTAGACGGTAATCTCGTTAATTGCGCTCTCATCGCCGAAGCTATCCGTGATGTACAGCCGCACATACCTGGCGCTCACGGTATCCCAGCCGCTGAACAACGTCCGGCTGCTCTGAACACTTTTCGATACCACAGTGCTAAAATGGGTACCGTCGTCTGAAGTTTGTATCGCGTAGGATTTCGGCCCCTCGCTCGAGGTGACTGACGCTTCAAGTGCGCCTACACGTACCGAGTGCCCGAAGTCGAGCATAATCCATTGCGGAGCCGCAGCCGTCGGTCTGGCGGCCGGCGCCCAACTGTTAGCATTGTCATTGAATATGCCGTCCTGCACCATTCCCGGCTCGTGTCCGGTTTTGCTGGAGGAGGCGGTAATCGCGGTTGCTGTTATCCGCACATCCGGCGCGCCTTTCGCAGTAGCTGCCGCCTCAGCCCTGGGAGGCGCTGCGAACACGGCTAGGTTGAAGATAACTACTGCCGTCAACAACGCTGCCAAAACCCTTTTGCTGCTTGCCCCTCTCTTTTTCGGTTGCTTAGCTTCCATAATCAACACATTCCCTTCACTGTGCACTTGGCACGAAAATGATTGAACCAGCACCCCGTTAATCGATCCGTTGAATCTTAATAGACCGTACATGGGTGAAAGCGCATACACGTATGATCGCATCCTCGCCACAGGGCTTCAATTGACAATTCTTTAGAATACACAACAATTCGTACTCAGTTCCGATACAAAAAAGAGAACGCAGCAGCGTTCCCTTGAATTAGCCTATTCTTATCCTCAATGACCGCTGTACTTGTCGCGAAAATCGCTAGGCGAACAACCGAAATAGTTTTTAAATGCCCGGCTGAAGCTGCGGTAATTGGCGTATCCGATCAACGCGCCTACCTTGTTAATTTTTTTGTCCCGCTGCAACAACAGCGATCGCGCAAAAAGCATTTTTTCACGGGTCAAATAATCGTTGAAGTTTTCACCCGTTTCTTTCTTGAAAGCTACACTGAGATAATTTGCGCTCATATGGACGCGCTGCGACAGCCATTCTAGAGAAATATCTTCGGACAAATGCTCCTTGATCAGCCGTTTGAAATGGCTAAACTCGCCTTTCCCTTCCGACGAATCCAACGTTTCTATAAAATCAGAAATATACGCTGCCAATTGATCGAAGAGATTCCGAGTTTCAGCAAACGTTCCACATTCCTTCAAGCGGGTCATGAGGTCCAGGAAAACGGACTGTTGCGAGGCGTAATACGAGGGGTTGCGATCGTTCAGCATCGTTTCCGCCTGCACAATTGTATTTTGAAGCAATATAACCAATGCTTCCAGCGGCTGTTCCAGAGTCAAACACTTCTCAAACAGCGTTTCGATTGCTTGCTGCGCATCTTCTCTGCGTAGCGAGTCCGCAGCCTGCAGAATGTCACGAATCAAGCCTTTGGATATAAGCGCAAACTGGGTATCCTTTCCTTTACCTCTTTCTTCTTTCAATTCCTCGGATATCAGCCTGACAATCTGATTCAATTTTGCAAAATCAATGGGCTTTAGAATATACTCCTTAACACCGAAGGAAATAGCCTGCCGGGCATATTCGAATTCACCGTGAGCGGTAATCACAATGAAATGTCCCTCGAATCCTTGCTCTCGCAAACCGCGAATTAGCTCCAACCCATTCATTTTAGGCATATTGATATCAGCCAGAATTAGATCGGGAAACGCCCCCTCGGTGATTTCCATCGCTTCTACTCCGTGCCTCGCAAGTCTGACCTTTGAAAAGCCATAGTCTTGCCAATTCACGAAATCCTTCAGGTCCTCTCTAATCATTCGTTCATCGTCCACTATTAACGCCTCGTACATTGCTGTCTCACCGCCTCAGTAGTCATCGTTAGTCGCAGTCGAAACGAATCCGGATCTGGACCCTGGTGCCCTTGTTCGGTTCACTGTGCACATCCATTTCGTACCGACTTCCAAATTCGTACAGCAAGCGGTTATGGGTATTGAACAATCCGACACCTCCCATTTCCGGAGTCGGCTGGCTTTCACTATCGTGCAATCTAGTTAGAAGTCCTTCCAACGTCGTCTTTTCCATTCCGCAGCCCTGATCCTCTATCGTCAGCTTCAACTCTTGATCAAGGAATTCACTCGTCACGGTAATCATAACGTCGTCCTTATCGGCATGAAATACACCGTGGTTAATGGCATTCTCCATCAAGGGCTGTAGCACTAAGCAAGGCACTTTTTTATTCAAAGCTTGATAATCGATTTTCCATTTGACTTGAAAACGATCGCTGAAACGGTAGTGCTGAAGCTGAACGTAAGCCCACAGGTTGTTCAGTTCATCTTCCACGCTAATTAAATTTTTGATATTGTAGATACTCTCACGCAGCAGCTTGGACAAGTGAACAATCATATGGTTTACTTCGGTTTCTGCACCGGTTTTTCGAATTGCAACGGAATTAATGGACTGCAGCGTATTAAATAGAAAATGCGGATTGATCTGATTGCGTAGAGCCCGCAATTCGGCTTGCTTATTCTTCATTGCCAATTGGTACTCAACTTGCTTAAATTGAACCTGGTCTTCGAGCAAATTTTGAATCTGTCTCGCCATGCGGTTCAAACCGCTACCAATGAGGTCAATTTCTCTGACGCCCGTACCAGGAATTCTTTCACCTAATGCACCTCCGCCAAAGGTATGAATTCCTTTTAATACGGTCTTTAGCGGTTTTGTCGTCATGTTCGATATATAGATAACACCGAGAATTGATATTAATAATATGACGACTGCAATGAAAACGATCTGCGCGCCTGCGACGGATATGTAATGAAAGAAGTTTTCAATGGGATAAGAAATAATCAAATACATATCTAAATAAGATTTTTCAATAAAATAGCCCTTCGATTGTAGCATAAAGGAAGCGGCGCTTTGGGTGCCATTCTTGAAACTCTCAAGAATGGCTATAACGTCCTCATCGCCATTGTCCTGATTGGGATAGTGAAATAGTAGACTCTGATCCTTATTAATATAACTGAATCGGACATCGGGAATGACTTTAAGCTTCTCCATGCTTTGAAGCAATCGATCCGGCTTCATATTGATTTCCACTGCTCCGATAACCTGATTGGACTTGCTGTCCGATCGATCTCGGTTGGTCTGGAATTTCGTAATAATGTGCCATTGGGACAACGTTTTATCGGAATTGGCCACCCAGGTCAAATGCGTTGGGCTCTGTCTGGACAATCGGTATCCGCTTTGCTTTTCATAACCATTATTGTCCTTGAGCGGGGGCTGACCGACATAGATGACCTTGTCATGCCCGAACCAGACACGAATGCTTTCGATTTCATCCGAGGTATAATAATATTGATTCAAAAAATTCATCAATTCCGTTTTAAATGCCAATCTATTGATGTCAGTCAAATCCGATTCTAGCAACTCCGACAGCTTATCCTGCACTATCGAGCTCGTCATAATTTGCAGGGAAACTTCCCCGTATTTTTTGTTTTTGATGTCCAGCGATTCCATTGTATCGTATGCAAGCTGACGGTTATACTGGTCGACCGTACGCTTGGTTGCGACATAATTGTAATTGAGGATTACGAATGCGACGGCTACTGTCAGAACCAGATTCATTAGCAAAACGAGAAAAACCATTCTGCTGCGCATTGAAGTCAGCACGGGACAACGCACCCTCCCATTGTCCAGTTTTTACCACTATAGCATACGCTATTTGATCCCGGTAGTCATATAGACTTGCGTAATTCCCTTCTGGAAAAACACGAACAGAATAAACACGGGTATAACCATGATGATACCGCCTGCCAACAAACCTCCGGGATTAAAATTGTTAATAGAAGTAACCATGCTGGCTAATCCGACCGAGAGCGTCTTATTCGTTTCACCCGTTGTAATAATAAAAGGCCAGGTGAACACGTTCCAGTTATAGAGGAAAGTCGTTATGCCAAGCACTGCAATGCCGGGGGTTACGTTCGGCAAGACGACGGATGTAAGAATACCAGTCAGTCCACAGCCATCGATTCTGGCCGCCTCGATTAACTCGTCCGGAATTTGCAGCATAAATTGACGCATCAGAAACACGCCAAAGGCGCTGACCAGACCAGGCACCATAATTCCGGCCAACGAGTCGAGCAGATGAAAGCTTTTGAATAACTGGAACATAGGAAAAATCAAAATATCGAAAGGAACTAGCATCATAACAACGATAAACTTGAGCAGCAGTCCCTTCCCCGCAAACTTCATTTTAGCTAACGCATACGCCGCCAATAATCCGAAAATAATGGCCGTAACGGTCGGAACGAGCGAAGTAACAATTGAATTCCATACATATCTGCTTAAATTGTTTTTCCAGGCGTCCGCATAGTTGTCCAGAGTCCAATGCTGCGGGAAAAAGCGGAACGGAAATGTGTACACCTCCGTATTCGGCTTGAAAGAAGAGAACAACAGAATCAGCAAGGGAAATGACACGAATATAATTCCGCATGTTAAAAAGATAAAGCTGACATAATGCTGCTTCTTTGAATTTTCCATTACTACTCCTTCTCCTCCCCTATTTTTAATATGCCGTAAGAGATTAGCGCCAGCAAAACAGAGAGAACAATGACTATTGCCGCCGCATACCCCATCTGATGGTCGGAGAAAGCCTTATTAATCGCATACATAAATACCGTTTCCGTACTGCCGTAAGGTCCGCCTTTCGTTAAGATGACAATCTGTCCATACATCTGAAATATGGAGATAGTCATCAGAATGGTCGCGAAGACGATAACCGGGCGAATTTGCGGCAATGTGACATGGAATGTTTTCCGCCATTGTCCAGCTCCATCCAATTCGGCGGCAGCATATAGATTTTGATCCACACCCAGGATGCCGGACAAAAACAAGATGGCATAAAATCCGATATTCATGAAAAAGAAAATGAACATCACGACAAGTTTGGCTAGCAAAGGCTGATAAAGCCACTCAATCGGCTGCAAATGCAGCTCGGTCAGTACGAAATTCACGATGCCATGGTTAGGAGAGAACAAATACGTGAACACGACTGCCAATGCTACCATTGGGGCCATCGAGGTTCCATAGTAGGCTGCGCGAAATAAAGTCTGTCCCCAGCGTAGCTTGCTCATCGATAGCGCAACTAGAAAAGCAGCAACAATAGTTACCGGTCCAATCGTCCAGTAGAATAACGTGCCTAGCAATTTTTTGATCAGTTCATGATCATCCACAAGTTGAATATAATTGCTCAGACCGACAAAAGTTGGCGGAGAATAAAAATCGTAGCTCTGAAAGGACAATACAAGCATACGCGCCAGCGGGTACACAAATATAATTACATAAAACAGTACGACGGGACTGGTTAATAGATAGGCCTGCAAGCTCTCACGCTTTTTAAAACCCAACTGGCGTCACCTCTCTAGCAACGGAGGAAGAAGGTGTTCTCCTTCTTCCCCGCGCCTGCTTATTTTAAGTTGTTTGAGATTTCCTTCTGAATGGTGCTTTGCAATGTCTTTTGTTCCGAGGCGATATCGGTATTCGTCAATAGAATCTTTTCCAAAAGTTGATCGTATTGGGTCCAGAAGCTCGGGGAGTTGTCCGAATGAATCGGCTTGATGTCGTTCAATTGCTCGCCAAGCACTCCTTTAATGGGGTTGTCGGCAAATACCGGATCATCCGCCAACGACTTCAGAACTGGAATGCCCGCAGTCAACTCCAGCCATTGCTTATAAATATCACTCGTGTACATAGCGGTTAGAAACTCTTGGGCCGCTTCTTTGTTTTTGCTGGTATCGAATATGGAAAATGAAAGGCCTGGACCAAAATATGAAGTGTTTGTTTTCATTTTGGGCACTGTGGAGTACCCTAATTTATTAAGATCAAGTCCGCCATCCTTATAGGATGACAGCGACCATCCGCCGGTAATCGTGAACGCTGCGTTTTCGTTAAAAAACACGCTCATCCAGTTCGCATAGTCCGTTTCTGGCTTATCAGCATAGCCGTTCGTCACCAAGCTCTTCAGCTTCGCCAAACCCTCGGCAGCTTCTGGGCTATCGAAGCGCGCTTCATTTCCATCCTGCGAGAAAAATTCACCGCCGGAGCTAAAGATGAAAGGGGCCGATTCAGAAGTGCTGATGCGGAAAGTAAACCCTTTAACATCCTTGCCGTTTTTCGCTTTTAGCTTGGCTTGTTTAATTTTCTCAAGCATCACTTGCCATTCGTCCCAAGTGATGGAAGTAAAATTCGTGTTTTCTATGCCAGCCTTCTGCAGCAAATCTTTATTGTAGATTAGGAACATGGAGTCCGCTTTAATAGGCACAGCGTAAATCTTGCCGTCATTTTTGCCTTCTTCCAGCAAACTAGGGTACATATAATCGTCCTTCAATGGCGATTGGTTAAACCAGTCTGTGAGATCGGCGAGTAACCCCCGCTTCATCCAAACCTGCTTGGGCCCCGAAGCTACCAGATCGGGTAAATTGGCACCTGCTGCGAGAACATCTACTTTTTTATCCTTATCCGCATTCGGAATCGTGTCCAAACGCACCTTGATGTTATACTTCGTGCTGTTCTTGCTGGCGATTTCCGCAGCCTGATTAATGATGCTTGTATTTTGCTCGTTGTTGGCCGAATCAATCAGCATGCTTAGCGTGACATCTTGTTTCCCTGTCGGTTTCGGGGTTTCCGTGCTTTTCGTTTCCGTTCCGGACTGGCTTCCTCCCGTATTCCCGTTAGCGTTGTTGTCCTTTGAGCACGCTCCAAGCAATGATGAGACGGTAAGCATTGATGCAAGTACGATTGAGACCGTTTTTGATCTGGCGTTCATTTTTGCAACCTCCCATTTTTATATCCTTCTTGGTCTTCTCTATTATCTATCCGCCAGAAATTTCAAACAATTGACAATGCTTGCGAACCTGTCACATTTCTTTTGCTCTTCAGTGGATATGAAAACATGCAAAAAACCACCCGCAAAGGAGTGGCTTAATGGAGGCTTATACGTTGAAAGCTACGTCATAGCACAGTTATAGGAAAAAATCTTCAATGAGGAAGCCATCTATAACATTCCTGTGAGTATTCACCTTACCTAAGCCTGTTTAAAACTCATGTTTGCGAATTTCTGCTATTACCATAAGAAGAACTGACTCCATACGCTTCGATATCTGCATTTATTAGATCAAAAGTACCTTCCTTGTTAGAACGATATAAATTGAATTTACCTTCTTGATCTCCCTTTCTGAAGTAATACAGAGTACCATCAGGTGTACCAATGATATCTTGTGCATCATCCGCAATTTGCTTCTTTTCGCCGATGGTATTCATAACAAATAAAGAAGCTTTGCCATCTTTATAGATAGTATAATATAGATTGGAAGTACCTCTTGAAATATAATAATCCCATATAAATTCACCAGCATCGCGATTCGCAAATATTAGTTCAACTTTACTATCTTTTCCTACTTTGAATATGCCATGTTTATCGATTAAATAAGTTATTTTACTATCTTTTGATTGCAAAAAATCTTCAAAAAAGAGAGGCTGATCGTCAATATCTGCGTTGACTACTTTAACTTCTTCATGAACGTTATCCACTACATTAAATTTTCCTGACACGCCCATAATGGGATTATTATAAAATAAGTCATTACCAACTATAGCAAGATTATTACTACTACAATCGTTCATTCTAGAGGTGCAATCGTCAAATATATTTTTGATATTTCCTTTCCCATCAAATATAACGATTTCTTTATTATTTGATCTATAAACTAAATCATTTAGATGAGCAACATCGTAAGTCAAAACTTCAATCCCTAGAGTAGAAGCAGCATCATAGCGTTGATCTTTTTTATTTTTTATGTTTTTATTTACTATGTTCATAATGCCTGTCTCACTTACTTTATTGGCAAATTTCATTCCTTTACTATAAATGCTCTGTTCTTCGCTCGATACAAGAACTTCAGTATAATCCTTATTGAAAATAAGCGAACTACCATTATCATTGTATGTATCACTCATGTAATGATCGTCTAGAGCTATATTGTTATTAAGTTTCATTGTTTCATTTTTCGATTGAACGTATAAAGTACCTATTTCATTCTTATCGAGTGGATCATTGGACTTGGCGTAATATATATATTGCGCCTCATTAGACAGAGCAAACAATATAAGTTGTTCACCGATCTTTACTGGCTCATTATCTCCTATTTTATAATAGCTACTCCACTTATCCTCCGACTCAAACACACTGTACATGACCGTATTACCATCAGGTGAAAGCACTGCATGTAAGACATCGTCAGTTATTCTATTTGCTTCTGCTGTCGCAACATTATGTACAAATAATGTTCCTGTATAGTTCGTGCCATCCATATTTTTCAGATAAGCTAATTGGCTACCATCATCTGATATAGTAGCAGCATGTACATCATCCGCAATTTCAGTTTTAACTTTGTTATTGAGAAGATATAATTTTTCCGTATCATTTTGAGAGTCATCTATTAATGCATATACTTTTTCCAAATCAAAATCTGCACCATTGTCTCCTACACTGCCATTGCCTAAATTAAATATTTCATTATTTAGCTGAATGATAATTTCTTCATTTTTCGAATAATATAAAATTACATTTTCATTATCGGAATCTAGCAACGCCTTATCTGTTCCGTAGGAATTAATGATTTTCACAATAACTGCAATAACAATAGCGATAACAATGACTGCTGAAATAAGCATTACCTTTTTATTTTTTTGCGATTTGGATCCTGTGTTTGTTGAACCAACCTGTGTGTTGGAATTTTCCATGATGTCTCCTCTATTATTCATAGTATTATTGCATTTTAGTTGCATTGAATAGCCAGTATCTCGAGTAGCCTCCATAATTTTATAACCACTTTTCTATTTCCAATATTCAACATTATAGTACAATATCACCGTCTGTGGAACCGGATAGTGTAATAGATGAGCACCCATCAAGGTTGAAATACAACGTTTCGTGACCTTGAAAGAGTTACATTTCCGCGCTATAGCCTATGAGAGGCAGTCTCGACATTCAACAACAGCCATCGCCGCTATCCCATTCATATCAAGGCTTTTTAACCGCCATTAACTATCCGAAAAGTACCCAAACGTAAAGCAAAAGAGCACCTAGTACGGTGCTCTCTCACAGGTTGGTAGAGGCGAGGGAGTCGCTTCAGACCCAAGGAGGACATTGAGCTACTCCCCCATGTGGCTCCCCAAACGAAACGCGACTACTTTGTGTCGGTTTCTTGTGTCGCGATTCTTTTATTCGGCTCAGGGGTATCCCATTCATGATTTAAGTAGGCTTGACCACTCCTCGACGATGGCTCTTCTTTTCAATATGATAATTCTATAATCAGCCCGTCCCTACCGGGAACAGAAGGAACTATCGAAGTAATCTCTTCGGCCCAAGCAATTGCGGCGACATGGTCAGCGCCCTTGCGATCGCGATCCTCTGCTTCTGTCCGCCGGAGCATGCCGAGGTGAAGCGATCCATATAATCAGCGGATAGCTTCACCTCATGGAACTTCCCACGCGATGGAACCGACGGTCGGTCGCTGCAGGCCTATTATCAATTCGGCCAAGGTCGACTTACCAGAGCCGCTCTCGCATGGGTTTAACTCATCAACGCATATTTCCTATAATACTGCTTCTAGATTCTTGCATTTTAGTAATAAAATTTGTCATTAAATCGAAGGCTTCGTTACGTTTATTAGTTATACTTTGCAGGCGAAGCATGTCCATTTGCTGACTATTGCTTGCACTATCAATCTGTGCCTTGATTTGTCCCAGCAGGCTCTGCAGTTCCTCTTTCGTGTGCGGTATAGCCATAGCCATAGCAGTGAACAGGGCACCCTTGTCAGCTAGCTGCACAGCATAATCAGCCTTAGCATCTGAAGGAAGCTTCCCTAGCTCTTCATTAATAACTCCCAACAATTGATTCAGTTTTATGACTTTTTCATTCTGGGCTTGTACGGATGCGATTTGATCTTTCAACTGGCTCTCTAACAAACTTGCACGATTGTTCTGCACAGCCATCAGCGCTGTTTCAAGATCCATGCCATTAACGTTAAGCTGTGTCATACCACCAATCCCGTTTACGCTGCCTACTGAATTTTGCGTGGCATTTCCATTCAGTGCATCCTTAACTGCGTTGTAAACCGAATTATTGTATAATAAGGTCGCCCCGACGATGATCCCCAATACGAAAGTGCCTGACATAGATAAAACCAGCTTTTTTACATTCATTCCATTTCCTCTTTTCTGAAATAGATATTTACCCAAGCATTATTTATACCGTTAAATAGTCAATTCATTCGTGTCCATCCTAGTTATGACATCACCTACCTGCAATGATAATAATGGCGTCATTACGATTAATAACACTAAATATGCGTGCTTTCTTTATTGTTATATCATTTAAGGTGATTACAATCTGTAACCGTGATTACATTTTGCGAATTTACAGTACATGGCTCACTATCGAGTACAGCATAACAAAGCAGTCATTACGATGGAGGCTCTACAATAACTATTAGTCGAACAATCCCGTCTAATCATCTGCTTCTTTCACTCACTTTCGTTGTATTCGATGATGGACTTCACACTAGCCTTTAATCGCCTAAACAATTATGCGGTCTGCAACTCCAAGTGGCGCAGAGACCATCGAGTGAATGTCTAACGCTTCATTTGCCGATACTCTCACCAATATCGACTGCTTCGCTGCAGGAATACTGCTGCTCATTTTTCTGTAATATTATCATTTCAAGCATAAAGAGCTTTCGCTGTCTTTTGGATAGCGAAAGCTCTTTATGCTTGAGGTTATTCAGAAATGGATATGGCGAAACTTATCCATTCTGAATAACTGAAAAACATTCTACTTTGACGAAAATGATCAGGCGTAGAGTTCTATTGTGTAACAAGTACGATCATAAACATCGCTATTGCGTCTTTGAAGACGCCCCTACTAGCTATTAACGATGAAAAACATTCTACTTCGGAGAAAATGATCATGCGCAGAGGCCTATTGTGTAGCAAGTACGATCATAAACATCGCTATTGCGTCTTTGAAGACGCCCCTACTAGCTATTAACGATGAAAAACATTCTACTTCGGAGAAAATGATCATGCGCAGAGGCCTATTGTGTAGAAAGTACGATCATAAACATCACTATTGCGTCTTTGGAGACGCCCCTACTAGCTATTAACGATGAAAAGCATTCTACTCAAGCGAAATACATCGTACTCCTCTTGTCACAAGAGTGCGGGGCACTTTGGGGTACTTTATTTGTCTCCTAGCAACCAGTGCATATTGAAATAGGGTAGTGATTTTATACTTTCTGATCTTATTAGAAAATAGGACCGGCCCCCCGAAGAATTACATCACTTCAGATGCCGGTCCCACGTCTCTCATTCTAGACCCGATTCATTACATTTACTTACCGTTTGCAACTTTCCAAGCATCCAGCTGCTTCTGCACCTCATCGGCGATTTGCTGCAAGCCTGCCTTCTCTAGCTTCCCGTTGCGCTTCTGCACAATCGGCCCTGGATCGACAGCACCAGTACGAAGAATGTCCTTGTATTCATCCCAAATCGTATTAAAAGCTGCGACCTGAGTCTTAACAGGATCCGGATTGAAGTTGAAACCGAGCAGTGGCGAACGTTCTGCCGTTTTATTAAAGGTTACATATTCTTCGTACTTGTCGTCCTTCTCATTGTCGAGCAAATAATTGTTCAATTGGTTCCCGATGATCCAGCCGTTGCCTGGCGAGTATCCGGAATCTGGAATCAGAGAAATTTTGTTGTCCGATACTTTGTTATAATGCTTACCTTCCAGGCCGAATACAACCGTATTAAGCAAATCCTTGTTAACGTACAACTCGTTTAGTACCATCATGGCGCGCACCGGATCCTTCGAAGCGCGGGCGATTGCGAATTGCGAGCCAGTCGCCATTGGAGTCGTGACGAGCGGGTTTTGACTGTTAACAACGATCCAATCCCAGAACTCAGGTCCTTGGCCGCTTGTATTCTTGATGCGTTGCGCCTCTGCCCGACCTGGCGCTGTCGTTGTCGGCACCCACCAAATTTTACCTGCCGCTTCCACGTCAGCAATCTTCTCCTGCGTCGTGGCGGCTGTTTTGTTCACGTAGCCTTTTTTGTACCATTCATTTAGCAGCTTATAACCTTCTAGCTCCTTGGCCGCATAGCCAGCATCGGTCGTCGAAATGACCTTGTTCGCGTCGCCGTTGCGATTAATAAACGCACCGTTCGAGAATAGCGGTTGATAGCCATAGTCCGGCTGCCAGTCGGCTGCCGAGTCTTGCTTATTGGCGTATACCGGGTAGATGTTGGGTTCCTTCTCCTTGATCGTTTGCAGGAACGGCTCGATATCTTTCAATTCCTTCACGCCGCTGACATCGAAGCCATACTTCTCTATGATATCCTTCCGGAACGCGAAACCCCGGCCTTGAGCGATCTCTTTGTTCGTCGGGATTGCATACAGCTTGCTGTCCACGATCGGCGCCTCGAGATACAGCGGGTCGATGACAGATTTAATGCCTTGCCCATACTGTTCAAGCAGGTTGCCTTGCGGCAATCCATCATCGTTCAGTGCTAGGAATGCACCTTTAACCGCATTGGAGAAAAATTGATACCATTCCGGCGCAAATACCAAATCCATCGGCTCGCCCGTTTGCAGCATCAGATTAGTCTTTTGTTGATAAGCGCCCCAATCCACGTAATTCAGTTTTACAGTCGTGTTCGGGACCTTGTCTTTAAGTAACTCCGCAATGTTTTGCTCGACTGCAGATTGATCCTTTTGCGGTGAGCCCGGCATGTAGATCGAAACTTCGTAAGGCTGAAGATCCTTAACAGCCGGCGTCGCTTCGGTAGTGGAATTCGACTGGCTTGACGTGGCGGGACTCGATGGTGCAGCGCTGTTATCACCTCCGTTGTTCGCGTTGTTGCTGCATGCAGCGAGCGATAACGAGGTTGCCATTAGCACAGCAAGCGATAATGTCGAAACCTTGCCTTTCTTTGTCATTGTTGACCCTCCAAGTATGAATGATTTCATTGCAAATACTATGCTAACCGGTGCAAATACGCCGGAAGTAGCCAATCTTCTTTAGGTGCCGGCAACGCGTCACGCTCCAGCCTGCCAAAGGTCAACCTTTAACCGACCCGACCGTCAAACCCTGAATGAAGTAACGTTGTAAGAAAGGATAAGCAAATATCACCGGGCCGATACCAACGGCAACCATCGCCATCCTCAGCGTCTCTCCCGGCATATTTGCCAAATTGAGGTGCACGACAGCGGCAGGATCCATTTGCTCCTTGATGAACTGTACATCGTTCATAACTTTTATCATCAAATATTGCAGCGGTAATTTGCTTGAATCGTCGATGAACAAAAGCGCATTAAACCAATCATTCCAATAATTGATTGTGCTGAACAAAGCGACCGTCGCGAAAACCGGAAGTGACAGTGGCGCGATAATCCGGGCGAAGATGCGAAATTCACCTGCTCCGTCAATTTTGGCTGATTCAATAATCGCCGGGTGGATCGTCGTCTGAAAGAACGTTCGCATAACGATCACGTAAAACGGTAGCATCAGCAACGGCAAGAGTAGCGCCATGTACGTGTCTTTGATATCCAGTACTTTCGTGAACACCATGTATTTTGCAACCGTACCGCCACTGAACAGCATGACGAACACAAGGAGGAACGTGAACACTTGTCGGTACGGTAAATCGCGCCGGGAAAGCGGATAAGCGTACAATGCCATTATGAAAACGTTTAGTAAGGTGCCTACGACGGTTAGTAAAATACTAATGATGTAAGCTCGAACGACCGTCGACGAATCCTTGAACAGGAAGCTATAAGCTTGTACCGACCATTCCTGCGGCCAAAATTGATAGCCGTGTGCCACGACCGAGGACTCGCTCGTAAACGAAACAACTACGACTAGAATGACAGGGACGATGCACGCTAGCGAAAATAGAATGAACAGTAGATGGATCAGGAACGATACGAGCGGCCCGACGGAATTCTCTCGCTTATCTGACTTTGCTAGTCGCGGAATCGCGTTTGTTTGCATAAAAGATACCTCCAAAGGCTGTTTGCACCGTTATCCTAGAATAAGGCGTCTTCTTTGCTGATACGACGAACGACTAGGTTCGAGGAGAGCACGAGGATGAATCCGACAACCGATTGGATGAGCGCCGCGGCGGAAGACATCCCAATATCGTTAAGTTTTATGAGTGCACGGTAAACGAAGGTATCAATGACATCCGTCGTATTGTACAGCATGCCGGAATTTAGCGTCACTTGATAGAATAAACCGAAATCCGAAATAAATATGTTAGCCATCGACAGTAACGTCAGGATGATGATGAGTGGCCTTATCATCGGCAACGTGATGTATAGAGCCTGATGCCACCTGCTGGCGCCATCGATTACGGCGGCCTCGTAATACTCAGTATCGATGCCGGTTATACCCGCGATGTAGATGATAGAGTTGTAGCCGACTCCCTTCCAGAGCGTGATCAGGACGAGCAGGTACGGCCAATATTCAGGCGATGTGTACCAGTCAACCTGCTGTATGTCAAACCGAGACATGACCCCGCCGAGGAATCCGCCTTGCGGGCTCAGAAAGGCGAATACCAGGTAACTTACGACAACCATCGACAGAAAGTAAGGCAAGATCATCAAGCTCTGATAGAACCGTGCCGCGTACTTGCTTCGAAGCTCGTTGAACAGCAGAGCGACGGAAACCGACATCATTGTTGTCATGATCATGAACGTCAGACTGTAGCCTACCGTATTTCGAATCGCTCGGAACGCATCCGGGTTATTGAATAAAAACTCGAAGTTTCGGAATCCAACCCAAGGGCTACCGAAGGGACCGTCGATGTAGTTCACGTTTTTGAAAGCGATTACGACTCCGCTAATCGGCAAGTAGTTATTGAGAATGAGTACGATTAGTCCCGGAATGAACATCAGATAAAGCGCCCGATACGAGAATAACCTGCGCCAGAAACGCTTGATTCTGCCGGTTTCACGATCCTGGGCGAACAGTTCTCCTGTCTCAATTGGGCGGAGCCGTGTCGTGTTGCTTGCCATACTGCTTCCTCCTTACAATCTCTCCTTGTGTACATATTCATTATAGAAGCTGGCCGGATGTGTTACGATGACGTGTGTTTCCATTTTCGTGACGGATATTCCTATACTTAGGCAACCGCTTCGCTCGCTCCGATGCCAAAAAAGAAAAAAGCGCCATCCTGCGGCGAGTACTTCGTCGCAGAATGAACGCTTTCCGACATAGCCGAATGCCTTACCGGTGTGGCACTATGTACTTCCTTCGCTCGCTTGCGTTTCCGGCTTTCGGAGTGGCATGCGTATTTCGGCACGTAGTCCACCGCCAGACCTGGCCGAATAACAGATGCCGTAACTTGAGTCGAAATGTAGCTTTATGCGGCGATCAACGTTGCGAATCCCGTATCCGCCTTCCCCGTTCGCCAATTGGCGGTTCAGCATGTCCGGATCTGGTGCCTTAAAGCCATTATCTTCGACAACAAACGTCAGGTCCTCTTCGGTGGAGTCTATTCGTATCCAGATTTCCCCTTCACCGTCCATTTTGCCAACACCATGCAAAATTGAATTTTCGACAATCGGCTGCAAGATCACCTTCGGCGTCAATAACTCCATCACGCCTTCTTCAATCACCCAATGTACCGTAAAGACATGGTTATAGCGTTCCAATTGAAGTCGCACATAGGCTTGGATATGCTGCAACTCATCGCGAACCGCCACGAGCTCCCGACCACGGCTAAGTCCGATTCGCAGCAGTGACGACAGGTCCTTGACCATTCGTGCCAGCTCCGGCTTGTCTTTATCGATGGCTAGCCAATAGATCGAATCGAGTGTATTGTACAGCAGATGCGGCGTAACTTGCGTATGAAGCGTTATCAATTCCATCTCCTGCTGTTTAATTTCCAGCATATATCGCTCGCGCACCAGTTGGTTCACTCGATCTGTCATTCGGTCGAATGATTCATACACTTTACCAATTTCGTCCTTGCGACGCGTCGTCTTTCCAATGCCGAACGTCATGCCAGGCTCGTACTTTTCCGCCACCCGGCTGAGCTTCCGAAGAGGTCCGAGCATCACGCTGACCAAGTAGACCAGATAACCTGCGATCAATAAGAAGCACAGTGTCATGACGATCAACAACACACGCTGATACGACTCCTGCTCCCCGATCATCGATTTGACTGGCACTTCGTAAACGAGCTTCGTATCGTACTTCGTCTGAAAAATATGTGCGAAGAACGTAATCTTACGATTCCAGTTCAATGTCTCTTGGCCTGTCACGGGCAACCGCGCCTTTTGGGGCAATTCCATGATCTCACCTCGCGGCCGATCCGGCATAGACACAAGAATCTCGGATCGGTCATTCAGTAAATAAACACCGCTCCCACTGGGAATCTGAGAGCTCCAGATATCATTGTAGAGCAGAATCTCCAGATTGGTAACATATAACACACCAAGGACATTCTCCGTATTTCCCGGCTCAAGAATGGCCCGGATATAGCAGATCGTCGGCAACGAGTTACCGAACGAAACGTAACGAATTATGCCCGTACCTCGCAGCTTGACCGATTCCTCGTAAAAATCCGGCAGCTCATCCTTTGAAGCGAAGATCAATCCTGACTTTACTTGTTCGAATGGTAGCTCGTCCTGATTCTCACCTAGCCGACGGGCGTAGAGCACGTAGGACGTTCCGTCGAGTGAATACTTGGAGATGAGCTCACTGACAGTGTTGTAATTCGATTCGTCAATACTCTTCAAATCAATTGGCGACTTTGCGTCTTCGGTAAAATGCTCGTCGATGAACTTCAGCGTTTTGTTGTTCATCCCGTCCAGTGTTCGTTCAATCGTCATGCCATTCTGCTTGGCCAGTCGGTAAAGAGCGTCGCTTACTTGGGTCTTTGTCATGTCGGATGCGTGGCGCATAGAGAAATAACCGACGAGCAAAAACGGAATGACGATTATGACGATGAACGACAGTATCACCTTATGCTTGATTTGCATGACCTGCCCCCTTAACGCCATCCCAAACGGCTATGCTACTTGCGGTAATCGGCCGGACTGACGCCGTAAAACTTCTTGAACACACGACTGAAGTGTTCCGGCGCTTCGTATCCGATCATTTCCGCGATTTCGTATCGTTTCAAGTCGCTACCGAGCAGAAGCTTCTTAGCTTCCTCCATGCGCAGCTCCGTCAAGTAATCCCACAGATTTTTGTCCGTCGTTTTCTTGAACAAATAACTGAAATAATTCGGGCTTAAGTGCACTTCGCGCGCGACGTCCTGTAGCTTGAGTCCCTTATTTGAATAGTGCCGCTTCAAGTACTCGATCGCCCGTTTCATAGTCGAATGCTCGCGCTGCAAATGACCACGAATGACCGCCTCAACCGCGCTGCGGAAATAGTCACGTACTTCTGGCAACCGTTCACGTGTAGTGACTGCTGAAGCAATCGATTGCGGCTCCGGTACCTGTCTGCCCTCCTCATGCGAATCAAGCCTGACGTCTAACAAGCCGTAAACGCAGTAAGCCGCCTGCAGTAGGCAGCTGGCGCGGCGATCCTCAGGCATACCGAGCTTCTCGAGTTCCGCCAGCAGCTCATCCGTTACGATTTCCGCTTCATGCGGCTCACTGCATTGTCGCAAGTCTTTAACGAGCCCTTCCAGCCGCTTCTGCCAGACGTGCATCAGCTTATCAGCACTCCGCTCTATATCGCCGATATAGTATACCGGCAGTGAATCGTTGGCGACTTTTCGGCTCTCCAGTGCCTCTTTTGTTTCCCGGTACAGCTTTGGAATCCGACTGATGCCGCGCTCCGTGTGGCTGATGCCGATCGAGCCTTTCAGCCGCAAATATTGGGTGAGATTGGTGTAAACCGTTCTGGCGATTAGGTGCATTTGCCTCAGTTCGTCGCCCCCCCATTGCCTCATCTCCTCCTCGCTCACTGAAAAAATCGTCACCAGATGACCACCTTGAGCATAGAACGAAAGCGCCTCCCAATTTGAGAGACTTTCCTCCAATAGGTTTAGCGCGGCGAAGAGCAAGAGTCGTCGGTCCTTAACCTTAAATCGGGTATTTCGGATCTCTTCCGCTACGTCGAGATCGATTTCCACACTCCAGACACAGAAATACGGTCCCGGCAAACTCAATTCTAGATCGTCCAATACAGCCTTACTCTCTTCTTCTTCCCAATCCGCTTCGTCCGTCAACCATTCATTAAGCAGAACTGTCTTTGTCGTGATCAACTGTTCAAAGGCATACTTGTGGCGGATCGTCGACTCCCACTCGCGGGCTTTCTGCATATGTCGCCGTTGAAGCAAAGAACCTACGATCTGGCACAGATGCTCGCTTTCTACGGGCTTAATTAAATAATCGTGCGCCCCGAGCCGTAGTGCCTGTTGAGCATATTGAAAATCCTCGTGCGCTGAAATGACAATTACCGGCAAATCCGGATGTTCGGAGAATATGATCTCCATCAGCTCAATTCCATTCATTCCACCCATCTGGATGTCGGTTATCACAAGGTCAAAAGGCTCCAGACGTAAATAGTCCAGAGCCTCGAATCCATTTAATGCCGTTTCCACGCGGTCGATACCGATATCCGACCGTAGCAGAAAGCGACTCACCGCACCGCATATAATCGGTTCGTCATCTACAATTAGCACGCTAGCCATTCGGTCATCCTCTCCCGTTCACGATGTCGTTCGAATGCTTACCCGATTGGCTTCGACAGCTCGATCAACGCGTAGCCGCCTGCTGGCAACTCCAGATTAAGACCATCTACGTCTGGTTTCACTCGTGTAAATCCTTTATGTAACCGCACACCCGAAGGCTGTAGCCCTCCCACTTCTCGGGAAAGCTTCACCACCGTGTGTACATCCTCATTGGATAGGTTTGCCACTGCTAACAATGGCGAAGCTCCGCTCTTATGCCACAACGCGGTGTACAGATGACGGGATGCTGGCACCGCCCCATCATAGTGACAATTCCAGCCACTCAGACGCTCGCGCTCTGCCAGTAAATTGCGGAATGTCTCCTCCCGCCCTTCTACTTCTTTATACCATACAAACGGCACAGCCGCCGAGAAAATATGCACAAATTGCACGGCATCAGCCATTGGATGTGACTTGGCCAACTCGACGAAAAGCTCGAGATCGTGATTTGCTCCGAACGTCGCGCGCACAAGCCCTTCTGGACGAGCCAGCTTCGCTAGTTGTAAATGCCGTGTCCATTCGCGGCCTGACAGCAGCGGTTCGCCCGTGAGCCATCCGGTGTTCATACGGCCAAGCATCCAGCCGTTCTCATACGTCGCGTCATGTCCGCGCTGGAAGATGGGTCCCCACACTTCACTAAGCAGCACCGTTTCAGGGAATTCTCGTTTCAGCTCCACACGTAGCTCCTCGATCAGTCTAACGCCGCCGAAAGTCGTGTGCCAAGCTGGCCGTTGGAGATCCCGGCGCAGGTTCGCCTCCTTCCAGTGCATCGCGTCAGTTCGGAAACCGTCGATGCCGAACGTCCGCACGTTCCAGAGCGCCCACTCGACAATATAGCGTCGATATTGCGGGTTGCCCCAATCCATGCTGTACGTACCTTTCTCCGATGCCGGTTCGCCAGCTGTTGGTCCCCAGCCGTGAGAGGCGCGCGGCCTTCCAAGCTCGTCGACAGACAACCAATCCGCGTGATCGTGACTGAACGCGGTGCCGGTACCGATGCCTTGCGGAATCAAATCAAATAGCACTCGGAAGCCCAAACGACGGGCGTATTCGACAAATAGCCGCAGGTCTTCCTCGCTACCGACCGGGAACGGATTATCGTCCCACGTTGGACAGATCCCATCTGGATAGGCCGCCCATTCGGCACTTCGACTCGTATCATCGTCAATTTGGTAATGATCGATTAACGCATACGGATTTCGTTGATTATGCCAAACAGGAAGAAGGTAAAGTACATTGAAGCCCATCTCCCGATAGTGTGGAAGTCGTTCCATCCAGATCTGCAGTGGACGCGCATCGATTTGCAGTAGCCGGGCATCATGGAGCCATTCTGGTGCATCTGATACGCTATACAATATGCTGTCGTAGGCGGCTTTTCGGAAGCGCGCGAGATGTTCCTCCAAACTACCTTTACTGAGCAAGAGACAATGCTCTCCGGAAACTACCGAAACCCCCGGCCGTAGCCAGCAGGTCAATCGGTGACGGTGTGCCGCCGTTATCGTGTGTCCGTTGCCGTCGATTGTCGGGAAGACAACAGCGTCTTCCGAGTAAAGCCATGCAGAGGCGATTCGTCCGCTAGCTCGGTTCTCTACCGCGATCAGACCGGACGTCTGATCCGGCGCTGATTCTAACCACCCTTGCGGATACACGGGGTGCGGATCAGCCCAACTCAAGTCAAGCGGATTCCGTGCCTCCGCCGAATAAGGACTGTCGGGAGGAAGAATCTGTCCCGGTAATTGCAATAGACAATCTTCGGGATCACCCACAACGAAATTAGGCAACGTATAGCGAATTTCCGTCAACAGTCGGTCATCACCTGCCTCGCAGCTCAACGTCACACACTGCGAGATTCGATCCTCCTCTACGCAAATACGCTGTACGGCAGTCAGCCCCGCACGCTCGTACTTCAACTCGACGATGCCTGCGGCTTCTTCGACACGATGCGAAGACGTTTGGCGTTCTTCGCCGAACACCGGCTTATCTTCTACGTAAACCTCGAAAATATGAGCCGAACTAGTGATGACACCGGCCGTTCCGGCAAAGCCTGCACGCTTCCAAGCGCCAGTCCGTGGGTCCAATTCGAGCTCTGCCAGCCCCCGCACAATGCGTATCGGCAATGCATTCAGTCTTTGGGAAATTAATGCGCTCATTTTCCAGCTCCTTTCGTAAATGTGCCAGCCGCTACCTACATACCGGTACCGAAAACCACATCGTGTGCTAGTTCGATCGTTTCGACCTTCATGGCTGCAAGCGTGCGCTCTCCTAGTGACAACCAGCTTCCGTCCGCCTTGCTCACCTTCGACTCGACTGTGACCGGCGAGGAATGAAGATTCATCAGGAACAGCATACTACGCGCTCCGTCCGTGCGAAGTGACGTCCACACTTGCGGTGTCGAGCTTTGTACGAGACGACGTAAGCCAAGTCGTTGCAGTAGTGCCTCTAGCAAAAGTTCCTGTTCGCGCATCGAATGCCACCACTCCATACCGAGCCAAATCGCTTCACCTTCCCCGAATCGCTTGCTCCAGCTCAGCGGCAGGCCAGTAAACTCCTCCACGCCGAGCTGTTCAGCGCCATGGGGTACGTCCTGATGGAAAATTCGTTCCTTCGACACGTTCACGACTCCGCATACCGTCGCTCGGGTAACAGGCAGTTGGTGACGAATCGCCGGTTTTGCACCCAAGAAGTCCGCGAGAATTCGGCAAGGACGCAAAGCCTCGTCATATTCCGGCAGTACTGGCGCGATAATCAGCTTGCCACCAGACTTTACGAAGTCAACCAAGCGGCGTTGGTTGTCCGCGCCCATACTTAACGAAGCCGCCACAAAGAGCGGGGTGGTTATGTCAGCAACCCAATCCTCAAGATCCAAGTCGATCATCACTGGAGACAACGATGCACAGAACGCCGTTGTCATCACGCCCTTCAGCGTAAACTCCCATGCTTGGTCGTTCGTGTAGGAGAAGTCTCCGGCCGCCTTCCAATATTTATCCGAGCGCGCATGCTCGAAATCGATCGCTATCCGAAAGTCGCCGGCGCGTTCTGCCCGGACAAGCCATTCATTATGAAGAACGAAATCGTTGTATTCCTTCTGCACATAATACAACGGTCGAATTTCGTTATTGGTACCGATCGGCGCGCCGAAATCGTACAAATCCGTCGTCAAACCCGCCCCCGGTGGATTCGGCCCACCGGTGAAAATATAGTAATTGTGCCCCTTCATGCCGAGTGCCAGGTTCGTCATGTAACAAGCCAACGAGTCTTCCGGCAAGATCGGAGGCCAATCGCTGCAGCTTCCGCTTGGAAGTTCAAAGATCGATGGCGGATAGCCCATGAGCCGCAGCATTTCGTTTGAATAAAACACTTTAATCGCATACTGCGGCGTTGGGTTGTTCTGATCCCAATGCTGCCCCAGATTATAATAATGATCGGAACCAAGCAGGAAGTCCCCGCCAAGCTCCTCCGCCATTTCCTTAAAGAATGCGTTCATGTTCGGGTTGGCCGAATTATGCACGAATGGCGTGTCGATACCGTGCGCGCGCATTTCACGGCAGAGTAATACGGCGAATTCCGCTACCGATGCATAGTAGAAGTCAAAGTAATCCTTCCGACGACGAATGAGCTCCGGCCGCGCGTCATCCGTGAGCTCAGTAGGCAGTGCCGATGCGAAATCGGCAAAATCCGTACCATATGCCTCATTTAGGTGGTCTATAGAGCCGTAACGATTCCGTAGAAACAGTGGATACCGCCCATCTTCTCGCCCGAAGCCCATCGTTACCGGATTGTAATCCGGTCCATAAAACCATAAATGGAAACCCATCAGCTCGTTATCGAATTGCGTGAAAGCGATCGGACCGCCGCTAGTCACCGTGAATTTAGCCAAAATTGGACATACCACCGCGAACCAACGGACAACCTTCTCCAGAAATAACGGATGCAGATAAGACACGCTTGCATGATTGATCCGGCTGCCGTCCAGCTTCATCGCACCTATCTCCGGGTAATTCTCGCACAGCCACGACGGCAATCCCCCGTATTTTAACTCCGAATATTGATAAGGTCCCGGTCGGGCAATAACGTACAAGCCGCATTCCTGCGCTGCCTGCAAGAAGCCTTCTAAATCGCGTGTACCATCCTCATCAGTACCACCAAAGACGATATTCCCCTCCTCTGTCTCGTGTACGAGCCAAGGAATATAGGTCGCAAGACAATTACCTCCAGCCGCCTTAAATAGCTCCATGCGATGTTTCCAATCACACTTTGGAACCCGAAAATAGTGGAATTCACCAGAGATTAAATAAATGGGCTTTCCGTCGATGAGATAAGATTGATTGTCAAATTCAATTTGTTGCATAAAGTGCGCCCCCCTTATCGTAAATGAACCAAGTATTTTGCATGATTCGATTAGCCGTGTACATTATTGATCATTAAGTGTTGCAGATCGCTCACGATTTTACTTTTTCCGTCAAAATTAAGTATATAAACACTAGCGTCCCTTACACGATGACGAATTTACACTTTAACGTGACAAATATTCTGTGAAAGGTTTCGGATTCAGGGTAATCTACAACCCTCTTTTCCGCGCACAAAAAGCCAGCCTCTTGCGACTGGCTTTGAGCTACCTATGATTCACCACTGATGTAAGGACGAATGCTCTTCTCCTGCCGCATGCTGTCGCTGAAGCCGACAATCGGACCATCCTCTTGTCATCCGGCAATGAATGACTCGATTACGGCTTTCTAGAAAGCTTGCCCGCTCCACTCGATATAGATCATAGATCTGCTGCGTCGAATTGATCGACTCATAGATTTGCGGGTTATGATCATTCGCTAATTGAACGTACGGTAGCTTCTCTACCGCCTTTTTTGAACGAATATTGTGCTTGCGAATCTTCAAATATACCGTTTCGACATGATGTTCAAGAAACAACTCAGTAAAGAAAGATTCTTTCGCACGCCTATTGTACCCTTGACCAAAATAAGGGGCTCCTATCCATGTTGCCAAGAATCCCGTTTTATTCACAATATCGTATAACTGAATCGTACCGATCGGATGCCCCGAATCGTTTATAATCGTTCTCGAAATTATTGTCTCCTGCAATTCTTGTTCGATCAGCTGTTTGGTGACGAAAACATATTCTTCGTAGGATTGGCATTTATAACGAACGTAAGGAAAGACGGTAGGATCCACCATTAAGTTATACAGTGAATGACATTCATGCAGATTATGTTTTTTAATTATGTGAACTCCCACCCTACCTCTTATGATTCGAGATTCTCAGACCATCTCAGTATATAAAAGGACTTTAGGGAGTATATAAACTCTATTTATGATTAATGTAAACTTCTCATAGACTCAACCTCATAGCAAAAATTTCTTCATTACTCTGTACTCATAGATACGGGGTCAGCTGGCACAATTTTAAAAGCAAAAAACGTTTAAGTGAAACCCAAATAATTTACGTTGACATATAATTGCGAAGAATCTATGATTTAGTAAACGTTTACTTCATAGTAAAGTAGGTTTTGATATGCTTCCAACTATTAAAGATGTTGCGAAAAAGGCTCAAGTTTCCGTGGCGACGGTTTCCCGAGTTCTTCATAATCTCCCAGGCTACTCCGATATCACGAAACAAAAAGTGTTGAAAGCTATCGAGGACCTAGGATATCAACCTAACGCCATCGCAAGGGGACTGATCAACAAGCGGACCCAGACGATTGGCGTCTTATTTCCTAATGTATCTAGCTACTTTTCTGCTGGTTTGCTGCACGGGATCGAGGAAGTTGCAAATGAAAGAGGCTTCAGCGTCATCGTATGTAATACGGACGGTAAGAGAACAATAAAGTATTTGCAGGTGCTTCGGGAAAAGCAGGTAGATGGCATTGTCTTCGCGAGTGAGGAGCTGAAGGATGAATATTATCAGGCGCTCACAGACATGAGGGTCCCATTCGTCCTAGTTAATAACCAATCTCACAAATACTCGATTCCTTATATTAAAGTGGATGATCGTCAAGCCTCTTATCAAGCGACGCAATATTTGATTCAGAAAGGCCATCGAGAGATTGCCATGCTCGCCGGTACGCAATCTGACCCTATTGCGGGAACTCCCCGGGTAGAAGGATTTCGTCAGGCTCTGTCTGACTATGGCATCGCATTTCATGAATCTCGAATCGCATACGGTGATTTCCTCCTAGAAGGCGGCCGCATCGCGATGAGAAGGCTGCTGGATGAAGCTGCACCTTTCTCTGCTCTATTCGCGGCTGGTGACGAAATGGCGATTGGAGCCATGGGAGTTGCGCTAGAGAGAGGTCTTCGTATTCCTGAAGATCTGTCCATCATTGGATATGATGACCTGGTCATCGCCCAGATGGTGTTTCCTCCTTTGACAACGGTTCATCAGCCCTTGACTGAAATGGGACAGCTGGCTTCGAAGAAGCTGATTACGATGATTGAAAGTTCGGATCCCGTATCGAGCAGCATTGTGATGCATCATATTGTGGAAAGAAACACCGTTAAGGAATTGAATCAATACAAATAGGGCAATTTAATTATATTCTTTAGGGTGGTGAGGCTATTATTACGTAAACGTTTACGCTTAAACATCAATCACTTGGAGGGTTTACGACACATGAGAAAAATAACATCAGTAATACTTGTAAGCATAATCCTTTTGTTAGCACTCAACGCTTGTGGAAACAATACAAACAACAATGCCGCTGGTGACAGCGGGAAGAAAGTCAAATTGGAATTTTTCCAAAATAAAGTGGAAGCGAAAGCTTCCTTTGATAAGCTCGTTAAAAAGTTCAACGATGCCAATCCTAACATTGTCGTCACTCAAGTGAATCCACCAGATGCAGAAACCGTTCTGAAAACCCGCGTATCGAAAAAAGACATTCCCGACATCATAGGAATGGGCGCTACTGATACTTTCTCTCAGCTTTCCAAAGCAGGTTTGTTCATAGATTTCTCTGGAGATCCACTGACTACCAACCTTCAACCCGTATATACCGAGACGCTGAAGAAGCTAACTGGATCGGAACAACTGAATGGTATCCCATACTCTGCCAACGCAAGCGGGATCATATACAACAAACAAATGTTTACTGAACTCGGTCTTACAATCCCTACAACGTGGGATGAACTCATAGCAGTGGCTCAGAAAGTGAAAGATGCCGGCAAAATTCCCTTCTACCTGACGAACAAAGATTCTTGGACATTGCTGGTGCCTTTCAACTCCCTTTCCTCTAACATTGTCGGAATCAATTTTTATGACCAACGCAAGGAAGGAACAATCAAGTTCGATAGTCCTAAATTCCGTGAAGTTGCTGAGAAGCAACTGAAGTTGCTTGATTTCGGTCATAAAGACATGGCAGGAAAGAACTACAATGACGGTAATACTGCTTTCGCTAAAGGCGAATCAGCGATGTATTTGCAAGGCGTATGGGCCATTCCGGAGATCCTGAAGGCTAACCCGGAAATGCAACTGGGCGTCTTCCCGTTCCCTGCAACGAACGAACCGGCTAACAATAAAGTCGTTTCGGGTGTGGACACGCTGTTGACCATTTCCAAGAATACTGGACACCTGGAAGAAGCTAAAAAATTCATCGCGTTCCTTCAACAAGCTGAAAATATCCAAGCCTACATCGATGAGCAAAAAGCATTCTCTGCCGTAAAAGGCGTGAATCAATCTGATGCAACCGTACAGGATTTGAAAGCCGCTTTCGACAGTGGCAATATCGTTGATTTCTCGGATCATTACATTCCAAGTGCAATGAAAGCCGATTCGATCATTCAAAGCTTCTACCAAAAGAAAAACTTGGACGCTTATGTAAAAGAGTTCGACAACGAATGGGATAAAGTTGCAAGTCGTAAATAAGGACTGCGGCTAATATGGAGGAGAAGCGCCTGATGACGCTCTCCTCTTACAAAAGGAGGTTCATTATGACCAAGCGACAAGCCGCGTTCTATAGTATGACCATTCCGGCGCTTCTCTTGTTTTTCCTGCTCCATACTTATCCGGCTATTCAAGGCATTTTTTATTCCTTTACGAACTGGGATGGCTTCAGTGAAGGATACCGATTTGTCGGATTTAACAACTACGCCTCTTTATTTAAAGATAATAACGTTCTCAACTCCTACTTATTTACATTTAAGTACGCCTTGGTCGTCACCATCCTTATTAATGTCTTGAGTTTGTTGATTGCACTCGGCCTCAACTCAAACATTAAATACCGCAACTTATTTAGGGGCATTTACTTTTTACCTAATATTCTCGGAGTTCTCATCATTGGATACATCTTTAATTATTTTTTTTCCAACGTCCTCACTCAACTCGGGGATAAATTAGGTAGCGACGTCCTGTCCGTTAATATTCTAGGTAGCGAAAAATGGGCATGGATCGGTGTTGTTATCGTATCTGTCTGGCAAGGTATCGCATTTAACACAATTTTGTATTTGGCAGGACTTCAAACGATTCCCAAGGATCTCTACGAAGCATCTAATATAGATGGTGCAGGAAAGTGGACAACTTTCTGGAAAATTACATTCCCTATGCTAGCAGGCTTCTTTACGATCAACATGGTATTGGCTTTGAAAAATGGCTTATTTGTATTTGACCAGATCATAGCTCTTACCGGGGGAGGTCCAGGCCGATCGACGCAATCGATTGCCTTGTTGATCTACCAAGGGGGCTTCCAAGGCGGCGAATTCGCTTATCAATCCGCCAATGCCGTCATCTACTTTATCGTAATCATCGCCGTTTCCATTGCCCAGCTTAAATTCCTTCAGAGAAAGGAGATGTGATCGTAATGAACAAAGAAAATTCCACGAACTGGGGCGTCACGTTACTCATTGCTCTTGGTTCCGTGTTAATATTAATTCCGTTATATATGACGATCTCCATCGCTCTCAAGAATCCTGAGGAAATGGCAAATTCGGTCTTCTCATTACCTATTGGACTACATTTCGAGAATTTCGCGAATGCAATCGAAGCGACGAATTTCTTCGGCGCTTTAAAGAACAGTACTATCATCACGGTCGTTGCCGTTGGGATTATTTTGCTTACCAACTCGCTCGTTTCCTACGCGATAGCCCGAAACATGGACAAGTTCAAATTTTATAAGGGGCTTTACTTTTATTTTATCAGTGCGTTATTCATTCCGTTTCAGATCATTATTCTGCCTGTAGTCAAGCTGACGACAACTTTGCAAATGAACAACATCCCTGGATTAATCATCCTATACATTGTTTACGGACTCGCATTCAATATATTCGTTTATGTCGGGTACATCCGCTCTATTCCAATTGAACTGGAAGAAGCGGCTACAGTAGATGGTGCCAGCACCTATGGCACATTCTGGCGCGTGATTTTCCCGCTACTTGCACCGATTAACGCAACAATAGCCATACTGAGCTGTCTGTCCATATGGAATGATTTCTTACTACCGCTAATCATTTTGGGTAAACCGGAATCCTATACGCTTCCGTTAGTTCAGTATGTTTTCCAAGGACAGTTCAGCACCGACTTCAACCTAGCCTTCGCTTCCTACTTGCTTGCGCTGGCACCGATGGTTATCGTGTATTTGTTCGTTCAAAAGTGGATTATTAATGGGATTACCCAAGGCGCCGTGAAGTAAGTTCTTCCCGGTGACCATAGAGAGACACACAGGATAGGAGATTTTCTATGAATCGAACATGGTGGAAAGAAAGCGTCGTGTATCAAATTTACCCTCGCAGCTTCCAAGACAGTAATGGAGATGGAATCGGTGATATTCCCGGTATTATTTCTCGACTGGACTATTTACAACAATTAGGCGTGGACGTCATCTGGCTTAGTCCGGTATATGAATCCCCTAACGATGACAATGGATACGATATCAGTCATTATCAGAAAATTATGGATGACTTTGGTACCCTTGCGGATTGGGAGATGCTACTAGACGGCTTGCACCAGCGGAAAATGCGATTAATCATGGACTTGGTCGTTAATCATAGCTCCGATGAACATGCTTGGTTTGTTGAATCCCGTAAATCCAAAGACAATCCGTATCGTGACTTCTATATATGGCGGGATGGGAAAGACAATAAGGAGCCGAACAACTGGTCTTCAATCTTCAGCGGGTCATCATGGCAATTGGATGAAGAGACTGATCAGTATTATTTGCATTTGTTCTCTAAAAAGCAGCCTGACTTGAACTGGGAGCATGAACCGCTTCGCCACAAGGTGTATGACATGATGACTTGGTGGCTGGATAAAGGCGTCGACGGCTTCCGAATGGACGTCATCAATCTCATCAGCAAGGTGGAAGGACTGCCGGATGCGGCTGGCGATCTGAAATATAACTCCGGCGGAGAGTATTTCATGAATGGCCCTCGCATTCATGAATACTTGCAGGAAATGAACCAAGAGGTACTCTCCAAATACGACATTATGACTGTGGGAGAAACGCCTGGCGTCAGCCCGGAAGAAGCAGCCCTTTACGTGGGAGAAGACCGCAAAGAATTGAACATGGTGTTTCAATTCGAGCTCATGGACATTGATGCAGGTCCCGGTGGGAAGTGGAATGTCACCCCATGGACGCTTAAGGAATTCAAGCGCATTATGAGCAAATGGCAAACCGAGCTATACGGTAAAGGCTGGAATAGTCTATATTTAAATAACCATGACCAACCCCGAATGGTTTCTCGATTCGGAAACGATAAGAAGTACCGCAAGGAATCGGCTAAAATGCTGGCGACTCTTCTGCACACCCTGCAAGGAACGCCTTATATCTATCAAGGTGAGGAGCTGGGGATGACGAACGTCAAGTTCGACTCCATCGACGACTACCAAGATATTGAAACGTTAAATATGTTCAAGGAATATCGGGAAATGGGATTCTCCGAAGCGGACATTATGAAGTCGATTCATAGCAAAGGCCGAGACAACGCTCGGACTCCGATGCAATGGGATGCTACTACTCATGGTGGCTTTACGACCGGAACGCCTTGGTTGACCGTTAATCCTAATTATTCGGACATTAACGCGGAAGAAGCCGTGAACGATTCTGAATCGATCTATCACTACTATCGTAGCTTGATCGCTCTTCGCAAACAGTATGATGTCATCGTTTATGGCGAATATAAACTGCTCTTGCAAGAGAATGAACGGATTTACTCTTACACCCGAACACTCGGGGATGAGCGATTACTTGTTGTCCTAAACTTCTTCGAAGAACCGGTTCAGTTCGAACTTCCGGAGACGGTGATGTATGGCTCATTCGAACGCCTAATTGGGAACTATGACGCACCTGAAGCTGTCGAACCGCACTCGTTGCAGCTTCGTCCTTATGAAGCTATCGTGTATAAACTAAACAATACTTCCAACTAACGGAGGGAACAGCATCTTGAAAAAGGTTTGGTGGAAAGAAGCCGTTGCATATCAAATCTATCCGCTAAGCTTCATGGATAGCAATGGGGATGGAATCGGAGACCTGTCAGGAATTACGACCAAGCTCGACTATCTTAAGGATCTAGGAATTGATGTCATCTGGATTTGTCCGGTCTACAAGTCACCGAATGATGATAACGGCTACGACATCTCGGATTACCAGGATATATTGGAACAATTCGGAACGATGCAGGATTTCGATCACTTGCTGCATGAGGTTCATGCGCGCGGGATGAAGCTGATCATGGATCTCGTGATCAACCATACATCGGATGAACATCCTTGGTTCATTGAATCCCGCAAGGACAAGACGAACGATAAGCGGGATTATTATATTTGGAGTGATTCGAAGCACGGTGCCGAGCCGAACAACTGGGAGAGCATCTTTGGCGGACCTGCATGGGAATATGACGAGGCCACTGACCAATATTATATGCACGTCTTCTCCCGCAAACAGCCGGATCTTAACTGGGAGAACCCCAAGGTCCGCCTTGAACTGTATAACACCGTAAACTGGTGGTTAGACAAAGGCATTGACGGGTTCCGAGTCGACGCTATTTCTCATATTAAGAAAGTGGCTGGGTTTCCGGACCTTCCTAACCCCAAGGGCCTCCCTTACGTTCCGTCCTTCGAAGGTCATATGAATCGGGAAGGAATCCACGAGTTCTTGGACGAACTCAAACAGGAAACCTTCGCTAAATACGATATTATGACGGTCGGGGAAGCCAACGGCGTCAGCGTGAAGAACCTCGAGGATGCTGAATTGTGGGTGGGCTCGGACAAAGGTAAATTCAATATGGTGTTCCAGTTTGAACACTTAAAGCTGTGGAATCAAGCGAGTGATGGCAACCTTAATCTTCTCGAGTTAAAGAAAACATTTTCAAGCTGGCAAAAGGGCTTGGAGGGCTTTGGCTGGAACGCATTATTCCTGGAAAACCATGACCTGCCACGTTCTGTATCCACATGGGGGAATGACCAAGAACACCGCGTCCGATCTGCCAAAGCGTTAGCCACCTTGTATTTCCTCATGCAGGGAACGCCTTTCCTCTATCAAGGACAGGAAATCGGCATGACGAACGTCCAATTCGATTCCATCGAAGATTATAACGACGTTGCCATCAAGAACTTGTACCGAATCGAGACGGCCAACGGAACGAGCCATGAAGAGATCATGAGTCGGATCTGGAAGACAGGAAGGGACAACTCCCGTACGCCTATGCAGTGGAGCGACAGGCAGAACGCCGGCTTTACGACGGGCACGCCTTGGATGAAAGTCAATCCGAATTACAAAGAAATAAATGTGGAACTAGAACAGAAGAATCCCGATTCGATCTACCATTACTACAAGCAATTGATTCAACTTCGCAAATCATACCCCGCTGCGGTGTATGGAACGTATGATTTGGTTGCTGAAGATCATCCGTACATCTACGCGTATTCCAGAACGTTGAATAACAAGAAATTGGTTATGATTATTAACCTCTTCGCAGTCGATTGCGAATGGATATGGCCAGAAGACTTGTTGGAGCCATCCGGTAAGTTGTTGCTTTCCAACTACCAAGTGATGGATACAGAATCCGTTCCGCGTGAAATTACCTTCAGACCATATGAATCGAGAGTTTATTACATGACCTCGGAACGTTAAAATGCTCCCCTTTAAGCTACCACTCAGAATCGAGTGAGCTTGAAGGGGGTTTTTTATAGTTTAAAGGTGTTTTCCCTCCGGTAATCGGGAACGTAGCAAAACTTTGGGAGCTAGATGAAATGGCAGATGGTGTGGAGGACTAGGAGCAATTATTACTTTTAAAAAGCAAAAGGTACCCTCAAAGTAATTTCTTCATTCACTCTGAGGGTAACCTTTATTTAAGTCCTATATGTTCTGGTCACCTGATCGATCCCTGCCACGTCACGGTTCCGCTTGACCTCTCTGAAAGCTTCCTCCAGGTTTGGTTTTGCCCAGACTTTGTCCATTAGGCTGTACCACTTTCGTTCTGCCTGATTCTTGGTAACCGCTATCCTAAGGAATACGGGATGTCGAGCTCCTCATTGCTAATTCACCGTAATGACTAATGGATCACTAGCTTCTTTTTTAGCTTCTTTCGCTACTATTTTTAACTTCTGGCCTGCAACCAAATGAATCGAAGAAACATTGATCGAGAACGAACCATCTGTACCAACAAGGCTAGTTTCAATTGCATTGCCATTATCATTGACTAACATAATTATTGTTAGTATCTGGTCAACAAGTCTCGGACCATTGTAAGTCCCGTTTATATTTTTGGTTTCGGCGCTAACATTTCCGGAAATAGAGGGTAAATTACTTTTAGGCGCTGATTGAATCGTAATGTATACCGGATCGCTAGGCAGCTTTCCTGCCTCATCGGCAATCACATAAATTCGATCCCCGCCTCGCAGAACAGTAAACACTAAACCAATCTTCCAGTTGCCTGAATTCTTGTCAGCATAGATCCCCGTACTAATCTGCGTGCCATCTTCACGATAGGCGCTTACTAACGCACTCCGTGCCGCCTTACCTTCTAATCCACTTGTATAGCCGTAAACCAGATCCGTAACAACAGGTGGACTGGTCTTCTCTACTGGCATTACAGTCGTGAGCACGAGCGCTTCGCTCATTACTTTACCTTCCGCATCAGCTCTGAGCAGCAGCGTTTCTCCAGGCGCCAATGGGGGGAATGATGGCATCACAAAGCTAAAATCACCTTTATCATTAGCTCTGATGCTATGAATGAGCGTGCCGTCTCCATAATAGAAGTAAACTTTAGCATATGGCTCCGTAACACCGGGTAGTACATAGTTCGCATCCGCATATACCGGCGCTGTAACGGAAGGAACAGGCGTTGGTTCAGTCGGAACAATAGTAGTGAATAGGAAAGGCTGGCTTTCTTTCAAGCCCGACGCCTTGGCTGTCAGTTGATATTGGGTTTCGGGATCCAAATTCAAATTGTGAATATAGGTTGTCCCGCCAGCACTTGAGTAAGGCTGACTAATTACGTTTCCGTTCATATCTTTCAGATATAACAATATGTTAGGAAGCGGATAATCAACTTGGATCGAAGTGTAATCGGCATAAATATCCCCGACTACTGTCGGTGTTGCTGTCGTTGGCCTTAATGCAACCGTCACTTGTGTAGACCCGCTTACAATCTTCTCATAACCTTTGGCCGTAATCGACAACACTTCTCCGACAACTAGTGGCGAAGTCAATTTTAGATTAAATCTACCCCCACCGTACTCCGAGTTTGCTGCACCTTCACCGATCACCGTCCCGTTTGACCGTTTCACAACGATGATGGCTTCTCCTTCGGCTGTGCCAGCAATGTAGTTATCGTCATCGTAGACAACTTCGGCTACACTTGGAGGCAATGTCTGTACGACAGGCGCGAGCACAGTAACATATGTCGGTTCGCTAATTCTCTTCCCGTTTGCCTGCGCATATACCTTAATTTTCTCGCCGACGTCTAATTGCCCACTTTTAGGCAAATATATCTCTACCGTATTTCCAAGAGCATTATGATTTGAGCCGATCACTGTTCCATCCAGCTTGGTAATCTTAATCTCGTTAGACCAATCCGTAACTTGGACTCGAATAGTCCTGGTATCGTCATAGACGTTTTTAGTCACGACAGGCGACTTGGTCTGCGGCCTTTCCACAACCAGAACTGCGATTCTCCCGCTTGTCCATCCGCTATCAGCATATAACGTAACATATAGAACATCATTTCCGTGCAAGATCAAATCAGGATTATAATCAAACAGATTAAAGCTGAAGAACGTATTAAACTTACTGTCAGGCGTGTGAAGCACCGTTCCATCGCTCAACTCTACTTTGACCGAATAATTCTCTTTCAGATAAAAGACACGGCCGCTTGTATAACCGATATCGGTATAAATCGGCCCTTCCACAGAAGGCTGAGGTGCCTCTTCCTTAATTACTAAATCCGGCAGTGTTAACGTCTGCCCCGCTTTTACCGTGAATTCGTCCGAATAATATCTTGTTAATCCTAAATAAACATTTGCTGTATAAGTGCCCGGATCAATATTAGAGATACTAAAAGCGCCACTGTGATTTGTAACACCCGTATAGGATTTGGATGTCTCATTTACATTATTTAAAAAGATTGTTTGATTATAGATCGGAATCTTGTTGGGTTTATCATACCCCCAATAAAATAACGTTCCTTTTACAGTAGCGCTTGTGCCGCCTGAGGATCCTCCCCCTCCAGGAGTACTGCCCTCAGGACTGCCTCCTCCAGGGATACCGCCTCCGGGAAAGCCGCCTCCGGGAAAGCCGCCAAAAGGGATTGATGTAGTGGAATTACTTTTCGGAAGAACGGAATCTTCCGCTTCTTTTGACAGAGTGACTGAACCGATTTGTCCTTCTCCACTGACAGTTGTCTTGCTCTGCAAATCAAGTTCATCAACTTTTACACCTTTATCCAAAACAATGCTTGCAATCGTCAATTTGCCTTGAATGGCTAAAATTTTTATAGCTCCAGAACGAACCTTAATCTCTTTCAAGTCCGTCATCAAGTTAACCTTATTGAAATTTCCTGAGAGAATGAGATCTCTCTGCTTTAATTTCTGGATATTTGAGAGCACCGTAACATCGCCAAAACCTTCTCCCGTTAAACCGGTCGCTTCTTCCAAGCTTGCACTTGAAAGTACTTGAGTATCCCCAATGACGGTCGTTCCTTCCGCAACGATACGCACCGGATTTTCTAGTCGATTGACCAGCAGCTTTCCCATCTTGCTATTTATTAAATGGACACTTTCCATGCCGCCGCCTTCAACACGAGTAGTGCCATCTACTTGAACCTGGTCCAAATAAACATTGCCCTCGCCCACTTCCTTGCTTATAACCAAATCACCAAATATATGCATGTTCCGGAGTGTAACGTCTCGGGATTGAATGGTCACATTAGTTGCTACCGCCTTCTTGGCAGCTTCTCCATATACACCCGGTTTATCATACGTTATCATAACTGCGGCCAATGCTTTCTTAATGGATACCACCATTTCGGCACGAGTCATTTGACGCGTTGGTTGAAAAGTTCCATCCGCATATTGATCCATGATTCCACTATGTACGATTTGACTGATTGAACTGATGCTCCAGTCAGGAATCAAATTCGAATCTTTGAAAGGAATAGTCGATGCCGAAACAGCTTGACTCAATTTCAAAATTTTCGATAGAATTACAGCTGTTTCTTGACGGGTAATTTGTTGATTAGAGCGAAAGGTATTGTCACTAAACCCATTGATATAGCCCTGTTTAATCGCCTTTTGTACTTCTAGGTGCACCCAATCCGTCTTTTTTACATCCTTGAATCCTATTGAACCTTTCTCTGAATACTTGAACGCTCTGTTTACAAGTGCTACGAATTCCCCTCTTGTCACCACTTTATCAGGCCGAAAGGTCTGATCAGGATAACCTGAGACGATGCCTTGTTCGACCCACTCCCGAATATCCGCTTCAGCCCAGTGCCCTTGAATATCTTCGAGCTGGTTTGTTTGACCGTGCACGAGTCCGTAAGGAATGAAAAATACTATGGCCATCAACATACAAATCAAATTTTTGCCCCAATGATTGCGCATGAAACCCTCTACCTCCAAAGGAAATTTATCGACAGATGATAATCTGGAAACTATATCTATTATTACTATCAGAATGATTAGCTTATGACCACTTATAATAGCAAAAATACCCAAAATTGTATAGTGGAAATCCAATTAAAATCAGTTCACATGCGATTGTGGATTTACATAGTGGAGCCGAATCGTGGCCAGTTATATCCACAACCCGCCTGCTGATGGTCACCCTAGAGGCTCCCTCTGTCGCCATTGAAGGTAATGCTGTGCTGATATATACTAAAATCAAAAATAAAGAACGGAGAATCATCATGAAGTGGAACGAAGTGCAAAATCTTTACCCAAACGAATGGGTAGTTATCGAAGCTATTCAGGCACACTCTGATGAAGGGCTCCGTCTCGTAGACGAAATGGCAATTGTGCAAAAGTTCGACGACTCTTTTGAAGCGATGAAGCAATGTAATGAATTGCAAAGAGAACGTCCAGCCAATGAATTTTACTTTTTTCATACTTCTAGACCAAGGGTAGAAATTCGTGAACGGAGATGTTACGCAATATCGGGTTACCTCCAGAACCAACTGATTCAACCTGCGCCATTAGAGGAATTGGTGGCTCTGAGATCGTTTTCTTCAAAACTGTGAATTTCTTGAAGATTGAAGAAATTCAGTTAGATCATTTTGAGATTGAAGTTGGAGAAATGAATTATGGATTTGAAATCAATGGTATCTTAGGTTTTGATTTTATGCGAATTGAGGGCGTCATTATCGATACTGAAATGCTAGAGATTCATAAAAAGTAAATAGAATGTATAAGATTAACCCCGATCTCCTGCTATCGGGGTTTTACTTTGTTGCAAGAGCCTCTCAGCTCCCCAAACGAAACGCGACTACTTTGTGTCGGTTTCTTGTGTCGCGATTCTTTTATTCGGCTCAGGGGTATCCCATTCATGATTTAAGTTGCTGACGAAGAGGACTCGCGGATGACGTTCTTATCTGTAGAATGAGATGCCGTGCTCGTCCGCTTTGCTCCCTGTGCGAGGAACGATATCCATTGTCCTCCTTCGGATACAGGGTAATCGACAAACCCTTGCTTCACGTAAAAAAGCCAGCCTCTTGCGGCTGGCTTTTTTGCGTGAAGGCGAACCCTGTCTGTGCAAAACCACAATTCGCGGAGTGTGATGATTGGGAGCCTTTATTCACACTTATGCTCTAGTTGCCGTTAGATGAAAATAAACGTCCTTAACGCTTAGGTTGTATGAAATTCCGTTTTGGATAACCTTTAAATTAATCGGGTTGCTCGACTTTTTGTTAGGAAGATCTTTTATTCAATTCTGGATTTTTGTAGTGTCAGTTTGAATACCATTTGGATCAAGCATATACATTTCCCCGTAGATACAAGGATGTGTCCCATTCTTACTTTTAAGGTTGCACCGCTTCTTCTGCTTCTTGTATTTCCTTTTACGTCGGAAACTCTATCTTCTGCCTCACCGAAATACTTTTCAAGCTTTTATCAGTGTTGATTGTCCAAGTGAGGTTACCGTTGTAGAGATTCGCAACTAGCGTATCTGTACCATTAACTTTTTTGATTTGATATTTATCAATCGTAGGCGATATATGTAGGTACATACATAGAAATCTTTCTCACAGACCCGTTCTGTCTCTGGCACTCCATGTACTCAGCAAAAGAATAAACCTTCTTGCCTCATCCACTTACTTATTCCTTAAAGCACTCGATAAAACACCTTCCCATCCTCGCAAATGGCCATGTCTGCGCATTGAATCGGTTCTATTGTAATTCTATCTACAAATGCAGGAGTAAAATATGGATTGTAGTAAGCTTGCCGCACATCGCCATCGTCAATTGAAATATTCTGTAGCTCAGCATACTCGCCTTTTACATACGCGTGAACGTTCTTCTTGTTTTCCCGTAGTACCCGCTCTCTACCAGACAGCGACACGAGAAAACGGACATTACAAATGACAATTCGATCTGTATAGCCGATCACTTTTCGAGTGTTAGCATTCCGAATCGAAAAACACCTCTTATACAGATGATAGGCTATTAATATAGTTTGTCCCTCTTCTAAAGCTAGAATTTCCGTGTTTCTCCGCATACTCTTCATCCATTCTCTCAGTAATACTATTTAGTATGCGAAGAGTATGCGGTTTTAAGACTAGGAGTACCAAATATTTACGTGTAATGCGCTTGTTATACAGTACAAACACAAGGAACAGTATCATCCTGAACGTTCAAGTATCGCTCAAGTCCCTCTTTCTCCAGTACTTCCCGATACTCGCGAAGCGTATATGGGCCGCCATTACGCTTCAGGATGGAGACATCTTTATCGAAATGACTACGAAACTGCTCCTCCATCTCCTCTTGCTCCCGATAAACGTTCGGCCATGTCCGGTAAAGCTGTGCATAATGTTGAAACCCCCCTCTCACGCATCTGCCGCCGCAGTTTGCGTGAGAGAATCCCAATTCGTACATAACGGGGAGCTGTATTCCCCACTTTTCCTGAATAATTTGCTTCACATCAACTTCTTCCCGAAATGTTGAAATGAGTGGAAACCTTGTTTCGACCGGCTCAAGCGGCACATGGTCATAGAAATCTTTCAAATTTTCTGCCCGGTGCTGTTCATGGCGACCGATACCAAAGTAGAGTATAGGCTCCAAGCCATGCTCCGTTCTCAATTCTTCGAGAAAAATGATAGTCTGCCTCACCTTCAACTCTTCGGAACATTTGGCCAGACGCGAGTTGCCCATAAATCTATAATCGTAAAAAACCTGTTCAGGTGTTCTACCATCCGTACGGTAAGTAATTTCCATGCCCAAATAGTCTGCAACTTCTTCCATGAATCGATAGTTGTCTTCATGCTCCCACAGAGTATTGGTAAAGAAGAGAATACTGTTCTCTCTTCCATAGGTCTGTACCATATGATAGGCCACATAAGCAGAAGAAGCGCCTCCGCTGTACATGGCTATATGTACGGGTTTCCGTGACATTGCCGTTCACTCCTCTCATGCAGCATCCTAGATTTCCTGAAGTAGCTTGATTAACAATTGCTTTACTTCTTGTGTCGGTACATCTTTGCCCGCATATTTCAACATGTTTTTAACATTTGCATAGAGGGTTTGGGACTTCTTTGAAAGTAGTACGTTTTGATCAACGATCCATTCAGACGCCGCAGCAACTTCATCACCTGCATGAAGCAGCTGCCACTCATATTTAATCTGACTAAGGAAGAGATCCTGAGTTGCATCGGACCATTCCGTTCGAGCAACACCGACAAGATGTTCCGCCAATCGATCGATCAGCCCTGACTCTTCTCCTGTTTCCGCTAACGTAAGTAGCTTACTCTTCTTGCCAATCGCCTCGTTGCGGAGTTTCCTTAGAGCCTCGAACACATGTGTAAGCGTCTCTTGACCTGTCAGGTCGAGAACTTTTCGTTCAAGGTCAGCTTCGTTCCATACTAGAAACTTTTCAAGCTCTCTCCTTGCCCCTGTTAGGAGATCGCCGTTTAAAGCCAATTCCTTCATGTGATAATATGGGTCGATTTCTGCAGCACGGATGCTGTCCCGAATTCGCTCAGTTATCGTTGATACCTGCCGAGTAATCTGTGAAAACTTAGGCAACTGGCGAAGCCAATGTAGCAAAGCATCCCGAACATGCAGGAAGCTCACACATGCCTGGGCAGAAAGATCAAAATGCTGTCCCAGCTCCTCGAGCTGGTTTCTTTCTTCTATTGTCCAGTTGTAATAGCGATATTCATATAAATCGGACAAGTCAATCAATTCAAGAACCGAGGCTCCGTTTAAATGGGTGGTCAGCATATCATGTGAGTAAAAGAGGAGCTGATCCCAACGTTCTCTTAATAGCGAAACGAATAGCAGGGGTACTACAGCCGAGCGAATACCGTAAGGCGGAGCCTCCATCATGCTGATGAGATTGGACAATTTCCCAATAGGCTGATCGTCCAGCCGTCTTTCCAGTTCCCCTTTAATTGCTGCAAGCGTGCCACCGCATTCAACCCTGCCCTCCGTATCCAACTTGTAGCCATTATTTTTAAGTACACTCGCATAAATCAAATAGTTAGGGCCGTATCCCGTTATGCCGAGACTGGGCGCCCCAGGCTGCTGGATTACGCGATCAATGACGTCTATGAGTGCTCTCCTCTGAATGGCAGAAATGCGATTTCTGTTAAAGGCCTCATTCCTAATAAGCGGTGTTTCATGGTATTTATTCCTTAACCGCTTGGTCACCAATCGTTCAAGTCCCAGCAAATCCTTGACTATGACCCGTTCCGTTCCCGACCACCATTCCAGTTCATCGAAGACGAAATATCGATCTATGAATAATTTAATTCTCACACTCGTTTCCTGAAGCATATACAACAGCTCGTTTTTCACTCTCACATCTAGCGCCAGGAATGCCGGATCGTGCAGCAATTCATCAATGATTTTGTAGTACAGAAGACTGGTATACACACTTTCGGCAGTGAATTTAGGAAAGGCTACAAGGAAGGGATTAGCCATCTCAATTGCCGTAGCGATCGGTTCCTCCATCTGATCCTCGCCTGAATAGACCACGAGCCAGATTCGGTCGTCTGCCGTTAATAGCGATTCATCAAAAGATTTCAATTCAGAAACATCTGTAAATCGAACATCCGCATAGCGAATCATGTCCATGTCGTCATTGTACTCGTACGGTAAGACATAAGACATGGGCAAGTGCCGCTCCAGTAGCGCCATGTGCTCTCTCCCTTGGAGGGAGGTCGTCGTGATTTTCTCCGCTACAACAGCATTCAGATCGATTGAGCTGCCGTCAAATAGTTCCCAATGATCGCGAATGGAATTATACCGAACAATCTTAGCCTTAGACAGCTGTTCCAACGCTGCTCCCGCTTCATCCTTGGCGATACCTAGCGAAAATGCAAGGAATGCCAATGTTGCCGGTTGTTTCTGAGTAAGTAGAGTAGCTGCCCATAAAGCCAACAACTCGACAATTCGCCGTTGTAACGGAAGCTGGCCATCAAGATATGGTGCAATCGTATGATACAATTGCAGGCTCGGTTGGTCCCCATACTCAGCAAGAGTGATGCTAAAGAAATCGAATAACTGATCCGCATAATAGTATCCGCGACGCTGATGAACATGATCACGCACGCTGTATCGCTCGTTGTCGGATAAGAAAGAGAATAAGGTACGCTCGTTCTGCCCAAATATATTTGATAAGTGGGGTAGCAGCATCACAGCGACGGGATGAAGCGGGTATAAGGATTGGATGATTCCATGTTCGAGCTGGTAAGAAGTAAACTCGGCGAATAATGGATAACTCTGAAGCACCTCCAATGTTTCAAGCTCAACCACATTGTTGAGAGATAAAGCATTGGTCTCCGCGATCGCTTCTTGAGCGAGCCGAAGAAAGGTAGCGCCATCAGTCTCAAGACTGTAAAATCGAAACCGCTTCTCCACCTTCTCAAACTCTGTGCGAATCGACTCCCGGCTATTGGCTGCATATTGTCTGATATGTTTATGGCCTACTACCAACAAATGCATATTAGGAGTCCGGTTTACGAATTCTGCAAAGTCCTGCAAGTCTTGCATGCTCTGAAGTGCATCCGCCCCGCAAAGCGACTGTAGGAATCGGCCAAATTCATCGTATACGATAAACAAGCCTGTCTCTCTTTCCATAAGTTCGGCAGAAAGTCGCTCAAGATTTTCCACAAAATACATCTCATATTCAATTGTCCAAGGCGTACCCGAAGTAACCGTCGGATAGAAGGCAATAAAGTCCCGAATCGGCTCCTCAAGACAGTTTTCGATTTGCAAACGCCAATCCTCTTCTTGGCAGCTCCGCTGCTCCAAATGGCTCAGAAATGCTATGTAGGTGTCCGGATACGAACCTTTCCAGCGATCGACCGTACTTAATATAGAGCTTGCTTCGTTCGGAGTTACAATTGAAATATCCGCCTGTTGCAAGGCGCGAAAGATTGCTTGATTAATGATTGTACGTAAGCTACCTGTCCTGCCGTTGATCATAACTGGTACATAAGTCATCGCTGTATTCCCGAAGTCGCGCAACAGACTAGCTAACTTCGTGTCAATCCTCTCTGACTGAGCGAGAAGACGTTCTTGCCATTCCCCTGAGAATCGTTTAGATAGCAACTGGCACACAATCGTCGAGAGAAGCGACTTACCTGTTCCGTATGGACCGATTAATAAGTGGGCATGTGTTGTGTCCTGAGTAACACCCTCAAGAATCCCATGAAATACTTCGCAATGCGAAGAAGACAATACGTATCGATCCAGCAGTTGCGAATTAGGTAGGTCGAATTGCAGATTAATACTTGAGCGGAATCCTTGCATTAATAAGCCGCCTTCCGTTCGTACGCCTTCCGCAAGAAGGCGTACGCGTCTTCCACATCTATATTTAGGCTGTAAATTTGATTAGTACGAACAAACGAGACTGGATAGTGAGGGTTGGCATGAAGCAACTCTAAGGCTTCTAGTATATGATTTGAAGACAGATGGAATAGCTTTCCCCATAACGTCGGCTTCACTTGGATTTCTTCCAATGTCACACTATCTACTTGATATTGGTGACAATAGTCGAGCAATCCGAAATAAAGCGCATCTAGGTCAATTTGTTGGAGTCCCGGACTGTGCTTCACAAACTTTTCCTTCGTATCATAGAGCAGGCCCAGCCCGGACAAAGGGCTCGCTACAACATCCTCGGGGTCGTCTTCGTATCTAATGTGCGAGGTATACATCAGCTTAAGGCAATCCAAATCCCGTTTCAGGGTATTGGCCGATATAGATCGGTTGTGGTGCTGCATTACCCATACATTCAACGCCGCAAGCAAATCCTCATTGGTGCTGGAGCGATGGCCATACTCATTAAAATACCAGTACCAGGTTGTCGCTTGATCTTTATTCGAAGCGAGCAAATAATGTAACACAGCGGAAGTTAAAGACAGCCTAATAAAGCGATCATAGTGAGAGACTAATGTCCCAAATTCAGTCAACCGATGAATCGGCTTTTGATGATCATCCTTGCCTTCTTTCATCACGGTCGTTGCCAAAACCCAATACCTCAAGGACTTCGCCATGTTTCTGCCAAGTCCAATTTTCTCGAAGCCAAATTCATCATAGAAAAACTGCGGGTCATCTTTCAGCATTTTTATAGCTTTGGAAAGCCAGTTCACCCGCAAGTAAAAGCTTTGATGATGTCCGAATTTCATAACGCGAGTTCATCCTTTCAAGCGGTGTTACAGCTCTTCGTTCTTATTGAAATATTGCAGCAATGCTCGCTTTACACGAGGCGTTAAATAGGGGCTCTTAGCTCTGACCGTCTCCGGCGAATCCAATTTCACTAGGAAATCCCCTTTGCCGCCTAGCTTCTCTGCACCATCCTCATTAATAATGATCTTGGAGGCATGGTGATCGGCTGCCTTGAGTGCCAATCGGGCCGGCAGGTTGTTGCGAATGTTCGTGGGAACGATATCCGCCTTCGGATTCTGCGTACAGATGAGCAAATGGATACCCGCTGCACGTGCTTTCGCCCCAAGTCGCAGGATGGCATTCTCTACACGTCCGCTTAAGCTCTTCTCCCGCTCCATAAAATCTGCGAACTCGTCAAACACCATGACTATCCTCGGCATAGCAATACCTGTTACCTCAACATATTCATCAATGCTCGATACGCTTTCACGCGCTAGCATAAGGTATCGCTGCTCCATATCCTCTACTAGTTGCTCCAACGCTCGAATAGCTTCTTCTATTTCTGTTATCACTTGTTTCGTGTGGCTGCGATTTTCATAGGTTAGGAATTCGACCTTCTTCGGATCGATGAACATGAATTGAACCTCTGACGGATCATACATACACATCATCGCAAGAATAATAGAGTTAATAGTCACACTCTTACCGCTTCCCGTAGTTCCACCAATTAGGAGATGCGGCGTATTTGGACTCGAGAAGTCCATGACGATCAGTTCTCGTAGCTGTCCGACTCCAATCGGCGCGATCAGTTTCCCTTTCAGACGACTTGGAGGGTACAACTCTCTCGTCTGCTTCATAAAATTTTCAAAGTAAACGATCTCTGGCGTATCTCTATTGATATCAATATTGATTCTTCCATTGCGCAAGGCAATGAGAGGAATGGATGATAACTGCAGCCATAAATAGATATCTTCAGCCTTCTTCTCAATGCTGCTGTAGGATTTGTCATTGGGTATTTCCACGATCATGCGGATAACGCTGACTCCTACGAATGATTCCACGATTTTGATCGATATGCCGATTTGATTAAAGCCGAAGCGCAATTTTCTTTGGTAGTTTTCCACCAAAGGCATCACGTCCTCCAATAAAGGATTCTCCATCAGTGGATCTCCCGATAATGCTATTTGTTCCGGATAGGCAACAGAAGAAGCCGGAGATGAACGTTCTAGCGTCAATGCACTAGCTTGGGCAGGATTATCAGCTTGCGCGGTATCGTCCTCCCGACCTACCGCCACGAGAAACAGACTATTCGCCTCCAAACCTACCGCCTTTTCCGTATCATTTTCTTTAATTGGTTCTTCAGCCACAAGCTCCCGTACCTGCTCTTGTCCAATCTTATCGTTGACGAATACTTCTAGATTCTGAAGCTCTTCATACTCAGGGATGGCACTCTCCTGAGCTGCACCTAACGCCCTTAAGATATATGAACGATTGTATATATGATTCGTAAAATCATTATTCAGAAGCTCTGTTTGATACCCGTCCATATGACCTTCCATCACGCTGAGTTCGAGAAGATTCGAAGTGTACACGAACGTGTCAATCGAGCCGGATAGTGCAACATCGATATGATTGATAGGAATGCCTTGCAATTCTTTCAACAGCAAAGCGTCTTCCACTGAGTACGTGCCGTATTCAAGCAAGTAATAAATAAGCTCTTTTCGCCATAATTCAGCACTTGCCGGATGTTCATTGAACATGAACCTACTGCGATACAGCTCAAGACCCGCTTTCACTTGCTTAATAGCGTCATATCTTTCTGTCTCGAAAATCGTGTGTGAAATAAACTTCAGCTCTACTAATTCGAACTGAATGCTTATCCGGCTCTCATTGCGTCTAATGGAAGTTCGTACGAGATCCGGTCTGCGAACCGAGCCTTGAAACCAGGGAAGCTCGTCACAGACAGACCAAATAACAAGCTCCCCGTCTAGAGCCAATCTTGCTTCCGTCGACAAATACATCGCCATTAGCTCATGCGCAAATTTTCCAGGTCCGATAGCTCGAAGTACGACGCCTCCGGAAATCTCCTTTACCCGCTCGGTCGCCTTTACAATCGTTTGTTTATCGATATTACCGTTCTGTAGCAGCTTCACATATTTCTGATGCAATCTATCATAATAAGCATGATCGTCCTGTTCGTTGGCCAGTTTTCTAATATATTTCGAAGAGGACAGAAGCGTTCGGAAATCTTTATTCTTGCCTACTCGTGACTTATACTTGATAATTTGCGCTTTGGAAGACACCTGCCGCAGCAATGATTTATCCAAATGTCGATCAATGAAGAGCGACCAATTGAATTTATCGTGCATGTAGTCAATCAGCTTAGCATCCGAATGATGCGTTATCGAGATGACAGTGCGCAGCAAATAATGTTCATCAGAAGAAATAGCCTCGCTGCTGTGCAGGACATATTGCATCCGATAGAAAAATTGCATAAGCTTGGGCAGCTTCTCGCTAATTAAACTGACCCTCTTAATCGCATCGTCCTTCTTCAACGGCTCTCGATAAATCGTGTCGAACCAATTGTCAGAATCCTTCACGTGCACTTTTTCCAACTTATACTGGATATGAGTCGTTTGACCGAAATAATTGACCAGTATACCAAGATCTGCATCCAACAACGAATGGGATACACTTTGCATCATGGCGTTTATCTGTTTCTCAGCAACAACTTGGATTTCTACCCTTGGAAAGCTGAAATATCGTTCGGAGTACTGCTCCTCCTGATTGATCCAGCCGTTCAAATATTCATGAATGGCCGCGCCCTTCGTCTCGCTATGAATGATTGCCTTCACCTTGCGAACATCTGTATGCTTAAATATTTGATCGATGGCACTTGTAACATATTCCGCATGTGGGCAGTACAGAAACACGATATCCAAACAATCCCGGGCGTAAGGATATACATCGAGGTACGTTTTAACCGTGTACAGAAATTCCCCGGCAAACGTATCGACAAACTGCTCTTCCCCGCTGCTCTTGCCATTCAGGACGAAAGTGCCTTCCCCCATCCGTTCTTGCTGTTCAATCAAATACTGATCAGGAACGCCATCTATTGCGAAATAATGCGGCGAGAGGTGTGCCGTTTCTTCCTGAAGCTGCTGTAAATAAGCGCCCATCTCATCTACTGCATTTGCAGATGCCTGCTGTTGATCGATCCAATTTTGTAATTCCGTCTTTATGTGCACAATCCGCTTAGTATAGCTAAGCAACCGAAGCGGATTCAGCAAGGTTAAGATACGATCCTGTACGTAACCGACAGGCTCATATATTTTGCAATCATATCGGTCAATGGCTCCCAGGCAGCTAATATACTGAAGTATATGCTTGGATATAAGTGCCGATTGGTGCGCATGCTGCAGCACAATCTCCAATCTGGCTTCAAGCTGGTAAACATCCAAACTGCACAACCCTTGATGTAGCGCACCTAGCAATTCCTCTGTATAGTAATCCACGAATTCGCAAAATATATCTACCGCAACCTTGACACCTTCATCATTAACCGCTACATATCCGCTAACATTATCCTTAACTGTTTCAATCACATCTATCAGCTTCATATCGGATCCAAAGTACTCCTGCACATAAGGTACACGACCTGTGTCATGCACATGACTAATCATTCCTGATAATGATCCCGAAAAAGCCCTTACAAGCTTGAACCTTTTCTTATCAATTTCCTTTCCTTCCACATACATGTGCAACTGCAACGATATATCGCTTTCCTTTGCTTTCTCGCTAGACATAATCAGTGTCGATGCGTTGAAACATATACGCCCTGTTAATTGCTCCAAATGGAGGAGATGGAATTGCAAAGCTGCATGCATTTGCTCGCTTACCTGGGCATCCATAATGCGAAGCTCAAATTCGACACTAGTCATCAAGTAATCGTCCGAATACTCCTCGAGCAACAGAATGCACTCCCGCAGTAATGCTTCGCTTAGCTCGGTGTACTCCGGCAGCTGCCGGAGCCGAATGATCGTCCGCTCAAGATCTTTGCGCAGCTTTGGAGCTCCTTGCAATTCGAAAGAAAGCTCATCAATGAACTCTTGTATTTTATCCGGGTTACGGTTCTCATCGATCGCTTCCAGCGCTTCCGACAGCAATTTATTCTTATCTTGAGACCATTCGTCTTGATCTTCAATCGTCATCTTAAATTCGTTGACTCTTTCATTCAATTTCGGCTTACCTACCTTAAAGAGCAGCGCAGTGACGACATGGTCATACTCATACTGAAACAGCTCAGTCGACTGATTATGAATGAAATCGAGCGCTTGCTGCCGGAAAACATCTGGTTTAACCCGTTCCCATAGCTCATGCCCATCCTGATCTCCAGCTCCCTTTCCGATAAACTCGAAGAGGTTTTCAATGAAATCATCCTTTTTGGATGCTTTACCTTCCTTCTCAAGACGCGACAGCTGATAATTACGCTTCAATCGTGTCAATCCATCGCTGTTATTGAAGGAAAGCTTGCTATCACGAAACAGCAGAAGCTGATCCAGATTTCGCTGAATTTTATCAACCATCGAAAGCTCGGGATCGTCAATAATAGCTGCCAGAAAAGCTAAAATGTTGCGCAACTGCGGTTCTGATATCCGGTTGTACATGCCAAGGAACACTTGAAGAGTCTTCAGTTCATCTCCGTAGCATTTGTAAGTTTCAGCGAATAACTGGTACAAGACTTCCAAGCCTTCGGCACTCAAGAGACGCGCCTCATCAATTGTAAAAATATTCTCGAGACTTTGCGCTTCAGGTGAATCATTGTTCATGAAAATCAACAACGCACTACCTGAGGAAGTATTATTGCGTAGCCAAGTACTCGTCTCATACTGTTGGCACTGATAAGCTTCAAATCCATTCACCTTCGACAAAGTTCGGATGATCGGTTCAAAGTAGGTCGCTAGTTCAACTTCCACCTTTTGAAATGCATGCAAAACATCTGCCCAGGCCGTGTCGTCTATGCCTACAATTTTCGTAAATAGCTTGTCGCCATTGGCTTTCTTCTGATTGCTGAAGTAACGAAGCACGAGATTTACGACCCACTGACCTAGTAATTGTCGTCCCGAGCTATGCATAACTAACCTCCGCAGTGCTGGCATAAGGATTTTGAATCATTGCAGTTGCATCCGAGAATTCGATGAGCAACCCATTGTGCCTTAACTTATCGCGTAGCGCCTTCTCATTGTCTTGGAAATAACGGACATTTAATCTAGACTGCTCGTACAGGCCGGATTCCTTCGCCTGGCTCACTCCTATTACGATGCCATATTCCCGAAACAGCACGTCTAGAAATTCGTTATATTCCATCTTCTCTTTAGGCTTAACCTTCGTGAATACGAGCATTTGTAGAAAGGAATCGGAGATAGTATAACGGTAATTCGAAGCCGATCCGCGACGATAAGTGGCGAATCCACCATCCCTCGATAGGACACGCGTGATATTCAATTGATTCTTCTTCAGTTGATCAGACACCGCCTCACGTACGATATCCTTTAGCTTGCCTGATACATCATCAGCATTATTGCATCTAAGCAACATCGTCTCGATGATTCCTTTTCGACTACGCAATTGGCTTAAACCCATCTTCTCGAAGAAAATTTCTGGATCAGCTTTCCATAAGGGCAATTGCTGTTCAATATGGTCGGAACTGCCAAGCGACTCTTGAACCTTTTGCTCGAACTCATGCTCGAATTTCTGTTTAATCAAATTCTCATGTTGCTCAAAGCTCGATGCGGCTTGTTGAGTAATAGGCTTGTTGATCCCGTCAAGACAATCGAAGAAATAGGTAAATTGGCTGGGTACGATAAGCGCTCGTTCGTGCATATACCGGGCCAATTGAAAGCAAATTAATGATGTAAGTAGATGGAACATTTCATAAATATCTAGATCGATTAGTAGCAGTCTTTCGAGTTCGTCCGCAAAACCTTCAAACAACTGTTCATTATCTTGTGGAGCAGATGGAGGCAATGCGGGCACATTCTCATCCTGAGAAGAAGAACGAAGCTTACAGGTCCGATCCTGATAAGGCTCTTTCTCTTCGAATGCAGACGAAATCTTGTCCACGACTTTCTCGATAATTTTATTCTTCGTTAGCAACTGCTGAAAACGGTTCTCTATAAATTTACGACGATTGATGTGTTTATCCGTTCCGTGTCCAAGCATAAGGAAATAAAGCTCTCCACCACGGGCAAAAAAATTGCGTTCGAAGGAAAGATCTTTGCCCTTCTTTCGGAGCTCCACATACAGCAACGATTCATGCAGTGGGTAAAGTGACCTGGCGAACCAAGAGCGGTCTGCTTCTTTGCCGGTTGTATTATACAAGACGACTTCCAAGTTTTTCAAAAATTGCTTAAGCACATGAACGTTGTTCTCTTGAACGGCCTGCACGAGCTTCTGTTTTTCTTCTTCTTTAAGAACTAGAATATCATTCGATCCGCTACCTTCTTTGACTCCCTCGAATATGAATTTACGAAGGCCAACCGATCTCTTACGATGATAATATTCATGACTTAAAGAATAGCTAGCACCGAACAGTACGTTTAGAAATTCCAATACATACTCCGGACCCCGCTGTCCTTCTTTGAACCGATGCCCCCAGATATGCGCAGACAACTGCGACGTAAATCTGTCCAGCTTATTCGAGGCTTCTATAGTAGCCATGTCGCAGTACCTCCGTTATTAAATGTCAATTTCGCAGCGGGTATATACACCCTTGTTAGGTTCAATCGCGAACACTTGCAAGCTAAATTCATCTAGCTCACTGCGATTAATCAAGTCATTTCTGAACGTGCTTAACAAGATATCTACCTCTTGCCTAAGTGTAATGAAAAGCCCTCCGCGAGAAAGCCGAAGTAAATATTCGAATACCGGAAGTTTTACTTCCAACTTCGTTTCTTGGTTTACTGTTATGTATAGCTTAGATGGTAAATAATCAATATCCGAACGTTCCTCATCAGTGGCCAACTTGACCTGACTAGCCGAGAATGTCTCATGAATAAGCAGGTTTTCATTTACGACGAATAGTTGACTTTCCGCTCGATCGATTAACTTCTTAGAGAAAGCATGATTTAATCCTTGAATGAGTTCTTTGCGAGTGGAAGCAAGCGCTTGTTTGTTTGTTAAACTATCTGTAAATTGGAAAAAATATAAATAAGGAACCAACTTTTTTCGTATATGCTGCTCTTGTTCATCTGACTCGAAAAAATATTTACGTCTGAATTTAGGCATCTGCTCTAATATCACTTTAAAATCCATATTTGGATCATGTGTACGATATTTCTCAATTAACTTACGATAATAACCGAATAGCAAATCGATTTCTTCATCAAATAGCGCCGAGTGCCTGCTTTCAATATGACTCTCTCCACTTATGTCCCCATTCAGCAGAAAATCATCAATTGTTGAAATAGATAATTGACCCGGGTCTAACCGTCTGAACTGTCGAATGGCCCCTAGTTCAGCAGAACCAGCATCCGACAGGTGAATTCCATAAAAGTTGTCATAATACGCACGCTTAGCGTGGTCTTCTATGTCTAGATAATGTGCTTCTAGCACCTTCTCACAGGTTAAACCGCCTGTCAGTACATAGCTGATGTGAATGAGAATTTCACGCATCGTTATATGAATTCCCATGCAATCCAGAAGTCGGTATTGCTCGATAAGATTGTTCCTTATGGACTCTTGTGATACTCTGCGATGATTCAAGTGAATCATACAACTGTTCACCTTACTGCATGAGTCACAAGCTGCCCAATTTTTTTCTTTATTCCACTCTTCCATAATGCGGCCAGCGTAGATAGAAGATGTAACATCTTGCAAGTTCACCAAGTGGAACTGCTCGTCATTCCTGCTGTGACTAAGAAAGCGCACCTCCACTTGTTCCGATAGAGGCTTCAATGAGGCATTCTGAGCAAGGAATTTCGTTAATTTCCCTTCATTGGCGGCAATTAAGTAATAAATGTGATCTGAATGACCATTAATAACTTGATCCTGAAGACGTGCCAGTTCTTCATAAATGACCGTTTCCGTTAGCTCCGATAGATCCTTCACAATACGAATCTTTCCGTTGCTGAATGGTGCCTCTACAATTCCGCTTTTTGGCCATTGATGCAACGACTGTCCTGTTATTTCCTCGTAGATCGTTCTGCACAATCGTGTCTTGCCATCTCCCGCATTCCCGGTCATGATGACGCTTCGAGGCGCTTCGACAAATAGTGTCATTAGAAACTGCTCAATCTTCGTGTCGATAGAAAATCGGTATTGATCTGAGTGCTGAGTGTACTCGTCATATATTTTGGCGTGATTTGGGGAAAGAACATTAAATTGATCCAAATACTGAATGAAAGAATTCATCTTATCCTCCTGATTCGAGCACTCTAGCCCCAATGCCATGAAGCCATGGTCAATAATTCCATATCCCCCATATTATCATCATTATCCCATTGGTACAATTGAACTATCAAAAGAGTGTCAAATTTGACAACCTTTCGACATTTTAGGTATTTAGACTTGTTATTCGACTTTCTCGGGATTCAATAACCTATTCAATAACCTTGGACTTGCTTCCAAGAATGCTTGGATCTTATAGCTCTCTTCAGGTCCATCTTGGTACAGACCTAATCAAGAAAGACGGAATGCCACATTTAAAAATGCAGAGTAGATTTTACATAGTACAAGAAGAGGCTAGGTTACTTTTGATACGCACCTTACCTCCTCTCTACTGAGTCTAAAGTCTACTCAGCACGTAAAATAATCGGAGATTCCATAATAATGCCTGTGTCAAAATTTTCTTTAAGAATAACGCAGCAAATAATTTGTTCGACTACACCGAGTTTGGTAATCCATCCGAAATAGAGACTTGATCGGATGAATTAGCATGCAGGGGTAGGTTAAACAGTGAAAGCAAAAATCCACAACCTCGTGCGTGCGGTTGTGGATTTATATGGTGGAGGAGAGGGGAGTCGAACTCTAGTCCCTGACCCTCCGACCTACTCTAATTTATGTTGTCGAAATCTCGAGAAGCCTTATCCTCTAAGGCTTCTCGAGATTTCGATTGTTAGTACATATCATTCCGCATTACTGTAAATCATTCTATTTATTGTGTTTGTCTACATCTTGTCTACAAAAAACGGACAGGAGTTTGATACAATATGCCCTATTGTTAGATAGTATTCTTTCGTTCATAACATTAGATGTACAGATCTCTATAGGACTTTCGAATCTAGTAACGTCAATTCATCTGCCAAAACAGTGGTAAAATTTGACTCAAAATGGGTTTCCAAGTTCTTCTTAAAGACAGATAGCAAGTGACAATACATCGCTAATCTTTGCCCAGTTTCAGTATTAATGTATCCATACCATCTTTGCTGATACTTTAACCACTCCGGAGCATTGCCAACTATATACTTATCATCAGAATTAATGTCGTTAATGATAGGTTTTAGAATTTCATACCAACTTTGATTATATAACTTTCTATCATAAACTTTGTAAGCAATTTTAATTGCAGCTTCCAGACTTCTATTAACAATTCGTTTAGATATGTCTCTTAAGAGGTCACTATCAGTACATTCGTAATATTTTAACAGTTCAGATGACAACTTATCAGTTAGCAAATTATCTATCGCATTGTACCCGCCATCTTTCATTGTATATTTATTTAACTGATTTAACATTAGCGAAACAGGATCTTTAAATACACTGGTAATATTCGAAATAACTCTTTCGTTTCTGAATGAACCATAGAACCATATTTCACCTTCTGGACGCCAAGTTCTAAAATCTTCTTCGAACCAGTTTAATGCTTCTGTGACCCTTACTTCCCATTTCTCTTGGCTATTATAGTGCTGTACGATACGATTTACGTTTTCTATTAGCCCAGATTTCAAGATATTATGAACATTATTATTTACTTTTTTGATAGCATTCTTGTCCAAATTTGCATAGCTAGATACGTTAGAATTGTTAATTAGCCCCACTAGTATTTCATACCACGAATTTAACTTTTTTATTTTAACATCATCTTTATCAATGAGGCTTCCATCAGGAGCAATGTCACAATTAATTCTATACGCTAATTTCTTTTTACTCTTTAAGGAGGTTAAAAAAGCATTATTAAAGGTTTCTATAAAGAACTTAAAAGCCTGTTTATCGTTTAGTTCATATTCGGAACTATCGATGTCTATGTAGGTTTGCGGAGCTCTATTTTTCCAAGAATCTAGCATGTTTTTGTGTGTATCTTTTATCTTTGTTTTTAAACTACTTAAAAATCGGAGTTCATTTTGTGATTCATCCATGAACTTACTGTATTCATCAGTCTTATCTATTTTGGTTATAATAAAAACAGTATCTTTAGGCTCTGAAATCGCTATTTTCTGAAGAAAATCTCTCTTTTCTTCATCAATTAATGAACCTCCAGTACTCACAGAAATAAGCATAATTTTGCTCTTTACAGAAAAATCGGAGGCTAGTGAATATTGCTCTTTAGTTTTATGCCCCTGTGAATCCCGTAAAACTACACCATTGATAAAATTAATGTGTCTCCTCGCTTCAATATCAGGAGGAAAAACAAACATTGCATTTTCAAATATGATTCTTAATGATACCATATTTTTCATTTCTGGATAATTATCCAGATCTTCTTTTCTGCTTATAAACTCTTTTTTTGCTATAGTTTTTAACACAATCTTTTCCGAGTTATTTATATTACTCTTGGAACCAGATAAATAAAACTCGTGTCTATAACCATAGACATTATTTAAATCCATATCAGTAGTGGCTAAAAACTCGGTTCGAATTATTTCATCTAGTTCAACAGCTAATTCAGATTGTTGAGATGCCTCTCTTGCCCATTTAAAGTAATCGAATTCTACCTTGTTTGTATCAGTTTCATCAAAACACTTCTTAACGTTTGTAACAAATCGTCTAAATGCATTATATAAATCTTCTCGATCAAACATATCCAATACATTCTGGACAACATCCTCATCCAATTGTAATTGAATATTTTCTCCACAGGACTTTTTGAATTGTTTTATGCTTTCTAATTTTTTGAAATCTCCTTTCAAGGCTACTAAAATAAAGTCAGTTAAGATTTCTTCTTTTGTTCTGACTGACAGTATTAGTTTTCTATCTGTCTTCTCGAGTATCAAAATATCGGTTTGAATCAGGGTACTGTTTCCTGTGCCTATTGTTAACTCAAGATAATCCTTACTAATATCATCAACTAACTGTGAACAAAATGTGGTTTTCCCCACAGCAGTAGTTCCAATTAAATCAATAATATTGGGATTATCTGCTCCTAGCCGCTTATATAATTTCAATATATCCGTTTCTTTATAGTATCTCTCTAATGCATTTAGAGTATGAGGCGGAAACATACCCTCCAGTTTATTCTTGTTTGATAAAAAAACATACCGATTAAGCTTTGATTTATGCCACATGGTAGAAACACCGTATTCAGAGTGGCTTTTAAGATAATGAACTAATTTACAGAAAGCTTTTAAATCTTCCTCTTTCGAGACTTCCTCTTCTCTTAAGAAAAGATCCTTATGGATACCTGCAACGAATATTTTGTGTTTTGAATTCCAGTTTACTCCAGCTTGTAGCATAATACTTTTCAAGTTATCATTGACTTCCACGTTTATTTCCTACCTTCCGCTGGCTATAATAGCACTATTTATGTCAGTCAAATCATACATCCGGTTAGCCATGCAGCAGGTCTTCTTGAATCTACAGATACAATATTCGACAAATCACCCCCAATCCCTTCCATATTGAATACTGATCCTGATTTCGCTGTATACAAAAAACACCGTCTCAAGCTGTGAGAAAGGTGTTTTGCTGAATTATTTGGGACCAATCAAATCACATTCACTCAGTCGGACTTCTATAGCCTAAACAGAACACCTATTAATGCATTTCAATACGTTTAAACGCTTACAAAAATACTCGACACTCTCTTGATTAATTAAGTCTGTATTACTTCTTTCATTTGATCATATAAATTTTCGAAATTGGGGAGTTGTAATCTGAGGTCATCTTCGAAACGATTTAAAGTTAGCAAAATTGATAGAGGGTGCAATATATCTGTTATACTGTTATCTTTGGCTCTATTCACAAATTCTCTTAAATATGATGAAATGAGTGGTCTTTTAACGTCTTTACTTTGATTATCATGTTTTGCTTTTTTTATTACATCTTTAAGATCAGTTTCTACTCCAGAAAGAAAACTAAAGTCTTTTGCAGAATTTATAACTGATGAAATTAAGCCTAATTCAGCAATAACTTCATCTATAAACCTATAATTCTCAAATGCACTCTTATCATAATTTCTTTTGAAATATGTTTCTACCTCTGAGTCTTGGAGCACTGAAATTTCTTCCTGAAAGCAAAACCTCATGAAGTCTGCTTTATTTATTTGGTCACTCTGAAGTCGAAACTTACTTATTAGCTTATTTGCTCTTTGAAGAAAACTAATATTGATAAAAAAGATTTTGAAATTTTCAAATACATATTTCCATTGCGGCGATCCATATATCTGTGCTTTAACATTATCGGGAAAAGAACTCGCAAAAATTATAAATCCAGTCCTACTATATGATCGAAGGCTATAAAAGGGACTTAGGAAATCATGATAATAATTGGCTTGCATAGGTATACCAGCACTATGTTTGAAACTCATTCCATCGAATGATTTGCAATCGTAAAATAGTGTAGGATAGGGTCTATCCCCAGTAGCATCCATAATTAAACCATCAGGTATACTAAAGCCACTAAGATTTCCCCCAAAGGGAAGCACAATACTAAACAATTTTTCAATTGCTCCAAATACAGCTTTTTCAAAAGGTGTACCTTTGCCTTCAGTAGCTGTGCGATCTAGTTGTTCGTTTAATAGCTTGTACAGTTCTGGGTTTTGTGACAGTTCTTTAAGAGCTAATAGTTGTCCAGAATTATTAGCATACTTCAGACGTAAGTACTCTAAAGGCGGATCTTTCCATACAATTAGAAACACTCCGAATGTACTTAAAGTGGCCATGTCAAATGAATCATCAAATTCTGCATTATCTATAATAACAAGTGTAAATGGGGATGAATATTTATATTTCAATCCTAGGATTTTACCAAGCGAAATACGCTTTCTAAAACTGAATACAATTTGCCAGTTATCATTATCTATCTCGACATTCCCTAGTAAATAAAATCCTTCGTATGTTTCAACATCATGATTAATTTCAAGTTGAGATTGGATTCCCCTAAGAAATTTATCAAAATCAAATTTATAACTAATTCTATCCTGATCGGAGATATTTATTATTTGATTTTCCCCATATGGACATGGAACAAACCGATCAATTGACTCGAAATTTATAGTACAAGTTTTCCCCCTACAAATAGAGCATAATTTTGAATCCATTCTTTTAGACTTGAACCACTCACCCTTGCTTTCACTTTTTAACAACGAGTATTCTTGATTAGTAAAAAAATCAAGGGAATTTTTGCTTAACCTCTTTACTGCAACCTCTATTAGTGATTCATCATTATATTCCAATATGAATCCCCCACTTAAAAAGACACTTGTTAATTAATTTTGTATATTGGGGATCACAATCGATTTTACTTGTATCTGAAATTGTAACTTTAATCAGCTTAGACTTTTCCCCTTCTTTTTTAGGCTTTAATTTTAATTCTATAGTTACTTCTATTCTCTCCATTGATTTCAAATCATATTTTTCATTTGAAAGTTCCTTAAGTAAGAACTCAACATCCTTTGATTTCAAAGTTAATACTGCCCACCCATCATCAAACGGAACTCTTAATGTCTCTTCTACTACCTGAGCTGATTCTAGTTCTACTGCTAGTTCATCATCGATGCTAACATCGAATTCAGCATCTTTAACTTTGTCAAGTCTATATACCCGTTGTTGTTCTTCATCAGAAAAATGTGTGTTATCTTTGAAAAAAACAACTCCAAATGTGTTTATTATACTTTCTCTAATTCTTTTGTTTCTTCCGCATTTCAATTGAATCCTATTAGACTCTATATTATACTTAGCAACTGCCTTAGTTGTTGGAATTACAGTAACAGATGATATTTGTTTGCCTTTTGAGATTGTAGTAAAGGTCTTTTTTCGTTGTTCGAAATGTGCAGTCATTATGATATCATTTTTAACAAGTTCAGTATTAATGATATAATTCCTACCCTTTTCAATTAAACCCGCTATGACTTCGGAAATCTCTTGCTTATGCTCTTCTATAAAAGTAATTTGATTGCTTATTACTTTCCCTGCTAAAACTTCAAAATTCTTATCTTTGTTAACGGCTGCAACGACCTTAATTCTACGAAAAAGTTCAATATCTACTTCTAAATAACAGCGCACAACTGTAAGACGGATATCTTCATTATAAATGATATCTTTTACTCCATAGTTATCACACAATTCTGCAAAGGTTTCATGGTTAATTTCTTTGATGCAATCACTTATTTCTACTAAAGATTGAATAATATACTCATTATCGCTATACGTTGCCACCAAAGTATGTAATTCAGTCAGTTTAGTCGTTTTCTTTAAATCAAGTCCATATTTTATTTTCAGAAAGAGAATTAGCGCTTCCTTTGTTACAGAGCGAATCAAGCTGAGAAGCTCCGTTATTTCATTAACTTCCTCTTCAGATTCGGGTACTTCCCGTTCTGCAAGTGCCATGTAAAACTCCCCCTAAATTTAAGGAAAAATGTTTTTTCTATCTATTGTAACACTTGATCTCTAATACTACATTCAGAACTAGTGTTCTTAATAGAACTAGAATAAAGAGCTGGTGTAGCCAGCTCCTCCGCATGAAAACATAAATTTTACATGAAGTTCTCCAAAACAATCGTTCAGGTTGCATATGATTTAAACACGGAACTTATTTTTGCCCTTCACAACTGATGCAAAATGCTCCCCCCATCATCCCTGAATCAAACAATCTCCCACAATCAGAACAGGTCTTGTAACAAATTGAGCATGATTGACAGATTGGATCATCATTTTCCATAAAATACGAAATGTTAGGATTCCCACAGTCAACGCAAGACTCATTATAATCTTCATTATCATAATCATCATCAAAATCTTTAGAATCAACACCATAATAGCCTACATCCAATATTTCAAAGCCACCTACTTTTACTTCAACGGACTCCGCTTCTACTAGATTTTCCTCTTTACTAAAGTCAGCCGTGAATTCTAAACTGATGGAACCCCTAATCGTAATTTGAACTCTCTTTTTAGTAGAATAATGCTTAGAATATGATTCTGTAACAATGGTTTCTACTTCAGATTCAAATCTGCCTTCAATGACAACCTGATCCTCATCAATATCAACTGAGCTTATTGTTATATTAGGTATCGAGAAATCCTCTAACTCCACATCTGCAAGCGAATTATCCAAAAAATCTTGTAGTTCACCACTATGGATAAAATAACTAGTTAGATCTGAACCAACCATTATTACAGACCAATCTGCTTGTTCAATTAAGTCTCTACTGACTAAATCTGAATTCAACTCTAAATAGGTTTTGTTCCCGATAATGATATCATTTATTTGAGTTATGTGTCTGACGAACTGCGTGAGACTCATCAGCGCTAATTCATGATCACTATACTCCTTAAACTCAATAAAAAGCTCATCTCTTGGTCTTAGAGGAACATGTTTATTTTTCTCATCCAGGACCCACCAATCTTCTTTTTCGTCCATTGTTATGAAGATAATGGGCTTCTGACATATACGGGCTTGGTCTAAAATCTGCTTCCAGAGAATGAGATCCCCAAACTTTTGTCTTTTTGTAGGATCATCCTTATCTTTTCCAATATCATTGTAGCCCGGAGGTATCTGATATTCGTAACGTTTTTCCCCTTCTGAGAAGATAGATAATAATGTCGCTATACTATAAGCATTTCCAACACGACCATTTTGAACGAGCGCATCAACAAATAATTTAACTTTATCTTCATTTAGCATTGCTTTATTTTTTTCTACTTCTTCTGTAATTTGAGACTCATACTCTTGGGACTTACTACGAATTCCCTCAATTGCAGATTCTACGAAACTACCGAGTTCCTTAACTTGAGGGAACCTAAACTTACCAAACTTAAGGAACTGTTTCTCAAAATCATTTTTGGCTCTATCTGTGATACGTTCTACCTCTGCCTTAACCTCTCTATATTTGTTGCGTTCTTTATTAACAACATTTTTATGATTCCTGTTGAACTCTTCTAAAACTTGTGCTGGAAGCCATATTTGATCTGAAATTTGCTCAAAGATTTTAAGAATATCACCGGTTGTACCTGGTGAAAAACGATATATATTTAGAAGTCCATTTGTATCAGAAATAATTAATGGTTCCAAATCCCAAAGTGCTCTAAAATTCTCAAAAGGATATGAATAACTCACTTAATCTCCCCCTATCAATTATTACAAATAATAACATATAATTATTCAGAATTGTCGCTGATCGCCTTAAACCCACATCAGCGAATATTTCTATTTTTCTTAACAACTTAATCCTTAAGAATCTTACCTAAACTTGTTAGAATAGTGCCAGAAACTACTAAGCTAAACTAGGACAATACCTAACGAAGCAAATCCTTGATCGGGCTGATAATATAATAAAATATTTGCGTTTTTAATTTATTATTGTGATTTGCCATTAGTTATATAAGTAACTATGGAAGCAACCGAGAGACAGAGATATGATGAAAAAAGATTTACGAACCGCAATAGTCATAAACAATACGTCTATGGTGAAACGAGGTAAAAACGAGAAGGGTCACCTCGGATGCACTCGTTAAGGCATTTAAATCTCTGAATTATGATATTTCAGAATTTTCGAAGTGATCCTTACTAACAATGATTAGTATAGAAACTTATCTCAAAAGTTCCCGAAAATAGATTTCATAAGAATCCCTCATCAACAATCCATCTGCAATTTGCGACCAAAGTAAAAATCCGACCGAGTCAGGTCGGACCTTGCTCATTCCGCTCAGCTATCTTCCGCACGATCGAACCCACTGTCCTCCCCTGTGGCTCTCCCCAAACGAAACGCGACTACTTCGTGTCGGTATCTTGGGTCGCGATTCTTTTATTCGGCTCAGGGGTATCCCATTCTTGATTGAAATTGCTGACGAAGATAATTCGCGGATGACGTTCTTATATGTAGAATGAGATGCCGTGCTCGTCCGCTTCGCTCCCTGCGCGCGGAACGAACCCATCTTGTCCTCCTTCGGACTGGGACGACTCCCCTATTTTGCCCACACAAAAACCCGACCTCTTGCGGTCGGGTTTCTCGTGGTGGAGGCGAGGGGAGTCGAACCCCTGTCCGAAGACAACGCCACATGTGCTTCTACGGGTGTAGTGACAGATTTGATGTCACCCTAGAGACTCCCTGTCACCGGATTCCCTTCGGGTCAGCCTGATTGTCTTCCTCTAGCAAGCCCCAGGCGGAGACTCGTTAGCGTATCCCACTATAGGTTAGCCCCTAGCCTGCCACATGGGCGATGGAAGGTAGAAGCACGCAAGCAGTTTCTTAGGCTGCTAAAGCGTAGTTGTTTTGTTGTTTGCCGTTTAAATGGCTTTCCGCGTTAGTGAAGCAGACGCAGCCCTACTACCCGCTACCCACGCTCGTTCTATCCCCGTCGAATCCATAAACGCCCCCGAATAGCTGGTCGCCACCGCATTATCGGTTGGACTTCCCAGGCGCTCTCCCTAAGGAAAGCGAAGATCAAGCATTTCAAGCATTGTGTTGCTTCATTTATTATAACACGTGTACCGTGTAATAACCTAAGTTGTTGCTGGCAATACTGCCACTTCATTCCCGATACGAGCGAATACGTTTCTTTTGCCCGTTCTAGGTTTCTAGTTACTGACCTTCTGCTTCTCCCGAAGGATCCGCTGAATATCACGTTGGGAATCACGCTTAGCGTCTGACTCACGCTTGTCGTATTGCTTCTTCCCTTTACCGAACCCGATCAGACACTTCGCATAGCCGTTCTTAATGTATACACGAAGAGGAACTAGTGTGTAGCCTTCCCGCTTGGTCAATCCCAAGAGCTTATGAATCTGACTCTTGTGAAGAAGAAGCTTACGAGCGCGAGACGGATCGCCTGGATTGTTACGATTCCCCTGCTCGAAGGGACTAATATGCATGTTATGGAGAAAAATCTCACCATTACGTATCGTAGCGAAGGAATCGCTTAGATTCGCGCGGCCAGTCCTTAGGGACTTAATCTCCGTGCCGGTAAGCACCATTCCGGCTTCATAGGTGTCCTCGATGAAGTAATCATGGGACGCCTTCTTATTCTGAGCTAACGGCTTATCGTACTGGTCTTTCTTACCCATTTTCCTTCACCACCTTTACCTGTCCAATCCGTTAATGGCATGAGCCTAAAGCCCGCCGGACATTCATTATAGCACGTGCCCACCCACGCCATCAACAGAAGAGACTCCAGCTTTATCCTATTTACCCTGAGATTGAGTTATACATCTGTCGATTAGAGCCATTCGGATGTATAGACCATTCACAGCTTGGCGGAAATAGGCGGCGCGAGGATCAGAATCGACTTCCTCCGTGATCTCTCCTGCGCGAGGTAGAGGATGAAGAACAATGGTGTCTTTGCGCATACGAGACAACAGCTCTGCATCAACAATGAATTGACCAGAAGCCTTCTCATACTCCTCGAGAGACGGGAAACGCTCCTTCTGAATCCGGGTTTGGTATAGCACATCTATTGTGCCCGCAACTGAATCTAGGTCATTCGTTTCCTGATAGCGAATTCCCTTCTCATCCAAGTACTTCTTCACGTTGTCTGGAATCCGCACATTGTCTGGAGAGATATAATAAATCATAACATCCTGATAATTAGCTAAAATATAACTCAATGAGTGCACCGTACGTCCATACGCCAAATCTCCAACCATCGCAATCTTAAGCCCATCGATCTTGCCAAACTCCTTGCGAATCGTGTATGCATCAAGCAGAGCCTGAGTAGGATGCTCACCCGCGCCGTCCCCTGCATTGATAACCGGAATGCCCGATACCTTCGCAGCACGCTGCGCCGCACCAATTTCAGTATGCCGCATAACGAAAACATCGCTGTAGCCGCTAATGATTCGAATCGTATCCTCAAGCGTCTCTCCCTTTATCGCGGAAGAAAATTGCGCTGCATTTTCCGTACCGATAACACTACCGCCGAGCCGATGCATCGCTGATTCGAACGAAAGCCGTGTTCTTGTGCTAGCCTCGAAGAATAAAGTCGTCATAATTCTTCCTTCATGCCGTCTATCCCCGCCGCGCGCAACAATTCCTTCCATTGCTTGCGCTTCATCGAACAGCTGCTCCAGCTCTTCCTTCGCGAATTGCTTCGCTCCGAGCACGTGATATAGCTTTTTCATACCTATCTGCCTCCCCAAAATCTCCGTACACACTAAGTACTATCCTATAAGATACGGCGAAGTTTGTAAAATGATATCCGCAGTATTGTCATCGATCTATACTTCGGCAGAAGAGCCTCCCAGAATTGATCTCCGGAAGGCTCCATTTGGCTTATTCTTTAACTTCTGGCTTAGGCTTTTTATTTCTTCTTGGCTTGTCTCCACTTGGCTTCGGAACGGATGCTTCCGCTTTAGTGAAAGGCTTAGGAGCGCGGTTAACCCGTCCTCCACCACCGCCGCCACCCTTACGTGGTGGCTTCGTACCGTCCGTGCCATCATCCGCGTTTTTCGGATAATTGCCGGAGCGAGGTAGTCCCCACATATCTAGCTTGCCACGCTTTGCAGGGAACAAGCTGCTTGAACCGTTTGATCCTTGCGAACCATTTGAGTTATTCGGTCTCGCTCCAAGTGATACTGAATTGCCATTAGGCGCTGAAGTACCACTGGATACCGAAGATCCGTTCGATGTTGAGGAGCCGTTGGATACCGTTTCCTTCGAAGCGGTTCCAGAACCAGCGTTAGGACCTGCATTAGACCCAGCATTAGAGCTTGTATTAGAACCGTTTCCGTCCTTACGTCTAGGAGGACGTCCACCTGCATGGCCCGCCGAGTCCGGAGATACCACTGGAGTGGGAGACACTTGAATCTGCTCAACAGAACCCCGTGCTTCCAGATTCTCTTTATGTGCACCCGGCTTCCTCTTGCGCTTGCTTCTAGTTCTATCGTCAGCCTGCGCCTGCGATGCATCATTAATGATGATGCTTTCATCTGCATGTCTAACTCGGCCAGGTTGTCCACCCTGTTGATTGGCTTGGCCAGGTCGACCGCTACCGCTTCTTTCACCTTTGCCACTAGGCCTATCGCCACCGCGTCCGCCGCGATTGTGACCACCACCGGAGCCGCCGCCAATACCGGCAAACTTGCCAGCAGCATTGCGCTTCTTACGCTTCCGATCGAAGCCACCCGGTCCGCGTGCATCTACGAAGCTCACACGGCTTCCACTACGCGATTTCATATCCATCATCTCAAAATCGATTGTATGATCGCTCATGTTAACCCGAGCTACACGAATTTTCACCTCATCGCCAATCCGGTAAATCTTCGACGTACGCTCGCCAATCAAAGCCATATGCAACTCATGGAAATGATAATAATCGTCCGTCAGATCACTTAGACGAATGAGGCCTTCGACCGTATTTTCCAGCTCGATGAACATTCCGAAGCTAGTCACACCACTAATAATTCCGGTAAATTCTTCACCGATCTTATCGAGCATGAACTCAGCCTTTTTCAGCTTCTCGGTATCGCGTTCTGCATCTACCGCTACACGCTCGCGTTCCGAAGATTGCGAAGCAATGTCCGGCATACGGGCATTAAGCGAATCGTAACGATTGTCCGGCAAAGTGCCACCGTTCTCAAGCACCTCACGCATTACGCGATGAATAGCAAGATCGGGATAACGACGAATCGGCGAAGTAAAATGAGAGTAATATTCCGCTGCCAAGCCAAAATGGCCCAAGCTTTCGGCATCATACTTAGCTTGCTTCATCGATCTCAGCATCATCGTGCTAAGAACGGTCTCTTCCTTAGTTCCCTGTATTTCTTCCAATAAAGTTTGTAGCGCGCGAGGGTGAACGGTATTGCCTTTACCCCGAACGGCGTAACCGAAGTTACCTGCAAACTGCATGAAAGTCATCAGCTTTTCATTAGAAGGCTCTTCATGGATCCGGTAGATGAAAGGAACCTTCAGCCAATGGAAATGCTCAGCGACCGTCTCATTTGCCACAAGCATGAATTCTTCGATAATCTGCTCGGCAATTGAACGTTCTCTTTTAACAATCTCAACTGGCTTGCCCTGAGGATCGACAATCACTTTAGCTTCTTGGAATTCGAAGTCGATTGCGCCCCGCTTCATCCGGTTTCCGCGAAGACCCATAGCCAGCTCTTGCATGAGCTTAAATGTATCGACTAAATCCGCATAACGCTCGGCTACTTCCGGATCTTCTTCATTTAATATTTTACGGACATTCGTGTAGGTCATTCTTTCCTTTGTCCGAATGACGCTTGTGAAGATGTCATGGCGAACCAGCTTCATTGTTCCTGGCTCGAACTCCATCTCACAGGACATCGTCAACCGATCCACCTGAGGATTCAAGGAGCAGATACCATTGGATAAGCGATGTGGGAGCATAGGAATAACTCGGTCAACCAAGTACACACTGCAGCCCCGATTATACGCTTCTTCATCCAGCTTAGACTTCTCCCGCACATAGTAACTAACGTCGGCAATATGCACACCTAGCAAGTAGTTACCGTTAGGTAAGCCTTCTACATTTACTGCGTCATCGAGATCTTTAGCGTCCTCGCCATCTATCGTAACGATAACCTTGCTACGCAAATCACGACGACCCTGCTGTACAATCTCATCTTCTGTGATCGTATCAGGAGCCTTGTCCGCTTCCTCAAGCACATCACCAGGAAAGCTCTCCGGCAATCCATGCTTGCGGATAATACTCAGAATATCGACGCCTGGATCATCCTTATGCCCCAGAATTTCCACGATCTCACCTTCAGCAGCTGAGCGTCCTTCTGGATATGTAATAATATTAACGACAACCTTCTGACCTGTTATCGCACCCTTGAAGCCTTCGCCCCGGATAAAGATATCCTTGTTAATGCGTTTGTCATCCGGCACTACGAAGCCATAGCTATCATGATTATGGAATAAACCTACGACTTGCGTCACAGCCCGTTTAATGATGCGAACAATCTCGCCTTCAAGCTTGCCATTCTCGTTCTTAGCGGATACTCGTGCAAGCACAATATCCCCATTCATCGTTCCCTTCAAGTCATTCGCGTGAATGTACAAGTCGGGATGCTCCTTATCATCCGGGATTAGAAATGCAAAGCCCTTCGGATGGGTTTGGATACGACCGCGCAGCAAATTCATCCGTTCCGGAACGCCATAGCGTTCTGTACGGGTTAGTAGAATTTTTCCATCCTGCTCCATCTCGGTCAACAGCTTCAGGAATGTCTTAAATTCAAATGCATCCTCTATGCCAAAATGTTTCTCTAATTCTTTATAAGTCATTGGTTTATAAGCGGTTTCCCGCATGAAATCGAGCAACTCCTGCTCCGTGCACATCGGCATCCATATCACCTCGTCCTACTATAGTATACACACTTTATGCCTTCGGCAATCGGATGAACATCCCAATCCAATGCACATTTACACAAAAAAAGGCAGGAAGCTACCGCTTCCTGCCTGATCTCTGTTGTTAATTAAGCCGCTTTAACGAAATAAGCGACTACCAAAGAAAGGATAAAGAAACCAATCGCCAAACCAACAGTCAGACGCTGCAAGAACAGGTCAAGACCGCGTGCCTTCTGTTTACCGAATAATTGCTCAGCTCCACCCGTAATAGCGCCTGACAAACCAGCACTTTTACCACGCTGTAGCAAAACAACAGCAATTAGGCCTAATGAGAAGATAACCAAGATTATTTTAAGAACGACGTCCATCGCTTACACCTCCCAATTACCCATGTAAAACGGTTTAGCCATCTACAGACGGCTATATACGTTTGCATCGAGATATCAGATGAGGATAAGGATGTCGAACCTTAAACTTCTGATATTGAATACAAAAACAGTATTCTCATTTTATCACAACGCCTAGCGTGTTGACAACCATTCCTTCCAATTGCTGTGTATCCCTTTTAGAAAAAATCCATCAAGAACGTCGTCTTTGTCGGAATATGACGCTCTAATCGTGCCACATTTTCCACTGAGCCGCTTATTCTTCCGACTTCCAGCAAGAAGCTCGGTCTCCGGTTGCCAAGCAGCATAGCCGTCAACGACTGGATATCACATGAGATTACATCCTTTTCAGCTGTAGATACACCATCCTCCAATGCTTCCAGCTGTCCAGCCCCCTCAGCGGTCCACACCAACCGATAGCTTCCATTGTTCCATGGAGCATGCGCGTCGGTTAGGCTCAGCAAGACTTCTTCCTCCTGCAGTCCCTCAGCCCAAGGATATTGCGCTACAAAACCTTGTGCATCGACAATACGAGACATGAAATAGGGTACGATCTCTTGCTTAATTCTCGGATCAGACAACAGGAACGGCAGTGGATCGTCGATAGGTACGCTAATGATCACCTCTGTTACCATCGAGTCATGATTGCTAATGTACGTCCACAAGGCTACTCGGGACACTTCATTCGTGCTTACCCACTCGTTAATGACCAGCTTTTTGTCCGCGACATGATAGAACACATAGCCTTCAGGCACATTATCTGCACTATAATAAACCGCAAATCGTCCTGTTTTGGTCAGCACCCTATCTTTCCACCATTCTGGAGTCCGAACCAAGGGTCCGTTAAAACGTGAAGCATAGGCAGTGTAGATGCTATTTAACAGCTCGATATTAGGCTCAGTCATTCGCTTGATTTGACCTGGAGTCTCAGTTCGAGAAGGAAGCTGATGCGGTTCAAACTTGTACTGCTTGTACTCCAATGTCATCTCATACCCATATTTACGGTAAAAAGAAAAGGCGAACGGATGCAGCATGCTGACGGTTTGACCGTTATTCCTCATTGTTTCCAGCGCATGAACGAGTAATTTGCTCACACAGCCTTGTCTTCTTGCTTCCGGCCAAGTCGCAACCCCAGCTACACCGCCCATCTGGAACTGTTTGCCCTGCACCCAGATTTCAAGAGGATTAAGCAATAGCGCTGACATCAATGCACCCTGCTCATCGAATGCGCCCCAATCGTGCTCTGGACGGAATGCTAATCTCCGAGCTTCCATCTGCTCAGGAGCTACCTGATATTGAAATGCAAATTGAGATAGTGCCACACGGCTCTCGAACTCATCCACTCTCAGCTGCCTAATTTCCATCATCACACCACCTTTTCCAGCTATCATTTCCCTATACTAACAATTAGCTGAAGCCTATTCAAGAAGGGTACGCTTGAAGCTAATATCCTTAGAATAACCAAAAAGCTCCCTCGAGTCTGTATAGACCAAGAGGGAGCCAAATTTGAGAAGCTAAGCTTACAGCCAGCCGCGCTCTTTAAACCATGCGAAGTTAAGCTTTGCGCTTTCCAGCGACGAGATATCATACTGCTCTTGCTCGATAATAACGTATTCCACGCCAGTTGATTCGCATGCAGCTAGTGCAGCATCCCAGTCAACTGTTCCTTTGCCGATTTCAGTATCCTTGCCGTCTGCTTTGAAATCCTTAGCATGTACGACAGGAACACGTCCTGCATATTTCTTCACATACGCTGCAGGATCTTGACCAGCCACCTTCACCCAGCCTAGATCGAATTCAGCAAATAAGAGCTCAGCCGGAATGCGTTCCAGAATGTGATCAATAACTAGCTTGCCTTCGACTGGTAGAAACTCAAATGCATGGTTATGATAACCGAAATCCAAGCCCGCTTCTTTCACGATCTTCGCAGCTTGCTCAAGCGTATCTGCCATGGAGTGCACAGCATCCAATGTAGGATTTTCTCCAAGTGGGTAATAAGGAACGATAAAACGCTTCAAGCCCAGCTCCAAGCCATACTCTACTTGTGACTTAAGATTATCCCAAATAGCAGAATCGCCTACTGAAAGTCCAACATGTGCAGAAGGTGCATGGAGTCCAGCATCGGACAACGCTTGGCGAACCTCTTTAGCTGAATGTCCATAATAACCTGCCAGCTCAACGTTGCGGTAACCAATTTCCCCGATTTCCTTAATCGTTCCTAGGAAGTCCTTCTCACTACGATCACGAACGGAATATAATTGTATGGCTACTTGCGGTTTACTCATTTCATTCCACCATCCCTATAATTGGATCAGATCTATTTGGAAGCCCGTTCCATCTTAAATCGACTTCTATTCTCTATTATAGACTGAAGAACGCATTCTCACGATGAGGGTTTTTGTCCTCTTTATATGGCATTTTGGAATAATGAATCCTCCGAAAAGTACCCAAGCAGCTATCTTCCCCGATAATTGGTTATTGCTTAACAGCAATAATGGGTCTGCTCAGACCAAGATGCTCCCTTAACGTGCTACCGGTATACTCTAGGCGAAACAGGCCACTTCTCTGCAAGGCTGGTATAACCTGCTCCCGAATCTGACGGATCTGGCGCTGATCATCTTCAAGCTGCAAGACAAACCCATCGCAAGCCCCAGCTTGAAACCATTGCTGTAAGGATGATGTTAACCCCTGCTCTTCTGCCGAAACCTGCACCTGCTGCAAGACGATGACATCCTTTGCCTTCCTGCCACTTTGCTCAGCCAGCGTCTTGATTCGCTTGTATTGCTCAATAGCGTCATTAAGTGAGAGGTTACCTTGAAGCACAACTTCCGCATGGCCGGCTGCAAAGGCGACATCTTCTGCATCGGAAGCTGTATGGATCAGGACAGGGTTCCCCTGCGGCGGACGCGGAAGATTAATGGCTCCCTTCACCTTAAACCATGCTCCTTTATGATGAAGCTCATGAATCTGAAGCCCATTGGCATATACACCGGACACCTTGTCATTCTTGATCGCATCTTCTTCCCATGCATCCCACAAGCCCTTAACGACATTTAGCAATTCGGCTGCTCGCTCATATGTCTCCGCTGTGCTGCGAACAGGGATATGGGCAAAATTAGCTGCATACACTTCACTTGGTACGATGTCCCACTTCCAAGCTACTCTGCCTTTGCTGATATGATCAAGTGAAGCTAGCTTGCGAGCAATATTATAAGGCTCATGGAAGCCTATAGGAATAGTAGCAGTGAGGCCAATATGGCGGGTACTCACACTTAGGGCAGAGACGAGCCCTAACGATTCTGTAGGTCCGGCAAAAGTAACGAAATCCAGCTTACTGCTCTCAGCCTCTTCAGCCAGCTCCTGCAGGATGCGGAAAGCATCGGGCTTTGCCGGGCTTTGCTGGAAACGAACACCGATATGCATCTGCTTAATGCCGTTAGTCATTTTGATTTCCCCCCGTCGCCTTCTGGGCTTCTACCTTGGACTGCGCTAGATGCTCACGCAATGTCGTACCGCTGTAATCCTCACGGAAGATTCCCCGCTCCTGAAGAATTGGGACAACATGCTCTACAAAATATTCCAGACCATCAGGAAGGATAGGGAACGTAAGATTAAACCCGTCACAGCCGCGCTCCTCAAACCATTCCTGCATGTGATCAGCTAGCTGCTGCGGTGTTCCGACGAACAATTGATTGCCGCGAGTCCCCGCAAATCGCTGACTGATCTGCCGAATCGTCCATCCATCATTTATCCCAAGGCTTTCCATCACTTTAACCGTACTTTTAATCCCATTCGTTTCCGCAATAGCTGGCAAAGGTCCATCTAGCGGATACACGGATAGATCATGATTAAATAACGATGACAGCATACGCAATCCAATTTGCGGATCGACAAGCGAGTGTAGCTCATCTTCTTTCTGCTTGGCTTCCTCCACAGTGGCACCTAGAATAGGAGCAAGCGCCGGGAGGATTTTCAGATCATCTGGATTTCTTCCTGCACGCTCCACACCAGATTTTACATTCGCATAAAATTGCTTTGCCTCACTCAACGTACTCAGCTGGGTAAATACAACCTCGGCATGCTTAGCTGCAAAAATCTGTCCAACAGGGGAAGAGCCAGCTTGGATATAAACAGGGCGCCCTTGTGGAATAGCTGCGTATGGCAATGCACCCGACACTGAAAAATGCTCTCCCTTATGCTCAATCGGGTCAACACTGTCCCATAGCTTGCCTACAAGCTCAACAAATTCATCAGCTACCTCGTAGCGCTTGCTATGCTCGTTAATCTTGTCACGACTATAATTTTGCGCCTCCATATCACTAACCGAGGTCACAATATTCCAAGCGGCGCGCCCCTGACTAAGCGTGTCCAACTCGGCGAAAGACTCTGCTAGATGGAAGGGTTCGTTAAACGAAGTAGATACTGTAGCTGCCAAACCGATGCGATTCGTCCAAACAGATAGCGCAGATAGCATGACATAGGGCTCCAGACGAACGGCCGCACTCGTAATAGCAGGACGATCTACCATATAGAACAATGAATCCGCTAGAAAAATAAAATCAAACTTACCCCGCTCCGCCCATTCAGCCAAGTGACGCAAATAGCTTTGCTCCAAAGCTTGCTCTGGTTTAGCAGCTTCCCGCTTCCAGGCACCCAGATGCATTCCTGTGCTATTAAGTAGCACACCGAATTTCAGCTGTTCATTTTGTCTTCTTCCCATTCTCATTCACGCCCCATTCCTGCAATATTTCTTCTGAATGCTCGCCCTTCAGTGGAGGACTGCGATAAATATCAAATTGGAACCCGGATAGCTTGACTGGAAAACCAACTGTCGTCGTAGATGTTTGATTAGGTAAAGCAAGCTCATGCAGCAAACCAGACTCGCTGACAAGCGGATCATGAAGAATATCTTCATAATTATTAATAGGTGCACAGGGCACACCTCGCCGGTCAAGCTCCTCCAGCCATTGCGCCGCTGTTTTTTTACTGAACTGCTGCTGTAGGAGGCTAGCAAGCTCCTTCTGATTGGCTGCCCGCTGCGATTGACTGAAGAAACGTTCATCTTCAAATAATTCAGGCAGCTGAACGGCCTGGCACACCTCGCGCCAAAGCTTATCGTTACCCGCAGCCACTACAAAAGGCTTATCACTCCCCTGAAAGCCCTGATATGGGGCATTCCGTGGATGAGCACTCCCCAGTCTTTTAGGTGCAACCTGATTACCAAAGTACTCGCTTGTCTGTAGCGCCGATATCCCTAGCACACTACCTAGCATGGAGCAATCAATGTAGGCGCCCTGTCCGCTTTTCTCCGATTGGATGTAAGCCGCTAGCACAGAGTAAGCAGCATATAACCCTGCGGAGAAATCCGCCACAGGCACGCCGCATTTAACTGGCTCACCCTGCTCTTCTCCTGTCACACTCATCAATCCGCTGATTGCCTGAATGGTCACATCGAAGGCTCCCTTGCGCGCATAGCTCCCTGTCTGCCCATATCCGGATATGGAGCAATAGACTAGCTTTGGATTGATGCTTTGTAGGCTTTCATAATCAAGTCCGAACTTAGCTAGCACCCCGGGTCGGAAATTCTCAATAATAACATCCGCTTGTTCACATAGCGTAAGGAGCCGCTCGAGCTGCTCCTTTAGATTAAAATCGATAACAATGCTTCTTTTGTTACGATTAAGCGAGCTGAAATTCGAGCTAAAGCCTTCTCCTTCAGCATTCGTATAGAACGGCGGCCATTCCCGCATTCCGTCACCCGTACCAGGACGTTCAACCTTCACAACATCGGCGCCTAAGTCGGCCAGTAGCATTCCTGTGAAAGGTCCAGCAGCAATTTGTCCAAATTCCAATACCTTGATGCCCGCCAGCGGACCCTTCTCATGATTATGCATTGTCGAATTCAGCCCCATCGAATGATTTGTATATCGGTGTCGCATTATCATGCTTGGTAATGACATCGCGTTGTTCACCGGTGTTGATATCATGGATATGTCGTACACGTTCACCCACATCGGCTCCATAGACATGAATGGCAATTGCCGTTTGCTCGAACGGGTTCGCAACACTATGAATATCATAATTAGGCGGATAAACAAATGAGATATCCCCTGCCTTCGCAGTCACTTCTCCCACTTCTCGCAGCTCGTAACGAGGCTCTTGTCCTTCTCCCCGATCCTCCTGACGATAACGCTTTTCTACAATAGCTCCTTCATAAATACCGACTAGGCCCCATATCAAATGATCATGAACCGGTGATATTTGGCCGGGACCCCAAACGAAAGCAATGACGGAATAAGATTCGTCTTCCGGCTTGTACAATAAATACTGTGCATATTTATCGCCCTTTGGCTGACGGTACTCTTGAGGAAGCAACTGCTTGTTAGTTAGCAATTGACCTAAGTACGGCTTGATCCCGTCGATAATACTTCTAAAATCTGTATTTTCGGCCAGCACCTTTTTTACATCCTGGTCAAATTGTTGTAGCTGATAGGATTGGCTCATTCACTATCACACCTTTACGTTTTTTATTGTTGATCCTGTGTATGGAGCAGCCCTGTACTAGCAAACTCAGGATATAATTCTTTCAATTGCTCTCTCACCTGGTTCCTTAGGATAGAAAGCTCCTCGACAGTTGGTTCTTCTAAAGTAAACGGTGGTTCTGGATTGAGAGCTAGCTCAAACCCCGTGTTTTGTTGGATATAATCAGCTTCTATGCCTGGAGCCAGTGCGGATAGCTGCAATCGGCCTCCATAGCTAGACGGTCGTAGAATACCAAGCGGTGTAAATACGCCTTCCAATCGTCCTGGGCGATCTACATCTGCCGCTGAAGAGGACACACTTGTTTTGAAATCTAGCTGTTCAGGGAAACCCTGCGGTGTATGATCGGTTTTGAATAGAAACGTCCGTTTACTTAAAAAGTAGACAACAGACGCCCCCGCGCCACCTGGCAGCCTCACCTTCGGAGAATCGTAGTCGCCGATGACGTGCAGGTTAATGTTGCCGTAGGCATCGATTTGCGCACCACTTAGGAAAAATACATCGACTCCCCCACGCTGCATCAAATCAAAAAACTCTTTCGTCCCTTCGAACGGCCAATCAGCCTGTCCCATCACATACACTTCAGCATTCGGAGCATGCAACTCCTTTGCTAATAGGGATGCTGCAGCGGGAATGGGAGAATTGTTGCCTACTCCAATGACTTCCCCATCCTTCAGCTCTCTAGCAAGTGCACATATCATCAGCTCGTTGTGGTTATAACTCACACTCCCACCTCCTTCGTCTCAATCGAATGAGCAGGAACTGTGTCAGTGCGACCAGTAGTAGGTGTTTCATAACTATCTAGATAATGCTGAAAATCAGTCGGAGAGCTCGCAGCTTTAACATATCCTCGAATATGGTCGGCATCTGCTGGATAATAGCCCGGACAGGTTGTAGGGTGTGCTCCATGAGGGGCATGTACAATTGCCGAAATATACGTTGAAGGAATACGCGAGCCTTGACTGCTTGCCAATTCCTGTTCGGTAACAATTTCCTCTACCGTTACGATCGTCTTCACGGCAGCTTGGGCTAATATACGATTGTTTTGCAGCGAATGAGCGACCACGTTCCCCTTCCGATCCGCCTTAAAAGCGTGAAATATAGCAAGATCCGGTCGAATGCTAGGAACAATAGCTACGCTCTGCTCTACATTGTAGGGATTATTGATACGAATGAAGTCAGTCCGAATGTTCATATAATCGGTTTCCAACAGCCCGCGCACCGGGATAAAAGGAATACCCATAGCTCCGGCTTGTATCGCTGAGAATAATGCTGGACATGCATGCTCCTTCGTCTCAATAGAGCCTTCTTCAAGTCTGCGGCGGAAATGTGGGGCAAATCCAAACTCACCAAGCGAGATTTGGGAAAATTCAACCGAACGCAGCGAGTCACTTCCCAGTAAAATATCTGCATTTATACCTGAAGAGCCTATACATATAAGCTGAATATTCTTTTTACCTGCCTTAATTAATTCCCGAATGAATGACATGGGTGACATGTCCATATTGCCGCTGATCGCAACAACCATCCCGTCACTCACCCATTCAACTGCCTGCTGCAATGTTGTGAATTTATCTGTCATTTCTTCTTGCAACCTCCTTGCATATTCATCCACTAGCTCTAATGGAGCGGATCGTGGCATGCTACATAATGATCTGGACCAATCTTGCGTAATTGCGGTGACTCTTGTTTGCACCGAGCCGAAACAGCCGGGCATCTTGTCTGGAACCGGCAGCCTTCTGGCGGATTAACGAGAGATGGTGGTTCTCCCTGAAGCAGTGCAAATGGCTTCCTGCTTTGAGGGTCAATGGACGGAACACCTTGAATCAAGGCTTTCGTATAATGATGTGTTGGTCGTATGAATAGCTCAGCTGAAGGCGCGATCTCTACTAATCTACCTGAATACATCACGCCAACTCTCGTAGAAATATGCCGAACGACCTGTAGTCCATGCGCGATAAATAAATACGTCAGCCCCAAATCCCGTTGCAAATCCTGCATGAGATTAATGACCTGAGACTGTACTGACACATCCAGTGCGGAGACCGCTTCATCTGCGACAATGAAACGAGGCTGCATAATAATTGCTCTGGCTATGCCAATGCGCTGACGCTGGCCCCCGGAAAATTCATGTGGATAGCGATCCTGCCATGCCGGGTTCAATCCCACCATTCGCATGACTTCAGACACCTTATCCCGCCTTGATTGCGCATCTAACAGGTTATGCACCTTTAATGGCTCGCTAATAATATCGCTAACCCGCCAACGGGGGTCGAATGAACTAAACGGATCTTGGAAAATAATTTGCATATCGCGACGCTGTTCCCGTATTTCCTTCGAGGACATCGATAGTAAATCTTGACCATCGAACAGTACACGGCCGCTGTCTGCCTTTTCCAGCTGCAGCACGAGACGTCCCAAGGTTGTCTTTCCACTGCCGGACTCTCCGACCAGACCGAAGGTTTCCCCTCCATAGATGTCGAATGACACCTCATCGACAGCACGCACATCTAGCTTCTTGCGCATAATTCCTTGATTACGCACAGTAAATGATTTACTCACCCGCTCCACTTGAATAAGTGGCTGCACCCCTTCCCTCTCAACCTCTTTATCTTGAGAAGCAGGGATTTCAACGATTACAGACTTACTCTTTGAAGGTGCATCCGAGCGACTGGCTTCCTTGAGAAGCTCCGTATTCCAACAGGCAGCCACTCGCCCATTACCCGTTGGTAGCTCTGGCTCTTCCCTACGGCATATTTCAGTTGCATAGGGACAGCGGGGATGAAAACGGCAGCCTTCAGGCAAATCCAATAAGTGTGGAATTGCCCCTTCGATTGCGTACAGTCTTTCATTGCGGTTTCCATCAAGCGTCGGAATCGAACGTATCAACCCTTCCGTATACGGATGCCAAGGCTGATCGAATAGCTCCTGCGCCGTTCCCTGCTCTACAATTTTACCGGCATACATTACAGCTACTCTATCTGCCATCTGGGCAGCGACACCCAAATCATGCGTAATTAATAGAATGCTTAATCCCATCTCTCGCTGCAGCTCTCGTAGCAGATGAAGGATTTGTGCTTGTACGGTAACATCTAGCGCCGTTGTTGGTTCATCAGCTATAAGCAGCTCCGGACCACAGGCGAGTGCCATAGCTATCATGGCCCTTTGCCTCATTCCACCTGAAAGCTCATGGGGGAACTGCTTAACACGCAAGTGAGCTTCTGGAATGCCCACTTTCTTGAGCAAAGATATCGCCTGATCCTCTGCAGCTCGTCGACTTAGACCCAAATGTCGGATAATGACTTCCGTAATTTGCGAGCCGATAGTAAACAACGGATCTAAGGCCGTCATCGGGTCCTGGAATATCATTGCGATTTTCTTACCGCGAAGCCTATTCAAATCCTTTTTAGAAACAGAGGCTATATCTACGTCATTCCAGTTTATTTCTCCTGAGAGGCTGTACCCTTGTGCCTTATCGAATAGCTGGAGGATAGCTAGAGAAGTAACCGTTTTACCACTGCCGGATTCGCCAACTAGGCTGACAATTTCACCGCGATGGATATCCAGCTCCATTCCCTGAACAGCCTCAAGATTTCCTTTTATTGTCTTGAACTTAATAGAAAGCTTATTGATTTTCAAAAGTGGTTGCATACCCTTCACTCCTTTGCTAGTGCCGGCTTTTCTTCGGATCGAGTTTATTGCGCAGCTCATCACCCAGTATGTTCATCGATACGACCAGCAAAGTTAGCGCAAATCCCGGAAAGGTTGCAATCCACCACGCTACGGTCAAATAGCCTCTTCCCAGTGACAATAAGCCCCCCCAATCTGGCACTTCTCCATGGACACCTAGACCGAGGAAGCTTAGACTAGAGCCGACCAGGACAGCATTTCCTATCCCAATTGCAGCCATAACCAGTAGCGGGGAAAGTGAATTAGGCAGGACATGCTTCCATAGAATAGCTAATGGCGTAGCACCCGCTGCTTTCGCCGCTTCGATAAAGGGTCTTCCTTTTACCGACATGACTTGTCCCCTCATAATGCGTGCATAGCCAGGTATCGTAGCCGCACTGACTGCAATAATCATATTAAACAGACTTGCACCCAACGCAGCCGATATAGCCAGTGCTAGTAGGATACCGGGGATTGTCATGATTACATCTATAAAGCGCATAAGGACCATATCTGTTACTCTGCCTGTGTATCCAGCAATTACGCCAATCAAGGTGCCAATTCCGCCACCAATAATGACCGAAACGAGGCCAATGGCTAACGATTGCTGACTACCATAGACGATCAAGCTGAATATATCCCGGCCAAAATAATCAGTACCCAGCCAGTATTTACTGCCCGGAGAGGATAAGACATCATTAGCGTTCATAGCCGTTGGAGCATAAGGAGCGATAGCAGAAGGAAATATAGCGCATACCGCCATAAAACCCATAATGATTGCCGCCAACAATGGAAACCCGTATTTTCTTAACCTGCGAAAGTATAATGCAGCAGACATCCACAATTCCCTCCTTATGACTTTTGCCTGATGCGAGGGTCAATGATGGAATAAGAAATATCGACCAACAGATTGACGACTACATATATAATGGAAGTCAGTAATATAGACCCACGAATAACAGGCAAATCCTTCGTCATTATGGCATCGACAATGACTCTTCCTATTCCTTGACGCGCAAATATCGTTTCAATAACTACGGCTCCTGCTAGTAGCTCTCCGGTCAATAATCCAACCATCGTAACCGCTGGTATTAAGGCATTGCGTAGCACATGCTTGCCTATAACCATTTTCTCAGGCAGCCCTTTGGCACGTAGTGTCAGAACAAAAGGCTCATGAAGCACCTCAAGCACACTGTTCCTGACCATCCGTGCCAGAAAGCCGCTTCCTACTAAGGAGAGGGCACACACCGGAAGAACCAAATGCTCGATCCCCCCATTTCCGATAGCAGGAAACCAATTCAGCTCCACTGAAAAAACGAGAATAAGTAAAATAGCAGACCAGAATGTCGGCATCGAGATACCGGTAATCGATAGAGCGCGTATCACATAATCAGGCCAACGGTTTTCAAAAATAGCCGCTATGATTCCTAACAAAATACCGCTAATAACGACAGCTACGATACTCAGCAAGGTGAGAACAAGCGTAGACGGAAATTGCGCTAGCAGCTTCCGTCCAACCGGTTCGCCGTTGGTCAACGAGTGCCCCAGATCACCCCGCAGCAATTCAGTCATGTAATTCCAATATTGAAGAGGAATAGGCTGATCCAGACCAAATTGCTGTTTGAGATTTTCTAGCATTTCAGGTGTCGCAGTATTAGTGCTTGCCATAATCGTTGCAGGATCTCCAGGCAGAATATGCAGAATAAAGAAAACTAAAGTTAACGAGCCAAGGATGACCAGTAGTGATACAAACAATCTGCGAATAATGAATGCGGTCATCCTTATCCTCCTCTATTACTACTTATTTGCTGATCCATGCATCGTAAAATACAGGGAAACCTGTGCCATCGAATGAGATATCGTGTGCTTCTTTAACTGTTCCAATCGTGTACGGCAGTATATAGATCGGAATCGTAAACGTTTGTTCGGTCGTTACATATTGCTGAATCTTCTTATACAGATCAACTCTCTTGGCTGTATCCTGTTCTTGATAAGCTTGCTGCAACCATCCATCTAGCTGCTCATCAAATACTCTCGAGAAGTTGCCCAACACGCCAAAGTTCTTGGAGAAGTAACGACTACGCAATACGTCCGGATCTCCACCGAACAGGCTTGCTCCAGCTACATCATAGGCTCCGTCTGTAAGATTTTGAACATAACCAGCTACAGGAAGAACATCGAGTACAACCTCTACACCAATTTCCTTTAATTGCTGTTGAATGATGGTGGCAATATCCTGTCTTTTCTCCCGATTTCCGGCCATTTCTAATACCTGTATCTTTAATCTCTTACCGTCCTTGCTCCGATAACCATCCGAACCTTTAACCCAGCCCAGCTCTTCCAGCTGTTGATTAGCCAGAGCTACATCCGGCTTCCATGTATTTTCTAAAGAGGAATCATACCCTAGAATAGAAGGGGATAAAGGAGCCCAAGCCCGTTCATACGTACCGAGATAGAGACTTTTTACAATGCCATCGATATTTAGGCCCAGCTGCACGGCTTTACGAATTTTCACATCATTAAACGGTGCCCGTTCCACGTTGAAATGCCATGAGAAATTGCTGCCTAAGATTTCAGTTTCTATGACTTGAAAGTTCTTATCCGATTTTAGTGCGACAACATTTTGTGGAGGAATTAAGTCAGCAGCATGAACCTGCTTGCTTTGTAGTACACCAACTCGGGTTGCCTCTTCTTCTACATTTTTGATAATGAGCTTGTCCACATAAGCAGGACCTGTATGCTTAGCGTAAGGAGGTGCCCAGTTATAATTTTCATTACGTGCAAAAACATATTCCGTGTTCGGTTTCAGAGATTCAAATTTGAATGGTCCTGTTCCCACGGGGTTCTGTGCGAATTGATCGCCATACTTCGCTACAGCTGTCGGAGAAACGATCCCCAGTGGCGCTTTTGCCAGATTACCTAAGAATGGCGCGTAAGGTGCTTTTAATTTCACATGAATGGTGTATTCATCGATAACATCGGAAGATTCGAACGTGCCCAGCCAGCTAAGTGAGGTGCCTGATTTTGTTTCCGGATTCGTGATCCGATCAAAGTTGAACTTTACGGCTTCAGCATTAAACGGCGTACCATCATGGAAGGTAACATCCTTCCTAAGCTTGAATGTATAGTCTAGGCCGTCCGGTGAAGCATCCCAAGATTCCGCCAACCACGGTTTAATCGTATGATCTGGAAGCTCCGCAACCAATCTGTCAAAGATCGAACCGATTACTCTGTATTGTTGAGCCATTCCTGATTTATGAGGATCGAAAGAGTCGGCAGCAACCGGGCCCGCCAATGCGAAGATCAATTCTCCGCCATTGCGGGATTCCTCAGTCTTCGGTGATTCTTTGACATTCTCACTCTTCGGTGTTTCTGTGACAACTGCGCCCTCTTTATTCTTCGCGGCATCCCCACAGCCGGCCAATATACTTACCATCGTTAACAATAAAACACTAAGTACAGCCATTCTTTTTACCATTTTTCTCTCCGCCTATCCACATTTAATTTAATTGCAAGTATTCCCGTGTGTTTTATCTGCTTTATCTGTGTGTTATACTACATGATAAATTTGGTTTTGTAAAATTGAAAAAACGAATAGAAAATTCATTTTTTTCGAATTGACTTTCATCTGTAATTGATCATCTACAAGGAATTGGAGAGGGTTAGCATGGATATTCGCAGCATTAAAACCTTTCAGACTATTGTCAAATACGGCAGCTTTCAGCGCGCTGCCGAGGAGCTTCAATACGTCCAATCTACGATTACATTGCATATACAGAAGCTGGAGAAGGATATTGGGCAGAAGCTGCTGACGAGAGGGAAGAAGATTCAGCTTACTGAGGCTGGAAGATTATTTTTGGAGAAATCAGTCACTTTGTTGAAGGAGTACGATTTTCTTTACCATTCGATGGTGGGGTTAACAAGCGGTGAGATTGGAGTCATTCGAATCGGAGTAATGGAGCCAACGGCAAGCTACAGAATGCCGCACATTATGAAAGCATTTATGCAAAAATATCCGCTTGTTCAGGTCAGCATTCAGATCGGAAATACAGCGGCCTTAAATCAAATGCTAGAGGATGATGTCATTGATATTGCCCTCTGCACAACTCCGGAAAGTGCCCAGAACCATATCTTCGAGCCTTTGTTTGTTGAACAGGTTGGTTTGCTTATGCACAAAACCCATCCTTTGGCTAATCAAGACACCATCTATTTACGCGATATGAAGGATTCGGACATTCTTATTACAACCTCAGGCTGCCCTTATCGCAAGAAGCTGGAATCCTCCCTGCTGGAGAAAGGTGGACTCCCCTACCACAGCATCGAAATCGGTAACATGTCCGCGCTCAAATTTTATGTTCAGGCAGATTTCGGACTAGCCGTCGTACCGATCATTACAGCTGATCCCATCCCTGAGAATACCGTACTCAAAGCTGTTTATGACCTTAATTATGGCCTTGTAACTGGGATTCTGAGAAAGAAGGAGCCTCTCACCCTTAGCACGGCTACTGAAAACTTTCTAGAGATACTCAAAGAGAAGATCCGCATGGAGCACCCTCCGCTAGTTATTTAAAAAGATAAAAAGACCGAACCGCGCATAAGCGCAAGGGTCCGGTCTTCTTGTTATCTTGATGTCTGACTAAGATGTATGTGATGGAGCTCGTATTACTTGAAGTTTCTAAGGTTGTAGAACGCCTTTTTGCCTGCATAGATCGCAGTAGTTCCCAAGTTGTCTTCGATGCGAAGCAATTGGTTGTATTTCGCAACACGGTCGGAACGGGAAGGTGCGCCCGTTTTGATCTGACCTGCATTAGTAGCAACTGCGATGTCAGCGATTGTGCTGTCTTCGGATTCGCCGGAACGGTGAGAGATAACAGCTGTGTAGCCAGCGCGTTTCGCCATTTCGATAGCATCGAAAGTTTCTGTCAAAGTACCGATTTGGTTAACTTTAACTAGAATGGAGTTACCTACGCCTTTTTCGATACCATCAGCAAGACGCTCAGTGTTCGTTACGAACAAATCGTCTCCAACGAGTTGGATTTTGCCGCCCAATTTCTCAGTAAGCAATTTCCAACCTTCCCAGTCATCTTCGGAGCAACCATCTTCGATTGTGATGATAGGGTATTTGTCTGCCCAGCTAGCAAGCAGATCAACGAACTCAGCAGGCGTGTAGGACTTGCCTTCGCCTTCGAGGTGGTATTTACCGTCTTTGAAAAACTCTGTAGAAGCAACGTCCATACCAAGGAATACGTCAACGCCTGGCTTGAAGCCTGCTTTTTCGATCGCTTCGATAACAGTCGTGATTGCTTCTTCGTTGGAAGCGAAGTTAGGAGCGAATCCACCCTCATCGCCTACAGCAGTGTTAAGACCTTTTTTGTTCAATACGCCCTTAAGGGAGTGGAAAATTTCTGCGCCCATACGAAGAGCTTCAGCGAATGTAGGTGCGCCAACTGGCAATACCATGAATTCTTGTACGTCAACATTGTTGTCCGCGTGAGCGCCACCGTTGATGATGTTCATCATTGGAACTGGCAATGTTTTCGCATTGAAGCCGCCGAGGTAAGTGTACAAAGGAACATCAAGAGCTTCTGCAGCTGCACGAGCTGTTGCAATGGATACTGCAAGGATAGCGTTAGCTCCCAGCTTAGCTTTGTTATGAGTTCCGTCGATTTCGATCATTTTTTGATCGATTACAACTTGCTCAAGAGCATCGTATCCGATAAGTTCAGGAGCGATGATTGTATTAACGTTATCAACCGCTTTAAGTACGCCTTTACCTAGATAACGGTCTTTGTCGCCATCACGAAGCTCAACTGCTTCATGAGCACCTGTGGAGGCGCCGGATGGAACGATAGCGCGGCCTAAAGCACCGGATTCCAAACGAACTTCAACCTCAACTGTCGGATTTCCCCGGGAGTCCAATACTTCGCGTGCGTAAACATCAGAAATAATTGTCATGAGTAACACTCCTCTAAGTTAAATATGAATTAGGTTAAAACAAGGACTTACCTGTCATTTGCTCTGGCTGTGGAAGCTGCATGAGCTTGAGAATCGTCGGTGCGACGTCCGCAAGAATACCGCCATCACGAAGCGTATGACCCGCTTCTGTCACGATACAAGGAACAGGGTTCGTCGTATGCGCCGTGAAAGGACGCTCGTTATCGTCGATAACCATGTCTGCATTGCCATGATCGGCAATAATGACGCAAACTCCACCTTTGGCAGTTACTGCTTCAACTACGCGACCTAGGCACTCATCTGTTGCTTCTACCGCTTTAATCGTCGGCTCAAGCATACCCGAGTGACCAACCATGTCCGCATTAGCGAAGTTAAGGATAATCGCGTCATGATGCTCCGCTTCGATTTCCTTCAGCAACGAGCTCGTTACCTCGTAAATGCTCATCTCTGGCTGAAGGTCATAAGTGGCAACCTTCGGTGAATTGATGAGTATGCGAGTTTCGCCTTCCAGAACGTGATCCCGTCCACCACTAAAAAAGAACGTAACGTGCGGGTACTTTTCCGTTTCGGCAATTCTGAGCTGTTTTTTACCATGCTGTACTAGAACTTCACCTAAAGTGTTATCAAGTTCCTTAGGCTTATACGCAACAAACCCGCCTACGGTTTCCGCAAAAAGCGTCATGCAGACGAAATACAGGTTTTTAGGGAAATTATCTCCACGATCGAAGCCACGGAAATCTTCATTCGTGAAAACATTAGATAATTGTATAGCACGGTCAGGGCGGAAGTTGAAGAAAATAACCGCATCCTCAGACTCAACCAGTCCGACTGGCTTTCCATCTGCTCCTACGATTACTGTCGGCAGGACGAACTCATCATATACGGACTTCTCGTAAGATTCCTTCACGGCTTGAATCGGATCTACTGCCGTCGGGCCATCTCCATACACCATTGCGCGGTAAGATTTCTCTGTCCGCTCCCAGCGCTTGTCACGATCCATCGCGTAATACCGACCCTGGATTGTAGCAACTTGTCCTACACCAAGCTCTTCAATCTTGCCTTGCAATTGAGTTAAGTAACCAACCGCACTGTCTGGCGACACATCACGACCATCGAGGAAAGCATGGATGTACACTTGCTCCAAGCCTTCCTTCTTAGCCAGCTCCAATAGCGCGAATAGATGAGCGATGTGGCTATGAACACCACCATCGGATACTAAGCCGTACAAATGAAGCTTCTTGTTGTTGGCTTTCGCATGCTGTACCGCACCGAGTAAAGTGGAATTATCGTAAAAGTCCTCATCGCGAATCGATTTAGAAATACGAGTCAAATCCTGATACACGATCCGGCCTGAGCCGATGTTAAGATGTCCGACCTCGGAATTACCCATTTGTCCTTCCGGTAGTCCGACTGCTTCCCCGCAAGCCGTTAGCGTTGTATGGGGAAACGTGTTCCATAAACGATCAAAGTTCGGTTTGTTGGCTTGGGCAACGGCATTACCATGAGTGGTCTCACGAAGGCCAAAGCCATCGAGAATAATAAGCGCAACCGGTCTCGGAGCTGTCATCTTACTTCGCCCCTTCGACTAACGCCACGAAGGAAGCTGGCTCAAGGCTAGCGCCACCAACCAAAGCACCGTCGATATCGGATTGACCCATATATTCAGCTACTGTGTTCGGCTTAACGCTTCCGCCGTATTGAATGCGAACCTTATCAGCTACTTCAGCACTGAACAGTCCAGCCACAACGCCACGGATGTAGCTAGTTACTTCGTTTGCATCTTCAGAAGTGGAGGATTTACCAGTCCCGATTGCCCAGATTGGCTCATAAGCAATAACGGATTCAGCAACCTGCTCAGCAGTCAATCCTGCGAGCCCGCCTTCTGTTTGAACGCGTACAACTTCTTTTGTCTGGCCAGCTTCACGCTCTTCAAGCTTCTCGCCAACACAGATAATTGGAGTAAGGCCATGACGGAATGCCGCGTGGGCTTTCTTGTTCACGATCTCATCCGATTCAGCAAAATATTGACGACGCTCCGAGTGACCGATGATGACGTAATGAACGCCAAGATCCTTCAGGAATACACCGCTGATTTCGCCTGTATAAGCGCCATTGTCTTCGAAATGAAGGTTTTGTGCACCGACTTTGATCGTCGTGCCTTTAACAGCTTCAATCAAAGCAGGAAGTGCAGTAAACGGAGCGCAGATCACGCTCTCTACTCCAGCAACCTCAGCTTTGCCTTTAACCTCAGCAACGAAAGCAGTAGCTTCGCCAGCTGTTTTGAACATTTTCCAGTTACCCGCAATAATTGGTGTTCTGCTCATTTATGTCACCTCTATTTGTCGTTTAGGGCTACAACGCCCGGAAGGACTTTACCTTCCATGAATTCCAGCGAAGCTCCGCCACCTGTAGAAATATGGTTCATTTGATCAGCAAGCTTAAACTTCTCAGCCGCAGCAGCAGAATCTCCACCGCCAATGATCGTGTAAGCATCAGTAGTAGCACAAGCTTGAGCTACTGCACGTGTACCGTGGGAGAATGGCTCTAATTCAAATACGCCCATCGGTCCGTTCCATACAACAAGCTTGGAATTCTTAATCACTTCAGCGTAAATTTCACGCGTTTTAGGTCCGATATCTACGCCTTCCCAGCCAACAGGAATGTGATCAATATCAACGATGTCTTTGTTAGCATCTACTTTGAAGTCATCAGCAATAACGATATCAATCGGCAAGTAAAGGTTCTTACCAAGCTTCTTCGCCTTCTCAACAAACTCCAGCGTCAGTTCCAGCTTGGAATCATCACACAACGAAAGGCCGATTTCTTTTCCTTGAGCTTTCAGGAAAGTGTAAGTCAGCCCGCCGCCAATAATAATATTATCTGCAATCTCAATCATCTTATTGATAACATCGATTTTGTCCTTAACCTTAGACCCACCAACGATTGCCGTGAAAGGACGCTCAGGATTGTGCAAAGCTTTACCCAGTACATCCAGCTCTTTCTCCATCAACAAGCCAGACACTGCTGGAATGTGATGCGCGATGCCTTCAGTAGAAGCATGTGCCCGGTGAGCAGCGCCAAATGCGTCGTTCACGAACAAATCAGCCAAGTCAGCGAAAGCTTTGGCCAATTCGGAATCGTTGCTCTCTTCACCTGGGTGGAACCGTACATTTTCAAGCAGCAATACATCGCCATCATTCAGCTCAGCTACTTGAGCCGTTACACTAGCGCCAACAACTTCGTCAGACTTGCTAACTGGCTTACCTAGCAGTTCAGAAAGACGAGCAGCAACAGCAGTCAAACGAAGACCCTCAACGACTTCGCCTTTAGGACGACCTAAGTGACTAGCCAGGATAACCTTTGCGCCATTCTCGATCAAGTACTTGATTGTAGGCAATGTCTCGCGAATACGAGTGTCATCAGTAATAACGCCATTCTCAAGCGGTACGTTAAAGTCAACCCGAACAAATACTTTCTTCCCTGCAACATCGACTTCTCTTACGCTTTTCTTGTTCAAGAGTCAAACCTCCTCGGATGGTCTGTATATCTCCGGGCGCAAAGCTAGGCTCCAGATAAGGGAGCCTAACAAGTGTCCGTACTAATGTATTTGTTTAAGCTCCCCTAGAAGCGCAGTCTTGCGCGGGGGAGCATCGCTCTTCATCATGCTCCCATAAGAAGCGCAGTCTTGCGCAGGGGAGTCTCGCTCTTCCCCAGAGCCCGGAGCGCAGCAAAGCGCGAAACGGGGTCCCCTGCCTGCTCCCTAGGTAAAGCGTAGTCCCGGTTTGCAGAGCAAATCCGGGACGGAGCGATCCTAGCACACTGTAACCCTATCCTCCACCAAAAGCCGCTCTCCCGACAACCAACGGGTGTCCAGAGGGCAGAGCCCTTGGAATCCCCCTTCGGGAAGGGGGACTTAGGGGGATGCGTATTCTCTTATAGACCTTTGCTTGCAATAAAAGCAGCCAAGTCAACAACGCGGTTGGAATAGCCCCACTCGTTGTCATACCAAGAAATAACTTTAACCATGTTGCCTTCTACAACCATTGTGGACAATGAATCGATTGTGGAAGAAGCAGGATCGCCGTTGTAGTCACTAGAAACAAGCGGCTCTTCGGAGTAGTTAAGAATTCCTTTAAGAGGACCGTCAGCAGCAGCTTTCAGAGCCGCGTTAACTTCTTCAACTGTAACATTTACTTTCAACTCAGCAACGAGATCCGTTACGGATACGTTCGGAGTAGGAACACGCATGGACATTCCGTTCAATTTGCCTTTCAATTCAGGCAATACAAGGGAAACAGCCTTAGCAGCACCCGTGGAAGAAGGAATGATGTTCTCAGCAGCTGCACGAGCACGACGCAAATCCTTATGCGGAAGATCAAGAACGCTTTGATCGTTCGTGTAAGAATGGATTGTGTTCATCATGCCTTTAACGATTCCGAATTGGTCATTCAATACTTTAGCGAATGGTGCCAAGCAGTTCGTTGTACAAGAAGCGTTAGAGATAATTGTATGAGCAGATGGATCGTATTTGTCGTTGTTAACGCCCATAACGATAGTGATGTCTTCGTTCGTAGCAGGAGCGGAGATAATAACTTTCTTCGCGCCGCCTTTCAAGTGAAGCTCTGCTTTTTCTTTAGCAGTAAAGATACCTGTAGATTCAACAACGATTTCAGCACCTACAGAAGACCAAGGCAGGTTACCAGGATCACGCTCAGCGAATACTTTAACTGTTCTGCCGTTTACGATAAGTGCGCCTTCGCCCACTTCAACCGTTCCGTCCAATTTGCCGTGAGTTGTATCATATTTGAGAAGGTGAGCAAGCGTGTTAACGTCAGTCAGGTCGTTGATCGCAACGATCTCTACATTCGGGTTGCCTAGAGATGCGCGGAATACGTTACGTCCAATACGTCCAAATCCGTTAATACCAACTTTTACTACTGCCATGATTGGTTTCCTCCTTGGAATAACTATCTTTTTTTTGATCTATATATCAGGCGCCGTAAGCGCCGAGATCACTATTAAATAGGATTACCCTATTACAGCTGTTAAAACTTAATGTAACCAATTATACATGTCGTAAAGCTTCTATAGCTCCAGCTTCATCCGTAACAAGTATATCGTCATGCCCAAACCTCATAACTGATGCGATCGCTTCGCCCTTGCTTTTCCCGCCTGCGATGCCGATGACAATACCCGCAGCTTCAATGTCCTCCAGACGCAAGCCAGCTGTTGCCATTCGATGTACGACTTTGCCGTTACGATCAAAATAGTAACCAAAGGCTTCCGCAAGTGCTCCATCTTTTACAAGCTCATCCATAGTCTCATTATTGAGCTTACGGCGTCTTGCCATAGTTGCAGCATCACCAATGCCATGTACGACAATCCTTGCACCGCGTATCATGTCGACCACTTCACTTACATTAGGGTCCTGCATGATCGTCTTATATGCTTCCTCACTTAGATGATCGGGTACGTGGAGCATACGATATCGTGCTCCTGTACGCTTAGCTAACTCCGAGGCAATTGTATTTGCCTGATAGTCAACACTTTCACCCAAGCCGCCCCTAGCAGGTACGAACCAGTTTTCCTTCAGCTGTGATGGCATTGCGAATTGCGCTGCCATGCGAGCCATCGTAGAACCACCCATTACCGCAACGACATCCCCTGGCGAAAGACTATCCCGTAGCACTCGGCTTCCAGCCATTCCGAGCTCCATTTTAATATGGTCGGAAGTGTCTGAGTCGCCTGCTACAATAATAACCTTATTTAATCCGAACGCTGCACGTACCTTTTCTTCTAAATCCGATAGCCCGAACAATTCCTTAACGATCGGCTCCATATCTTCTACAAGCTGGCGTCCGCTATCGCTAAGTGTCATACCCGCCGTTGCTGTATCTAACAGCCCTTGTGCACGTAGAACCTCAAGCTCTGTTCGTAGCACCCGCTCCGTCATATCGACGCTAGAAGCAAGCGTGCGACGACCAATTGTACCCGTCATGTATACCCGGTGCAGAATTTGGTACCTTTTTTCCATCACCTGCAGAAGATCAGGGAGTAGCTTCTTCTGAATCTCAACGATTTCCCGCATTCTCTCCGTGTATCCTCCTGAGACCGAATGGCTTTAAGCGGTAGCAAGCTCACTACTTAGTTGGACGTAAATCGTCCCGCCACCCCTTTTTAAGTCCCACCTTCATTTTAACGAATTTTCCTCATAGTTGCAAGACCTCCCGTACACGAAATTATCAAATATAAGAGCCCGTTTTCTCTTGCTTTTTAACACCGTATCACATATAATAACTCTTGCTGTACTAAACGAGCGCCCGTGGTCCAACGGATATGACGCAGCCCTCCGAAGGCTGAGATTGAGGTTCGATTCCTCACGGGCGCGCCAAATTTTATTTCTCCAACCAATAGCATACAGCACAACCGACCGTTCCATACGGTCGGTTTTTTTGATTCTCGGCCCCTTATATGCGGTTTATCACTACCTATAAGTTTCCTTCAAAAGCCTCTTTGACTTTCTTTGACTTTTACCTGCAGATTCGCTATGATTATAAAACCAAAACATGAGGAGGGACGTCAAACATGAGTTTTGTGCCTATGGTTGTCGAGCAAACCAACAGAGGAGAACGGGCGTACGACATCTATTCCCGCTTACTCAAAGATCGAATCGTATTTTTAGGTACTCAGGTGAATGACGTGGTTGCCAACTCTATCATCGCCCAGCTGCTGTTCCTAGCAGCCGAAGATCCAGAAAAAGACATCCACCTCTACATTAACAGCCCCGGCGGCTCCATCACTTCCGGTATGGCCATTTACGATACCATGCAGTTCATCAAACCAGATGTTTCTACAATCTGTGTCGGTATGGCCGCATCAATGGGAGCATTCCTGCTTGCAGCAGGCGCCAAAGGCAAGCGCTTCGCACTTCCTAATAGTGAAGTGATGATTCACCAGCCACTTGGTGGTGCAGAAGGTCAAGCCAGTGACATTGAAATTCGGGCTCGACGGATTCTGAAGCTAAGAGATAAATTGAATGGCATTCTGTCAGAACGTACAGGTCAGCCTTTGGAACGTATTGAGAAGGATACAGACCGCGACAATTTCATGGAAGCAGAAGTTGCCCAGCAGTATGGCCTCATCGACAAAGTAATCGACAAGGTCGTTTAAACTCACATCTTATTAGAGTAAACCTTAAAGAAGCCACTCGTAAGTTCACTTATGGGCGGCTTCTTTTCGTATTATTATGGTTCTTTCGGAAAAATCCCCAGAATCCTCGATCCTTAGTAGCCCTCAGTGCGTTATTTCTAGAAAAGTCCCAGAATCCTCGATCCTTAGTAGCCCTCAGTGCGTTATTCCAAGATAAGTCCCAGAATCCTCAACTTTTAGTAGCCCTCAGTGCGTTATTTCTAGAAAAGTCCCAGAATCCTCGATCCTTAGTAGCCCTCAGTGCGTTATTCCTAGAAAAGTCCCAGAATCCTCGATCCTTAGTAGCCCTCAGTGCGTTATTCCTAGAAAAGTCCCAGAATCCTCGACTCTTAGTAGCCCTCAGTGCGTTATTTCTAGGATGGCCCCCCCCTTTTGCGGTATAAGATATAAATTTCACCAAAAATTTTTGCCTCAAGAAAACTTAGCCACAAGACAACCCTGATTTAACACAACTTAATGCATGTGTCAACATAAATTCAAAACTTTGAATACCCTCTCTGCTAGGCGGACAATCCATGGTAAACTGTTTTATGAGGTTATACCAATTACCTCCAATTCTAGTTATCTCTTAGGAACTCTGGAAGAGAGGGAGGGATCTTTATGCCTGAACGGTCCTATCCGTACCTTGTGACCAATACAAATGAAGACAACGCGCCTTATCGAAACATCAATGAAGGCCACATCGACATGGTGGCTGCACGCAGATTAAGTGATAAAGCGTCATTGCTACGCCCATTGAAAGACGAACACCTTCTTGAGGTTTATAGGGAAGCCAAGAAAATGAACTTATCCGATGAATTCATTGAATTATTGGAAGAGGCACTCTCCATTCGCCAAATAAGTCATTACAAGGAAGCATAATCAAACTACTGCGCCCCTTAATCGTCACCGCCCTCCTCATAGGTTGGCGGTTTTTATTTTTCCATCCCTCACTTGCAGCTGATCTTTAATGAACACAAAGAAGAGGCGAAGGAACAAGTCCCCGCCTCTTCTCCAATCATATCGCACATAAATCAACTACTTCATTTCGTATTGCACGGTTACATTCGCGCGGATCTCAATCTGTCCCGTTTGCACGGATGTGGATGAGCCACCAAGCATATCACTCATCTGCGCCTTAGCTGCTTCCATCCCATACACAATCGGGATGTTAGAAACATCTCCCTGTACAACATTAAGTACCCCTTTTAATTTGCGGTTGGAAGAGGCTGCAAGTACATTTGCTTTTTTCGAAGCATTAGCCATTGCTTTCTTAAGCGCCTCTAGCTCATATTGGTCATTCTTCTCCGTGCCGAATTGTACACCATCCAATCGATTAGCGCCCGATGCCGTTAGAGCATCGAGTAGCTTACCGATTTCTGTAATCTTACGGTACGTCACTTGAACGGAGTGAACTGCAACATAACCCTTCAGCACACGCCCTTCCTTCTCTGTGTAATCATAGTCCGGCTGAACGCCAAAGCCTGTTGTTTTGACATCCTTCTTATCGATTGAGAACTTCTCGTATAACGTCTTCTCTACTGCAGCGAACTTATCCGCATTCGCTTGCTGGGCTTCCAAAGCCTTCGATCCCTGAGATTCAACTGCCAAGCTCAAATAAGCGACATCTGGCTCTACCTTAATTGTCCCCGTTGCTCCTACAGTGATCGTATAGGCCGCCGATGTTACCGCAGGTACAGACTGTGCTGAAACGATATCGCCACCCCCTCTAACCAATCCAACAGATCCAATTACTACAGCAGCAGCAACTACTAGCACCTTCAAATGATGTCGTCCCATTACTCTCATTTCTCCTTTTTTTCCCGTTTACCATCTAACGCATTAGACCATCCAAATGTTTCAACGGATGCTATTAAATGCAAAAAGCCCCCTTGCGGGAGCTTTGCATAATTGGTACTTATTGGTTCTCCAGCTCTTCTTTGCTTACAAGCTGCACTAAAGCGGTTACAGCTTGCTCTGCGTCGGAACCTTCCGCGCTGATCGCTACTTCCGTACCGGAGCTGATCGCTAGGCTCATAATACCCATGATGCTTTTCGCGTTTACTTTTTTCTCATCCTTCTCCACGAAGACGTCTGAGGAGAATTTATTGGCTTCCTGCACGAATAGTGCCGCCGGTCTGGCGTGAAGACCCGTTTTAAGCCGAACTACCACCGGCTGTCTCGTCATGGACCGGATACCCCCTGTCTTTATTTCGTCCCGCTAATCGGGACCCCCGTGCTATAGTTTCTTTACTATTATAACATTGATATGAACAAATACGCCATACGGATTATGCTCCGCCATTCCGGATTTTTTCTGCCCACTCATCAAGCTTCCTAAGTCGGTGGTTTACGCCCGATTTACTAACCTGTCCTTTAAGCAAATCTCCGACTTCCTTTAAGTTAATATCCGGATGCTGGAGCCTTACCTCAGCTACCTCGCGTAGCTTATCAGGCAAATTATTTAAGCCCACTTCCTTGGACAGAAGCTTGATGTTGTCTATTTGTCTAACTGCCGCACCAATCGTTTTGTTAAGATTAGCCGTCTCGCAATTGACAATCCGATTAACTGAATTACGCATATCCCGCATGATACGAACATCCTCGAATTTGAACAAGGCTTGGTGCGCCCCGATAAGACTTAGAAATTCGATGATCTTTTCGCCTTCTTTAATGTAAAGAATAAAGCCTTTCTTACGTTCGATAAATCTTGCGTTCAGATGAAACTTATTAGCAAGATCTACTAACGCCTGGCAATGCTCCTCATACATCGAAGAAATTTCCAAGTGATACGAGGAGCCTTCTGGATTGTTTACCGAACCGCCTGCTAAGAACGCCCCGCGTAAATAAGCTTTTTTACAGCATGATTTCCGGACTAAATCCTTATCTATGCTTGGATGGAAGAGAAATCCTTCTGAAACGATGGATAGATCGTTCAGAATAGCTTCCGCACCTGCAGGTACACGCACGACATACACATTGTTTTTCTTAAGCCTCATTTTCTTACGAACTAACAATTCCGTCACTACGTTAAAATGTCGCTTCAGAAGGGTGTACATCCGGCGTGAAATTGCGGCATTCTCGGTGGCGATATCCAGGACGACCCGTTTATTGGTCAACGAGATCGTGCCATTCATCCTGATCAAAGCGGATAGCTCTGCCTTTTCACAGCAGCTATCGTTTTCAATCAGTGTTAATTCCTTTTTCGTTAGCGCCGCAAATGACATGCCTTTCACCCCTTTCGCAACATCCAATCCTCAACCAGATGGTAAATATGATTACTTAATTTTGCAGCATCATGCCGTAAATAGGTTCGGAACAGCACAAGTGTATCTGCAATAACCTTGTATCCACGGCTCGTTACTTCTTCCAAATCCAAATGCACAGCAGTTGAACCCTTCTCTGCATAAAGCTCTTGTACTTGCGGAGGAATCTCTCCATCATTCACGATAACGTAATCGAATAGATGGTGGCCAATATGCGCATGAACAGCAGCTAGATGGTCGCTAACGGAATAATTGTCCGTTTCTCCCGGCTGCGTCATTACATTACACACGAATAGCTTAACCGCATTCGATTGAATGATTGCTTCCGCTAGCTTAGGTACGATCAAGTTGGGGAGTATACTCGTGTATAAGCTACCAGGCCCAATAAGAATCGCATCTGCTTCTTGAAGAGCCTGAACGGCTTCAGGAAGCGCCTCTACGTCAGCTGGCTCAAGAAATACTTTACGAATAGCCAAGCCTGATTTCGGAATCCGAGATTCCCCGACGACAATTGATCCGTCTTCCATCTCGGCCTTTAGTACAATCGCTTGATTCGCCGCCGGCAGTACGCGCCCCCGAACAGCAAATATTCGACTAAGCTCGGTTATTCCCGTTACGAAATCCCCGGTTATGTCTGTCATCGCAGCAAGTATAAGATTGCCAAGACTATGTCCAGCTAACCCCGTCCCGTTCGAGAACCTATACTTGAGAACCTCCGCTAATAAAGGCTCCGTATCCGATAGAGCAGACAACACGTTCCTGATGTCCCCAGGAGGAGGGATTTGTAGCTCTTCCCGCAAAATACCAGAGCTTCCTCCATCATCTGCAACCGTTACAATAGCCGTAATATCTAGCGGCTTCTGCTTTAATCCGCGCAGCATGACAGATAGCCCCGTACCACCACCAATGACGACAATCCGCGGTTTACGGGCGAGATTCAGCTTATCCTTCATAGCCTCACCTCAGCTCCTGCCGATCGCGATCGGAATCGCGGTGGCTCACTCGTACCAACTCAGTATCGCTTGAGCCTAGCCTACGACCTAAGTATTCCGCCAAAGCTACTGAACGATGCTTTCCTCCGGTACACCCAATTCCAATAACGACCTGGCTTTTACCTTCTTTATGATACAAGGGAATTAAATATTGCAGCATATCGAGCAATTTGGTCAGGAATGTTTGTGTTTCTGGCCATTTCATTACATAGTCATAAACCTCTGGGTCCACTCCCGTCTTAGGTCGGAGCTGCTCTACGTAATGAGGATTGGGTAGGAAACGTACATCAAAGATCAAATCAGCATCTATTGGAACTCCGTACTTAAACCCGAATGAAGTTACGTTAATGGAAATATTATTGCGATCCAGGTTTGTAAAGCGACCAATAATCTTTTCCTTTAACGCCGCGGGTTTAAGACTGCTTGTATCGATAACCTGAGTGGCCCAGCCCTTCAAATCCTCAAGCAGCTTCCGCTCCATGTGTATGCCTTCAAGAGGCAATCCATCCGGAGCTAGCGGGTGCCGACGCCGGCTTTCCTTGTAGCGCTGTACGAGAATTGCATCCGTTGCATCCAAAAATAGAATTTCGTAATGAATGGTATAATGCTCACGAATATGATTCAAGGACTCCGATAATGCCGTGAAAAATTCTCTTCCTCGCAAATCAATAACTAACGCTACTTTAGCAATGCGTCCTTGTGACTGCTCAATTAATTCAGCAAATTTAGGTATAAGTACTGGAGGTAAGTTATCGACGCAGAAAAAACCCAAGTCCTCCAAGCTCTGTACTGCAATCGTCTTTCCAGCACCCGACATTCCTGTAATAATAAGTAGCGTCGGTTTAGCCGTAATCGTATCCATGCTTATCCCCACCCTCTGTAGCTATTAACAACAGAGCGCCCGACTCGCCTGACAGAACCAGGGGAGTCGGGCGCCTGCTTCAATTATGCCCGAAGGAACAATCCCGCTGCCCCTACGACCCCTGCGTCGTTACCTAACTGGGCAGCTACGATTTCAACTCCACTTTTGGCATTACCTGGCGTCAATTTATCGAACACCTCACGGATTTGGGCAAAGAGGAATTCGCCCGCTCTGCTTACTCCGCCTCCAACTATAAACCGCTGAGGATTAACAACTACAGCTACCGCTGCCATCGATTTGCCTAGGTAGAAAGCCGCCCGACTAACGATGCGTTGTGAGACTTCATCTCCACCTTTGGCCGCATCGAACACGTCCTTAGCTGTTAAATCTCCCTCAACGAATGTTAGCGAAGTACGGTCACCCCGTTCTACTGCATCTCGCGCCATCCGAATGATACCGGTAGCCGACGATACAGTTTCCAAGCAGCCCGTCTTTCCGCATCCGCATTGAATGGCTTCAAGGTCTGCAACAATAGACAAATGGCCCAGCTCGCCAGCCATTCCTGTTGATCCTTCGATAAGTCTATTGTTTAGAATAATACCGCCGCCAACTCCCGTTCCTAGCGTATAGCATACGCAGTTAGGGATGTTTTTGCCTGCGCCACCCCAAGCTTCACCTAGTGCAGCTACATTGGCGTCATTATTGATTTTAATTGGCTTACCGATCTTTTCCTCCATAATCTGTGTAACCGGTACATTCTTAAAAGGAAGATTCGGAGAAAAATCTATAATTCCTTCCGGAATATTTAAGAATCCAGCAATACCGATTCCTACGCCTTTAACGGCATCCCATTCCGGCGTCCCAGGAGGTACGAGCTCTTTGACATAGGCCGCTATATTGGACAATACGGCGTCCGCTCCACCATCAGCTTGTGTAGGTCCTTCATACTTGCGAATGAGATCACCCGCATCATTGCACAAGCCAACCTTAATAGAGGTTCCACCCAAATCTACGCCTACGAACAACGATTCTGACATTTTTGTCGACACCTCATAAAAGATAATGTTAGTTTAAGTAAGAGACTGACTCCAGTCATGTGTTGCAGAGCCTTCCAAGAACTTCTCGCAATCCAGCGCAGCCATACAGCCGCTTCCAGCAGCGGTAATCGCTTGACGATATTTGTGATCCTGCACATCGCCGCAAGCGAATACGCCTGGGATATTTGTTTCTGTAGTGCCTGGTTTAACTGCAATATAGCCAAGCTCATCAGTATCAATCTGATTATCAAGGAACTTCGTATTCGGCGTATGTCCGATAGCTACGAACAAGCCTTGGGTTTCAATAATCTCTTCCTCACCAGTTGCGTTATTGCGCACCTTAAGTCCAGTTACGCCATTATCTCCTGCTACAACCTCGATTGGAGTTTTATTTAAGCCCCACAGGATTTTATTGTTCTCCCGTGCGCGATCCTGCATAATTTTGGACGCTCTCATTTCATCACGACGATGAACAAGTGTAACTTCAGATGCAAAGCGCGTCAAGAAGTTCGCTTCCTCCATCGCGGAATCTCCTCCACCGACGACGATGATTTTTTTACCACGGAAGAAAAATCCATCACACGTCGCGCAAGTACTTACGCCACGACCGATATTATCCTTTTCACCCGGAATGCCGATATATTTCGCCGAAGCGCCTGTGGAAATAATGAGGGTTTCAGCCTGTAAGGTTTCTCCACCTTCAAGGGAAAGCGTGAATGGTCTCTTGGACATGTCCACTTTGTTGATCCAGCCGGTGCGAAACTCTGCACCGAAACGCTCAGCCTGCTTGCGCATGTTCGTCATTAAGTCTGGGCCCATAATTCCCTCCGGAAATCCCGGAAAATTCTCAACCTCTGTCGTAGTTGTCAATTGACCACCCGGTTCAGGTCCTTCAATAACGAGGGGAGACAAATTCGCTCTAGCCAGATAGATAGCCGCTGTTAATCCCGCTGGCCCTGTACCAATAACAATTGTCTTATGCATAATTCTTCCTCCTATAAAGCTCATCTGTATTATTTAAAAGATGGTGTCGTTAGATCAAGCTTCTCCCGTATGCCGCAAGCTTCATCAATTCGATTAGCATATCGACTTATACTTGCTTGGGAAACGCCGTAACGATTAACCAAATCTGCATAAGTAACCGTTCTGCGGTGCATCTTGGCTGTCCAATACTCCAAGGCCGCCGCCCAACCAGTAGGCTTATGAAGCTTCGGCACCTCTGGGTACACTCGGGATAAGTAATCCACCCACAATGTCATCATATCATGCTGTTGAACGACGTCATACTTACCAGACATACCCTCTAGAGCATGCTCTAGCACAGTTTGCCAGGCACTGTCCCACACGGGAAGCTTGGCAGATTTCCGTCTCGCTTCTAAGGTAAGCGTCCGTCCGCTGAACGTAACGGTTAACGAGTCCTGCACACCGATAGAACGAAGCACAAGAACGGATACGCGCTTTAATTCATCATCCTCATCCGCATCTATCAAGAAAGCCTTCAGAGCTTCAATAACTTCTTCATCAGCAACGAGTCCCAATGCTTGAATGACCTGTACCTTCGTATGACGATCTCCGTGACGCAGTGCCCAGAAGAAGGACGAACGAATAAGCGGGTCACGCTTAAGAGCTTCCGTTACTTGTCCCGGACTATACTCCCATTGGCGAAATTGCTCCTCGAAGGGAAGATGGTAATGATAGTGGGTTGGTGGACTTTCCTCGCCTGATCTTACCTTCCCTAACCTCTTCAAGTAGAAAGAAGGTACTGGCGATTCGGAATCCAGCTTCTCAGCCTGCTTCCAATGCTTCTCAGCATCATCGTAACGCTGTAAATTCACAGCGGCCACAGCTGCGAAATGGTGGAGGCTAGGTTCTCCTACAAGCTCTCCCGTCCTCAGAAGGCGAAGAAAGTGATTGTAGGCTTCACGGTGCTCTCCAATAATGCCTAACGTTGTCGCCATCTTCAGAACATGCTCGGGATGGAAAGGTACTGTTTTATTTAGCTTTTCAATTAACGCCTGCAACGGACCATCCTGATTGGAATGCTGATAAAAGATCGCCAAATTACAAAGCGCATGAAGATTTCCCGGCTCTGCATCAAGCACCTCGGTAATAGTAGCCACCGATTTCTCGAACAATCCCATATAGTAGTAGGCCAGCCCCAGGTTATTCCTGGCCGCCAGAAAATCAGGCTCGCGTCCAATAATTTCTTCAAGCATCTTGACTGCTTCGGCAAATCGACCTGCTTCTAGCAATTCGCGCGCTTTGTCGTGTGCGTATATATTTTCCTTAGCCTTAATCGTTACTAACTTTGTCGGTCGATTAAGCTCATAGTTAAATAAATCGAGTAATTCGTCGGATTCATCGAGAAATTGTCCATCCAAATCATTTTCTAAATAGTGGACAAGAGACTTCTCCGCTTCTTCATATAATTCCATGTTGGCATAGTTGTTAGCCAAATAGTAGTAACATTCCGTCATCGCTGGATCAATCTGGTCCAACACTGAACGCAAAATGACATTCGATTCCTCATATCTTCCCATTTCAGAAAGAATGCCAGCCATATTACAGTGATTAACCGGATTTTCTGGTTCGTACTCCACCGCTCGGCGAAAATATTTGAGTGCCTTGTCGTAATGGTATCGATCCAGCGACTGTACGGCTCGTTCAAAGAAGAAGGTAGCGTCCAGACGCATCGGGATCACTTTGGGACGCAGGTTTTTGGCCATACGTTTCCGCTGACTCATCGGCAAGGCACCTCCTAGGTGTACATTAACTTCATCAACCCCGATTATAACACAGCAGGAACAATCCATAAAATAAAAACACCCAAACCCCTGAATCTGGGAAGGGACGAGGGTATCCACAAGCGGCAGAATCATCACTTTTATATATTAAAGGACCACTATCAAATGCTTGTAGGCATTGGTAGTGGTCCTTATGAGAATAGCTAATCTTACACTCCAGCGTTCTTAAAGAGTGTGCTGATCGAGCCGCCCTCCATGATAATGCGTGTTGCTTCCGCTAGCATCGGAGCAACGGTAATGACTTTAAACCTTGTGGAGCGATCTTCCGGTAATAGGATGGAGTCGGTAACGACAACTTCCTTAATATTCTTATGATCGAGCCGCTGAAGTGCAGGTCCAGAGAACAGCGGGTGAGTAGCGCATACGTACACGTCCTCCGCGCCACGCTCCTTCAAGCCTTCCACAACATTTACGATCGTCGTCCCCGTATCGATCATGTCTTCGATAATAATCGGCGTACAGCCTTGGACATCTCCGATGACATGGGTAATGACGGATTCGTTATGCGCTGGACGCTTCTTGATCATAATGGCAAAAGCGCAATCCAGTTGGTTCGCAAGCTTCTCTGCTGTAGAAGCCCGTCCCGCATCAGGTGAAACGACAACAGGATTACGAATATCCTTGGACTTCAGATAATCGCTAATCAGATCCAATGCAGTAAGATGATCAACTGGAATATTAAAGAATCCTTGAATTGCTGGGGCATGCAAATCGATGGTAACGATACGATTTGCTCCAACTGTAGTTAAGACGTCCGCTACCATCTTCGCAGAAATCGGTTCCCGCGGCGCGGCTTTCCGTTCTTGTCGTGCATATCCGTAGTAAGGAAGCACCACGTTGATCGTACGGGCGGATGCCCTCTTCGCAGCGTCAATCATGACCAGCAATTCAACGAAATAGTCATTGATTGGATGAGATAAAGACTGGACGATGAAGACATCGCAGTTGCGAATCGTCTCCTCGTAATGAACGTACACTTCGCCACTCTTGAAACGGGAAAGCTTAATTTTCCCTAGCGGCATTCCGAGATGCTCGGCAATCTTGCCTGCGAGTAGCGGATTGGATGATCCGGAAAAGATACGAAGCTTGCTGCTGCTGCTGTACATGTGCCCCTCCAAATTCGGTGCTCAACATAAATTTGTCGAAAACCGTCAGTCAACCTTATTATACATGAGATTGTCTATATTTCAAAAAGGTTTCAACACCCGTTTACGCCGCTCAAACGTAGCTAATTGCGTATATCCGACGTTTTTCAACATGGTTTGCGCGTCTAGGCCTTTTTGTCCAATTTTATCAGGATGGTGAGCATCTGAGCCGTATGTCACCGGAATATCATAAAATTTGGCTCGTTCAAGTATTCTTTGGGAAGGATACATTTCCTTGCAAGGGGCATGAATGCCTGCTGCATTCAATTCGAAAGCAAGTCCGTGCTTCTTAACTGCCTGAAGAGCAGCATCCTCGAGTGGAGAAGCATCCACCTCCGGACGGAATCCGAAGCGTTTAATCGCATCTATATGTCCAATATAATCGTATAATCCTGTTGCGGCAGCTTTCTGTATGGCATCGAAATACTGCTCATATACACCAATAACACTTCGGTCTTCCCAGTGGTGGACCTGACGGAAATCCGTAACATCCCACGTCCCGAGAAAATGAACCGAACCAATGACATAGTCCCATGGATATCCGTTAACGATAGCAGCAATCTGTTCCTCGTAGCCTTCTATAAAGTCTCCCTCAAGTCCGACACGAACGGAGATTTGGTCTTTATATTTTTCCTGCAGGCTAAGGCATTCCTCCACGTAACGCGGAAGCTCCTCCATCGACATTGCTGTATCTGGATTCTCCTCCGGGCTTACATGCAGTAGAGGCATGTGATCGGACAGGCCTATTTGCTCCAGACCTTTGTCAATCGCGCTTAAAATATACTCCTCTAGCGTTCCAACCGCATGACCACAACGGTAGTTATGGGTATGATAGTCGATTGGGATGGCAGTCATAGACGTCACCTAATCCTTCTTAACCGGTTTACGATTCCGGAATTCAAGCTCCTGAAGCACACCATCGAATGGAACACCTTGCTCACGCAACAATACCATGAGGTGGAAAATAAGATCTGCTGCTTCGCAGCGTAGCTCTTCCTGATCACGATTTTTCGCTGCAATAATAACTTCTGCGGTTTCCTCCCCGACTTTCTTGAGGATTTTATCCACGCCTTTTTCGAACAAGTAAGTCGTATACGCGCCTTCTGTACGCTCAGCATCTCTCTGCGCGATAGTCGCTTCCAGACGGCTTAATGGACCGTACCGGTCTTCGACTGCTGGGGATGGCGAAGAAATAGCAGCGTCCCCACTAACCTCAGCATCGCGGTAGAAGCAGCTGTATGCACCTGTGTGACAAGCAGGACCCTTCTGTTGCACTTTTACTAGCAGAGTGTCCCCATCACAATCGTAATGCAGGGAAACGATTTGCTGCGTATTGCCGCTCGTTGCGCCTTTATTCCACAGCTCGCCCCGTGAGCGACTCCAAAACCACGTTTGTCCGCTCTCCAGAGACTTCTGTAGCGACTCCTTATTCATGTAAGCAAGCATAAGCACTTCTTTGCTATGAGCGTCCTGCACCACCGCAGGAACTAACCCATCAGCACTCCAAGCCACTTGCTCTAGCAATTGTGCAGCTGTCGTCTGTGTCATCTTACGTTCACTCCTTTACTGCGCAGCGTATTTTTAACCTCTTGCACCGATACTTCTTTGTAGTGGAATATACTTGCAGCAAGCGCAGCATCCGCTTGCCCTTCTGCGAACACGTCAGAGAAATGCTGTGTGTTACCCGCTCCACCGGAGGCAATAACCGGTATACTTACGCTGCTAGATACTGCTTTCGTTAACGCGATATCAAAGCCGTCCTTCGTGCCGTCAGCATCCATGCTAGTCAGCAGCAGCTCTCCTGCTCCCCGGCGCTCCGCTTCCTGCGCCCACGCTAAAGCACGAATTCCCGTTGCATTGCGTCCACCATGGGTGAACACTTCCCATTCTCCCCACTCCGCATTAAACTTCGCGTCGATAGCCACGACGATGCATTGCGCACCGAATGTTCGCGAGCCATCAGTGATGAGGTCAGGATTACGCAACGCGGCCGTGTTAATACCTATCTTGTCGGCACCTGCCCGAAGCAATCGCTTCATGTCCTCAACTGCGGAAATACCACCACCCACCGTAAACGGGATGGAGATCTCCCCAGCAGTTCGGCGAACAACATCAATCATTGTTGCTCTACCTTCTACCGATGCAGAAATATCGAGAAATACAAGCTCGTCCGCGCCTTCTTTATCATAGATAGCTGCAAGCTCCACCGGATCTCCAGCATCACGTAAATTTACGAAGTTAACGCCCTTCACAACTCGACCATCCTTCACGTCGAGGCATGGAATAATTCGCTTTGTTAGCATAAGGGTTTCCCCCTTTCTTCTTCGATCGAATTCACGGCTTTCTGTTTCCTCAAGAGCTTAAGCGAACTTGCGTACCGCTTCAGCAAGGCTGATGCTTCCCGTATATAACGCCTTACCCACAATCGCCCCGCCAATGCCTTCTTCCACATGAACGGCTAGATTGTCCAAGTCCTGAGGCTTACTAACTCCGCCGGAAGCAATAACCGTGCGACCGGAAACCTTAGCTAGGGACAGAATAGCTTCAACGTTAGGTCCACCCATCATTCCATCACGGGAAATATCGGTGAAAATAAATGTCTCTGCACCTTCTGCAGCCAGCTCAACTGCTAGATCCTCTGCTTTCACTGCAGAGGTTTCTAACCAGCCTCTTGTCGCTACTAAACCGTCCCGTGCATCTAGCCCGATTGCAATTGCTTTGCCGTATTTGTTAAGCACACGTGAAACGAATGCCCGATCTTCAATGGCTGCTGTTCCTAGAATAACCCGGGAAACTCCCAAACCAAGCAAGCGTTCAATATCCTCATCCTTACGCAAGCCGCCGCCAACTTGAACCGGTACATTTACTGCCTTAGCAATTCGCCCGATCAGCTCGTCATTAACGGGATGACCCGCTTTAGCACCATCAAGATCCACGAGGTGAATCCACTGTCCGCCTTGCTCTTCCCAATCCCGTGCTGCAGCAACGGGGTCTTCGTTGTATATTGTTTCTTGGCTATAATCGCCTTGAATCAAGCGGACACATTTGCCTCCGCGAATATCGATAGCAGGATAGATAACAAACTTGGACATTCTCGTAAAACCTCCGTTGTATAAATGCATATTTGCCCACCAGCGGGAAGCCAGTAGTCCATTTCCCAATCCGTTTTTAGCGCTCTTCTACGAGCTTCACAAACTTCTCAAGCAATACTCGACCTAGCTCACCGCTTTTTTCCGGATGAAATTGCATACCGAATAAAGAACCTCTGCCAACAATAGCCGTCACTGGCTGATGATAATCCGTAACAGCTAGTAAATCCGTTTGCTGCTCTGGAAGCACGTGATAGGAATGAACAAAATAAACGTGTCCTGGCTCAACACCTGAGAACAAAGGACTGGTCTGTAGGAACGAAAGCTCATTCCAGCCCATATGAGGAACCTTATAGTCGCCTTGAAAACGAACAACGCGACCTGGCAATAAATCTAAGCCTTGGTGTACTCCATGCTCTTCGCTTTCTGTGAACAATAGCTGCATGCCCAAGCAAATGCCAAGCAACGGTTTGCCTGAAGCTGCATAGGCGTTCACTGTGTCCACGAGACCCGTTTCCCTGAGATTAGCCATGGCATCGCCGAATGCACCAACCCCGGGTAAAATCGCACCGTCCGCAGCAAGAATTTGCTCCGGATCGGATGTTACGAGCACCTCGCAGCCGAGTCGCTCTACGGCTTTGCTGACGCTATGCAGGTTCCCCATACCGTAGTCGATTATTGCAATCACTTACAGCACTCCCTTGGTAGAAGGTACACCCTTCACGCGAGGATCGATCGAAGTCGCTTCGTCGAGAGCACGACCAAACGCTTTGAAAATAGCTTCAATCATATGGTGAGTGTTGCGTCCATAATGAACAATAACGTGAAGCGTAACACGAGCCTCTAGCGCGAATTTCCATAAAAATTCGTGCACTAGCTCAGCGGAGAAGCTTCCAACTGTTGCAGAAGGAAATTCAGCGCGCAGCTCGAAGTGTGGACGATTACTTACATCAATAATGACTTGTGCAAGTGCTTCATCCATAGGAACGAATACGCTGGCATATCTCTTGATGCCTTTCTTGTCACCGATTGCTTCGCGCAGAACCTGACCTAAGCAAATGCCGATATCTTCTACCGTATGGTGATCATCAATATCCACGTCACCGCGAGCTTCAACCTTCAAATCAAACTGGCCATGCTTAGCGAACAAATCCAGCATATGGTTCAAGAACGGAACATCCGTCTCAAGGGATACTTCGCCAGAGCCGTCTACTCCAAGGGACAATTGAATGTCCGTCTCATTCGTCTTCCGGGATACTTCGGCACTGCGGACTACTTTCACTTGATCATCACTCATTCTGTTCCCCTACCTTCGAATCGAATTTCCACCGCGCGGGCGTGAGCTTCTAGCCCCTCATGGCGGGCAAGCGTTGCGATGCTAGCTGCATCTCTTGATAATGCCTTCTTACTATATCGGATCAAGCTGGATTTCTTCAGAAAATCATCTACATTAAGCGGAGAAGAAAACCGAGCAGTCCCATTCGTCGGCAAAATATGATTCGGGCCTGCGAAATAGTCTCCTACTGTCTCAGCGCTGTAAGATCCGAGGAAGATAGCACCTGCTGTCTCTATCCGGCCAAGCAAATCCAACGGATCCTCCGTCATCACTTCCAGATGCTCCGGTGCAAGCTTATTCACGACATCCAGTCCTTCGTTCAGGCTGTCCACGATCAAGATCGCCCCGTATTGCTCCAGCGAGCGCCGAGCAATGTCCACCCGCGGCAGAGTTGCCACCTGCCGCTCAAGCTCTGCTGCGACCGCAGCAGCAAGCTCCTGCGACGGTGTCACCAGCACCGCCGAAGCCATCTCGTCGTGCTCCGCTTGCGACAGCATATCCGCGGCAACGAACCGCGGATCCGCGCTGTCATCCGCCAGCACGACAATCTCGCTCGGGCCCGCGATGCTGTCGATGTCGACCGCGCCGAATACGGCGCGTTTCGCCAGCGCCACATAGATGTTGCCGGGCCCGCAAATCTTATCGACGGCGGGAATACTCGCCGTCCCATAGGCCAGCGCCGCTACCGCCTGCGCCCCTCCGACCCGGTACATCTCAGTAACGCCCGCTTCCGCGGCCGCCACCAGAATGTACGGGTCGATGCCCTCACTCCCCCCAGTTGATGGGGGAGTAACAAGAACAATTTCCGGCACGCCGGCCACCTTGGCCGGAAGCACGTTCATTAGCACCGACGACGGATACGCCGCTTTGCCACCTGGTACATACAACCCGACCCGCTTTAGCGGTCGAAGCACCATGCCTAGCATCGTGCCATCCTCCGCCACGTCGATCCAAGTTCCACGCTTCTGCTTCTCGTGGAAAGCCGTAATATTCGCCGCAGCTTGACGGAGCGCATCCAGGAAATCCGGCTCAACTAATGCATAAGCGCCTTGGATTTCCTCTTCCGTAACGCGCAATTGTTCCGGTGTCAGCGTTACTTTATCGAATGCAGCCGTATAACGTAGCAAAGCATCATCGCCCTCTTGGCGAATCGCTTCAACGATTTCCTTTACCGCCGCATTCTGCTCTGGAGAACCATACTCGCTTTCCCGCTCCAGCCGAAAATCAGCCGCTTTTCCTATATACATCCCAAGCCCTCCTATCCATTTACTCCATCTTCCGTTACACTCGAGCAGCTATCGCTACTCCAAGCCGATCACACAGCTCTTGAATCGCCGTATTTTTTAACCTGTAGCTTACGCGGTTCGCAATTAATCGGCTTGTTACCTGGAATAACGTCTCCATCTCAACGAGCCCGTTTTCCTTCAAGGTTTGACCAGTTTCCACCATATCGACGATGCGATCTGCAAGCCCAATGAGTGGCGCAAGCTCAATCGAGCCGTTAAGCTTAATCACTTCGACCTGCTGGCCCTGCTCGCGGAAATATTGAGAAGCAACACTCGCGTATTTCGTTGCAACACGAGGATTAATAACAGGCTTCCAATCGGGGAGTCCGATAACCGACATCCGGCATCTCGCGATTCCCAAGTCCAGCAGCTCATAAACGTCCTTGTTTTCTTCCATGAGGACATCCTTGCCTACAATCCCAATATCCGCAACGCCGTACTCTACATAAGTAGGAACATCGACAGGCTTAGCCATAATAAATTCCATATTCGCTTCCGGAACAGGAATGATCAACCGTCTAGATTCGTCGAACTCCTCAGGAATCAAAAGTCCTGCCTGCCTGAATAGCTTGCTTGCCTGCTTATATATACGACCTTTGGGCATGGCAACCTTTAATACGCCGTTGTCCGTCATACCGTTTCCCCCTCTCCCACGTTAATGGTAACTAAGGTGTCGTATTCTTTGCCCTGGTAAGTAAATTTCTCATCTGCGAGATTTGCCGCCAGTTCCCTACGTAGTAGATCTTCCTTCTCCGCATCCGATACTAACGCTGTTACGACTACTTCACCAAGCTCACGCCGAAGGTTAGCAATAACCATTGCTGCCTGCCTCTGCACACCATCATAGACAACAAGTGTTCTAGCCTGCTCATCCTCCGCATCCTCGACCACTTCAAGAATTCTAGTTGTCTTTAGTCCGAAACCTGTTGCATGAGCTGGGCGGCCGAACTGAGCAAGCAAGTTGTCATATCTGCCGCCACTGCATACTGGAAAGCCCAGATGAGAAGCGTAGCCTTCAAAAGTCATTCCTGTATAATAGGAAAAATCCCCAATCATCGTTAAATCAATTAGAACATGCTCCTGTATACCATAAGCCTCAAGAACATCCCACACCTCGCATAGATGACGAATCGCTGCACGAGCGTCTTCATTAGCACTTAGCTCCAGTGCTTGAGCACATACTTCCTGTCCTCCGCGAAGTCGCAAAATGTCCTCCAATTCGCGCTGCCATGCTTCATCAATGGAAAGCTTGCGAATAACATCCCGATAGCCTACATGATCACGCTGCAGCAAGCAAGCCTTCAGCGTTTCCTGCTCGCTCTCACGACCTGGTAATGTTTCTTGGAACAAGCCTTTAAGAAACCCAACATGCCCCATCGCGATTTTGAAGGAAGGCACTCCCGCCGCTTTCAATGACGCAATGGCAAGTGCAATTACCTCTGCATCCGCTTCAGGAGAGGCATCCCCAACAAGCTCAACGCCGGTTTGATAGAATTCAGCCTCACGGCCTCCCTCTTCCTCGAAAGCCCGAAACACATTGCCATGATAGCTAAGCCGAATTGGAAATGGCTCATCTTTAAGTAGCGAGCCAACCACCCGTGCAATTGGAGCAGTCATATCTGAACGAAGCACAATTGTCGTCCCGCGCTGGTTCAGCAGCTTAAATAGCTTTTGGTCAGATGTGGCGCTAGCCACCCCAACCGTATCGTAATATTCGATTGTTGGCGTCATAATCTGCTCATATCCCCATAAGCGCATGCACTCCAGCACACTACGCTCAATACGACGCAGCTTAGTAACCGCGTGGGGTAGATAATCCTTGACACCTGTCGGTTTCTCGAATACTTTTGGTTTAGTCATTGTCACACATCCTCATTTCTATCAACGGGTCTTTCCACTTAATGCTTTAAGGCTTTAAAGCGATAACAAGTTACCATACTGCCAAAATAAAGAGGTTAGTCGTATATTACCATGTCAGTCTTGCTCAGTCAATCGAATAAAAAGCCCGATGTCACCCTGAAGATGACGTCGGGCTTTTTATTTTAGTGTAGCGTAACTTGTTACTTAAATTCAATGCCCGCAAAATTCTTTAATACGTCTCTGATGATCATGAAGGAATCACCATTGGTTAATTTAGCCGGGTCTTTTATTCCCTTAACCGTATCCTTGCTAACCCATGAATGCTTAAGAAGATCCTGAAGAGCTGTTTCTGGTTTCGTCTCTATCCCTGTCGACAGGGCAATAATATAAGCCGCTCGCTCCAAAGTAATGGGATCATGTGGATTTAGATCAGGAATCTTCAATACAGACTTCTTAGGAAATTGTTTAGGGAACATTTTGTAGAACGGTTGAATGCTGTAATAGAACCTTAAGGGGTTCATTTGCTCATCCAGCTTCCAGCCTGTATTGGAGTAACCTCCAACTGTTATAAAAATGCTAGCAGCTGTTAATAAGCCTGGGTAATCCTTATGCTTCGTATATAATGGTTTATCTACCTTAACCATTCGCAAATCCATACCTTGTTTAGTAAGCTTCTTGCGGAGCTCAGCAATTTTTTCTTTGGATTTCGAAAGCTCCCGGAATGTCATATTGTTATCCTTAGCAAGCTTTGCTGCTAAGCCCGCTGCTTCGGCCGTTGCCATTCCTAACGGAATAACTCTAGCGCTTCCGTGCGGCAGCGTATCGAAGCTCGCAGATCTTCCTACGACAAGCAGACCATCTACCTTTAACGGCACGAGACTGCGGAAGGGAACACCATATTGTTGAGGCTTCATAACAATTGAGCCTGCATATTGGTGTGTCATGCTTTGTACATCAACTTCATAGGCTCCGTAGGCAATCGCATCCCAGTGATCCCGATTTTCCATAAGATCAGCCATCGTTAAACGGTACTCACCTTTAATATGTCTTGATTCCCTCACATACAGCTCAGGTGCTGTACCTGCGTATTCAAGCTTGCTGAACTCCTTGTACTTCTTCTTTAGGAAGTCAACAATTAAAGGAGCTTCTTTATTTCCAATATCAAAAGCCTCTTTCATCGATGCAGGCTTAAGGGGATCGATGTTGTATATTTGCATCGTATTGATAAGTAAGCTTCCATCCTCTTGGCGCCCAATATTTAAGCTACGGATTTTAACTCTTGTGGGATTGGATGACACATACTCCCTAGCATCAGCATAACCCCATATGCTTTTATCGTCGCCATTGGCTCCTTTACGCTTTTTCAGATCATTCCATATCTTGTCGGTCACACCGCTCATTCGGAATACCAAGGTTACAGCGACCCGTGCATCTGGTTCACCTAGGTCCTCACGGCTTATTGTATAATCTACTCCAGCAGCTGCTGCAAGATCTGCATCTTGTGTAGCGTCAATGATGGCTCTTGCATGGACAATCTGATTTTGGCCACTTTTACTGACAAAACGTATTCCCTCGATCTTATTGCCATTCATAATGGGTTCCATATTTTTTACATTCAGCATCGTTTCAATGTTCTTCTCATTTACGACCATTTTGTTTAAAGCATTAGCAGCGCGGTTCACATCGAAAGATGTCCCACCAATTAAGTTGTACCATTCTTGGAATAAACCCTGATTCAAGAAATGTGCCGGGAAGTCTCGAGAAACTCGTGGAGATTTATTTAAGTCTAATGAATTTAGCCAGCCTAAAGTCATTAATCCACCAAGAATATTACGTGGTCTATCATCAATGAGTAATACTTTAAGCTTATTGCGTGCGGCTGAAACAGCTGCTATAACACCTTCTGGATCAGTACCCACTACGATAACATCATAGCTCGATTTTACTGTTTGAACGGAAGTCAGCACATATTCCCTATTCATATTGGACTGAAAGGCATAGGCTTGTGTCTGTGGAATGACCATTAATAAGCATAAAATGACGATTAAATTAACCCAGGCATAATTTTTGCGACGCATTTGAGACAATTAAGCACACTCCTTCTTAGTTGATGTAGCTACGAATGAGGAAGCATATGAGCATATTTATCCGAAAGCTTTAATAATCCCATAATGTAATCGTAATCCTTGCGATATTTGCTAAAATCATCTACCGGCTGCAATGTTCTAATATTTACAGCGGTTCCATCATCGAATCCTTTACCTGGTACGAATAGTATTTCATCGTTAAAGAAGGACCCCGTAGGGAGATAATACCTCATCCCAATAACATTATGCTCAATATTGAACAAGTCATGTCCAAACGCAGTGAAGCCCTCTTTCTCCAGAGAAATACCCAACAGATTGGCTATTGTCGGCATAATATCAACCTGTCCACCAACCAGTCCTCTTACTTCTCCCTCTACTCCTGGTACATTAACAATCAAAGGAATGTTAAAACGACTAACGCGTTCATTGTATTTGATCCCTAATTGCTGACCAACCCAATTAACATCATTATCCTTAGGCTGCAGACCGAAATGATCACCGTATATGACCAAAATCGTATCATCCCACATTCCATTAGCCTTAAGGTCCTCTATTAGTTGACCTATCGCATAGTCTGTATAGTTAAGGGCAGTCAAATAATTGCCTAGCTGGGTTCCTTCTAGCGACTCAGGCATTGTAATTCGCTTCAGCTGTGCAGGCACCTTAAAAGGATGATGGCTAGATGCTGTTATAAATTGTGCGTAGAAGGGTACGTTCTTGTCGTTCAGTTCTTTAAGCTTTTCGACCCCTACTTTATAGAGTTCAATGTCAGAAGCTCCAAATCCATTGAAATTATCATTTTCGTAGAAGGGTTTATCATAATAATGATCAAATCCGAGCGCTGGGTACATTTTATCACGATCCCAGAAGGTCACATCATTAACATGGAACGTATTTGAAACGTAATTTTCCTTCTTCAGAAGTCTTGGCAGGCTAGGCACGGTTCGATCTCCATAGCCTTTGGACATAGCCGTAACACCTGTAGGATAGATAGATGCATTAGACATAAACTCTGCATCTGAAGTATTACCTTGCCCTATCTGTTGGAAGAAGTGGGGGAAATAGAACCCCCTCTCAGAAAGTGAGTTCAATACCGGCGTAATAACTTGTCCATTCACAGATAAGTTAATCGCAAAATTCTGAAAAGCCTCCATCTGGATGACAATAACATTTTTCCCTTTAGCGACACCAAAATATTTAGGAGTGATCGGCTGAGCTGGTGACCCGGAAGCTTGTTCCTTAAATTGATCATCCTGCAGCTTCATCACTGAGGTTGCGATCGTCATTTCGTTTTCATTTGCTACACTCTTTGGTTCCTCGTTCACCTTAATCGCAGCAGTGATTTGATAATTCAGAAACCCTAGGCTTTCCGCCTGCACAAGCTCATTCGCTATTTTCTTATCACTTTTAATATAAAAGCCAGATAAAATCAAACATACTGCGAGGGCGGTCAGAACGTGCCAGCGTTTGGCAATATGCTTCCGTCCTTGTACTCTATCCCCTTTAAATCTTTTGTAAGCGTAATAAATAATTAACACGACAATATCTAGGAAATAAAGGTAGTTCGTAATCTCGATAGAAGATGCAATGCTATCCCCGATTTGACCAACCTGGCCTATCCCTTGGAGAGCAGTATAGATCGGCACTGTACTATAGTAGTTAAAGTATACCGTCGAAGCAAATAATAGAAGCGATATAATACTGCTTATCACTCCGAAAACAAGCCCTTTCCATCTCGGTGTTGTTACAAGCTCAACGATACATATTAAAGCTAGAACAGCGACCATATCCGCCCAAATGCCACCAAGCTGAAAGCCATCATAAATAAAATGACGAAATAGCATCATCTTTAACATTATCAATACATAGACCAATATGAACACCGATCCTCGATGTCCATTTGATGTAGTAGCTGTCGTGGTTGCCATAATACCCTCCCTCTTTCTCTATATCAGGTATATATACGATTAATATACACGATTAGTTGCTACTTCGTTCAATTACTCTTATTGGGTTCCCACCAACAAAGGCTCCCGGAGCAACATCCTTATGGACAACTGAACCCGCAGCAACAACGGCTCCATCTCCAATGGTTACCCCAGGCAGTATCGTTACATTAGCGCCAATCATAACATTAGAGCCAATCTTGATATGACCCAAGCGGTATTCCTTAATTAAATACTCGTGAGTGAGCAAGGTTGAATTATAACCAACTATTGAATTATCACCAATTGATATGCGCTCTGGAAAAAAGACGTCTACCATTACCATAAGGGCAAACGCCGTATGACGCCCGACCCTCATGCCAAGTACACGTCTGTAAATCCAATTCTTCACGGGCAAGCTCGGACAATATCGCGTTATTTGTATGAATACAAAATTGCGGACCGCTTTAAACCGCGATATCGTCCGATACATTTGCCAAAGCGCATTCGGTCCTTCCACCGGATACCGCTCAACGTTTCTCAAGCATTCACACCCTCAATTCCGCAAAGGACAAGAAGCTCATTCATTTCGTGTAGCATATGCGCAGCACCCGATTTGAACAAATGCTCTTCCCCTTTTAATGACCATGCAACTCCTACGGGTATAGCCCCCGCGGCAATAGCTGATTCCATATCAACGGAGCTGTCTCCGACCATTAGTGTTTCTGCGGGATTTGAGCCTAACGCCTGAATGGCCTTGGCTACCGGCTCAGGATGCGGCTTCGCATGCTCTACATCATCTAAAGTAACGATAGTTTCCATATAAGTATGAAGCCCCAACAAATCCAATGCTCGAATAGTCGTTGCCCTCATCTTAGTTGTAACGATACCAAGCCGTATCCCTGCATGATGCAAACGCGGAACAACATGGGCCACTCCGGCAAATAACGATACCATCTCGTCATGCCGGAGGTGATTATAGTCCCGATAAGCCTGAGTTAGCAAAGCGACATCATTTTGTCCTGAGAATTGCTGTAGCTGCATAGTAAGCGGCTGTCCCATACTCGGAATGATATGCTCTCTCCCAAAGCTTTCGGGCACTACTCCCTTCAGCGCATGAAGAAAGGACTGGATAATGAGCTCGTTCGTATCAATAATCGTCCCATCCAAATCAAACAGGACGGTCGTTATCTTCTTTCTTTCCGTCATCCTTAGTTGTCTCCGTTTCCTCTTTCACCAAAGTTTCATTGGTCTCTGCCTTTTTCTTATGATTAATAAGAGGATCTGTATACCTTTGTTTGGCAAGTCCCATCTTACGACGAACGATAATTAGCACTATACCAGCAATAATAATGAGAAGCGCCAGTAGCTGTGAAATCCGGATATTACCTTCTGCTGGGTTCAGATAGCCCTGCTCGAATACTGTCGTCATCGGAGACCAGAGCCCATTTACTAATGATTCCAGCCATGCTGGACCCTTAAATGCTAAGCTATCCGTACGAAGCGCTTCAATGAAGAACCGACCGATTGAATACCAGATGAAGTATATGAAAAATAATTCTCCCTCACGGAGAAACTTACGACGACGAATAACAAAAAGAATAACTAAGCCCAACAAGCTCCATAGTGACTCATAGAGAAATGTTGGATGATGGTAAGTTCCGTTAACATTCATTTGGTTTACAATGAACGAAGGAATATGCAGCGTATTACTCAGGAAAGACCGATCAACATCTCCGCCATAAGCTTCCTGATTAATGAAGTTACCCCAACGTCCAATCATTTGACCAATGAGCAAGGATGGGGCACAAATATCAACGATACGCCAGAAGTCGAAGCCTTTCGCACGAATGTAGAAAAATCCGCACACCAATGCTCCAATCAATGCACCATATATCGCGATACCGCCATTCCATATCTGAAAGATCTCGCCTAGATGGTCTTTATAATAGCCCCATTTGAAAGCTACATAATACAATCGAGCAGCTATAATTGAGGATGGTACCCCAAAGAGCATTAAGTCGAGGAAAAAGTCCGGGCTAAGCCCGAAGCGTTTTCCCTCCCGAACCGCTATCAACAACCCGGAAAGGGCTGCCAGTCCTAGCACAATACCGTACCAATGAACCGTCAACGGTCCAAGCGTAAATGCAATTGGATCCAATAGCATAGTAAACATGGTCATCCTCCATTAAGTTATTCGTAATCTTCTTCGGAAATCGCTTCAGTCAATTTATTCGTAAATTGTAGCGCTGCATTATAGCCCATCCGTTTCAGACGGAAATTCATAGCCGCTACTTCAAGGATAACCGCTAAGTTCCGTCCAGGACGAACAGGAACCGTTAATAGCGGTACTTCCGTCTCAATAATCTTGGTCGTCTCCTCATCCAAGCCTAGACGGTCATATTGTTTATCCTGCTGCCAGTTTTCCAGCTTCACAACCAAGCTTATGCTTGTCTGATTCCGAACTGCGCCGGCCCCGAACAAGGTCATTACATTCAGAATGCCTAGTCCACGAATTTCAAGCAGGTGACGGATCAAATCCGGTGCCGTGCCGAACAAGTTATTATCTGATGTTTGACGAATTTCCACTGCGTCATCAGCAATTAGACGATGACCACGCTTAACAAGTTCCAGCGCCGTCTCGCTTTTCCCAATTCCGCTGCCGCCAGTAATGAGCATCCCTACTCCATATACATCGACAAGTACACCATGAATAGTAGCTGATGGAGCCAGCTTCTTCTCCAGAAAGTTCGTAATCCGGCTGAGAAGTATCGTTGTGGCCACCGAGCTTCTAAGTACGGGAAAATGTCGTTCATTAGCAATCTCAATTAGCTCGTTCGGAGTTTCAAGTCCCCTTGTAATAATAATACAAGGTGTTTCCTCATGGCATAGACGCTCCATGCGATCTTTTCTTTCCTCTGAAGTTAACGTCTCCAGAAACGCAAGCTCTGTTCGGCCAAGCATCTGCGCCCGATCCATTGGGTAATAGTTAAAGTAACCTGCCATTTCCAGGCCTGGACGATTTAAGTCATCCGTAACAATTGTTCTCTTCAGGCCGTCCTCGCCTGCGACAATTTCCAGATGAAATTGCTGCACGAGCTCCGATACTCTCACTTTTTTAGCCATCGTACAGCTCCTTTTTTCCTAAATTCACCTACTTATCGTAACCAAAAAAAACATACAAATCAATTAAAGGTTTACAATAGCAAGCATAAACTGTTTTCGCTATGTCTTATTTGGACTAAATAATGAAGAAAACCGCCCGGCCATTGGCCGAACGGTTTCCGCTCAAGTCGAATATTAGTTTTCGAAAATGTTAAGCTCTGATTCTTTATCAAAGATATGAATCTTGTTCATATCAAGAGCAAGCTTAATGTTTTGGTTATCACGAAGACCGGAACGTCCGTCAACACGAGCGATAACGTTGTCTTTACCCAAACCGTTCAAGTAAAGGAACATTTCGTGACCAAGGTTCTCAGAAACTTCAATTGTTGCGTTAACAACACTGTTCGGAGAAGCTTCGATGAATACTGGCTCTTCGTGCAAATCTTCTGGACGAATTCCAAGAATGATTTCGCGGCCGATATAGCCCTTACCACGAAGTGCTTTCGCTCTGCCTTCTGGAATTTCAACGTTGAAGCCAGTAGCACGGAAACGTACTGCTCCGCCTTCTTCAACAAGTTGACCTGTAATGAAGTTCATGGAAGGAGCTCCCATGAAGCCTGCAACGAACAGGTTAAGAGGGTGGTTGTAAAGCTCGTCAGGAGAACCAGCTTGTTGAATAAAGCCGTCCTTCATAACAACGATACGATCGCCCATTGTCATTGCTTCTGTTTGGTCATGCGTTACATAGATACAAGTAGTTTCAAGACGCTTCATCAACTTACTGATGTTAGCGCGCATTTGTGTACGCAATTTCGCATCCAAGTTGGAAAGCGGCTCATCCATCAAGAAAACTTGCGGTTCACGTACGATTGCACGACCCAAGGCAACACGTTGACGTTGTCCCCCGGAAAGAGCTTTCGGTTTACGCTCAAGCAAATGCTCGATTTCGAGTGTGCGTGCAGCTTCACGTACGCGGCGATCGATTTCGTCTTTGCGGAATTTACGCAATTTCAGACCGAATGCCATGTTTTGATAAACGTTCATATGAGGGTACAAAGCGTACGATTGGAATACCATCGCGATATCGCGATCTTTCGGTGCTACGTCGTTAACGACGCGATCGCCAATGTACAGTTTGCCTTCGGAAATTTCTTCAAGACCTGCGATCATACGCAGTGTGGTCGATTTACCGCAACCGGAAGGACCAACGAGAACTAGAAATTCTTTGTCCTGGATATCCAGGTTAAAGTCGGTTACTGATGCTTTATCAGTACCTGCATATTTTTTGTACACATTTTCTAAGCGAACGCCTGCCATTGTACATTTCCCCCTAAAATCCGTTTGAAGGTACAGACTTATCTTAACCCACACTAGGGTAAAATGACTATGCACAAACCGTACAAAAAATTCATTTCCTTTTCGTGACTTTGTACAATAGCAATAAGATCCGAACTAATACTGCATCGTTAAAAGAGCGCACATCCAAGCCTGCTTCGTGTTTAATCTTATCCAATCTATATAATAAAGTATTGCGATGAATGTATAACTTTTTGGCCGTTTCGCTAACATTACAGTCCATGGAGAAAAATGCATCCAGCGTGGAAACTGTCTCGGAGTCGGTGAATAAATCCGGTCTACCCATCATTTCCTCAACAAATCGAGATCTTACCATCTCTGGAATTCCGCTTAGCAATCTTTCTAAATGCACGAGCCACGGCAAGTGGACTTGCATTCCCACATGGAATTTACGCCCAAGGAATGTGGTTTCCCTTAACGTACCAACAATCCTGACCACACTCTCGGAAGGAATAATCGGCTCCCCTACCGCAATATGGCACTCTCCGCCCCATTCCCCGGTAATCAGCTGATGAAGGCCCTCGGCAAGGTTAGCTAGGAGCTCTTTGGTCTCCTCATGGCCCAGCACCTCATCTCCCTCGTTATCGGCTTCAGTCAGTATCCGATCACTACTCAGAATAAGCCACTCGTGCTCTCTTAGCGGAATAAGCAGTGTATCATCTGAAATGAAGGAGTGAATGGTCTTCTCCAGCTCTGCATATGCAGGCTCCTTATCTTCAATCTGCTCGCACAGTAAGAGAAACGGTACCATTCCATCAAACAATCTATTCCGAAGCTCCATACGATCAGGTACTTCAGCTCTCCACTCTCCTGCGGTAACGGACTGTTGAATCCAATCTCCCATACGCCTTGCTTGGCGCTCCAGGTCCGATGCGTTGGATACAGGACGCACTCCGCCTTGCTGAACGGCCCATCCAAGCAATTGCTTCTCCACTGAGGTTAATTCTGCAGCTATTTCAATACATATAAGCTGTGTTCCGCTTACACGAGTAACCATTAGACAAACTTTCTTAAGCTGGATAGCATCTCCAACCTCAGGATTCTTTTTCCCGCCTTCACGTTCCCACTCTGCTCCTGTAAGCACCTTAGACACGACCGATGCATTCAGAAGCTGCCCTAATTGCTGCAGTCTGGTTTTATTCATCCTTGAAGCCCCTTGTCAGCGAGAATAAGCGATATATGCGCTCATTGTATCATATTTGACACGCTCAAGGGGAACGTCAGTGCAGAACTAACAGGACTACGATGGAAAGCAAGGAAAACACTGTAGCTATTAAGTACAGAAAAGATACCGTCTGCACTTGGGTTAGACCCCACTTCATTAAGCTGTGATGCGTGTGGAGGTTATCCGCTCGATGAAGACCTTTTCCCTCTAACAGCCTTCGAGAAAACACGATAACCGTATCTAGAATCGGTACCCCCAGCGCTAGCATGGGAACTGATAAAGACAAGAGCGTAGCCCCTTTCAGAGTGCCGTCAATAGCCGTTACTGCCAGCGTAAATCCTAAGAATGTAGCTCCTGCATCCCCCATGAAAATACGAGCAGGATGGAAGTTATACGCCAGAAAGGCTAGACAAGATCCGGCTAATGCAACGGCTACCATTGCCGTATCGTTATGATTAAAAATCAGGGATGCTGCGAAGAGGGTCAATGATGATATCACGCAAACGCCTGATGCCAATCCATCAATTCCATCGATAAAATTAAGCATATTGATAAGCGAAAATACCCATACAACCGTGAATAATGCAGCAACGGCTGGTGAAAACAGAATCATAGCTGATGAAGATGGTAACGAAACGCCTTGAATCGTTATCCCCTGCCAGACTGGAATGAATGCAACTCCTATGTAAACGAGTAATCTAGGCCAGACGGGAAATTCACGGCTCCTTGATTTATAACCGTCGTCGACTAGCCCCGTAATAACTAAAGCAATTCCTCCAATAAAC